>CBDVAM010000077.1:0-15934 GCA_965371965.1 uncultured Phycisphaerales bacterium
CGGCGACGGCGACAACGACGGGGACGACTTCTTCGGCTTCCTCGACGCCTTCGTCAATCCCTGCTAAGCGACCCCGGGCTCACAGAAGCCCATTGCAATGCACAGCCTGACTTGGCGGGCGGACCTCGGTCCGCCCGCCGTGCTTTTTGCACCAGCCATGCCATACGCAGAACTCCTCCCCCAGGCAGGCCGCCCGCCGGATCGGGTAGACTTGTCTCAACAATGCGGCGAGTGCCGCGGGGAGGAATCGCGATGAAGGTCAATCAAGTTCTTGGTGTCGTCGTGGTCGCGGGGCTTGCGTACGGAGCCGGACGGCTCGGGCTGGCAACCGAGTCATCGGCGAGCGTGCAGCCGGTTGAGGCGGGGGGTGCCGATCCCTCAGCGCCAGGCGAGCATCACGAGATTCTGGAGATGTTCGACGGCAACTGGGAGAGTACCTTCAAGATCCACATCCCCGGCACCGGCGTGATGGAATCCAAGGGGACGGTCAAGCGCGAGTGGATCCTCGATGGGCGGTTCATGATCGAGGAGGTGCGTGCCGACATGGGTCCGGAGGGAGAGTTCGTGGGCTACGGCGTGCTCGGATACAACAACGCCGACGATCGCTACGAGACCTTCTGGATCGATAACACGAGTACGGCGATGATCCGCGACAACGGCACCTACAACGGCGAGACCAAGCAGATGTCGTTCCGAGGCAAGGCTCGAAACATGATGGGGCAGATGGTCACCACTCGCGGCGAGCTCGACCTGTCGAATCCCGAGCGCCATGTGTACCGCGGATACGAGACCGGGGGCGACGGGGTCGAGCGTCTGGCACTCGAGGGCGTGATGGAGAAGTCGGAGTAGGGGCTGGAGCTCTCGGCGAGGTCTTGCGCAAGTCACAATCGCGTCAATCGATCGTCGCGATGACTTTGAGCTCGATGGCGATGGGGGCGTTGCCGCCCTGGGGCAGGCGGGATATTTCGATGGTCGTGCGGGCCGGGTTCGGCTTGGCGTCGCCCGCGAAATACTCGGCGTAGATGCGGTTGTAGGCGTCGAAATCTCGGCGCATGTCGGTCAGGAACACAAGCACATCGACGATGTTCTCGAAGCGGCTGCCGGCGTCTTCGAGCACGGCGCGGACGTTGTCGAAGCAGCTCCGGCACTGGGCCTCGATGTCGTAGTCGGTCATGTTGCCCTGGGCGTCGAGTTGGACGCCGGGGATGTCCTTGCTGCCCCGCTTGCGGGGTCCGACGCCGGAGAGGTAAAGGAGGTTTGCGACTCGCCGGGCGTGGGGGTATGCGCCGACGGGCTCGGGGGCACGATGAGAATCGATACGATCGGTCATGGAGAGAGGGTATTCAGCGCGGAGAACGCGGAGGAATCACCACCGAGACACCGAGGCACAGAGAGAGGTCGGTCAGGGAGACAATGGCGAGTGCGAGCGATGACCATGGGTCATTCCGGTTCTGTGTCTTCGTGTCTCGGTGGTGATTCCTGCTCAGACCGTCCGGACACACACATTCTTCGGCTCGGTGAAGAACCGCAGCGCCTCCAGCCCGCCCTCGCGCCCGACACCCGACTGTTTCGTTCCGCCGAAGGGCGTCCGCAGGTCGCGGACCATCCAGCAGTTCACCCACACGATTCCCGCGTCGATCCGCTCGCTGACGCGATGCGCCCGTGCAAGGTCTCGCGTCCAGACCATCGCCGCAAGGCCATAGCGGGTGCAGTTGGCGAGCGTGACGGCGTGGTCCTCGTCGTCGAAGGGCGTGATGGTGACCACCGGGCCGAAGATCTCTTCCTGCTCGGTGTCGCACTCCCAATCGAGGCCGGTGATAACCGTGGGCTCGTAGAACGAGCCGTTGGCGCAGCGTTCGTTGGGCGGGTCTGCCCGTCGCCCGCCGCAGCGGATGGTGCCGCCCGAATCCTCGCCCAGGCGTACGAGGCCGTCGATCTTGGCCAGGTGATCTTCGCCGATGAGCGAACCGATCTGCGTTGACTCCTCGAGCGGGTCGCCGATCTTCAAGCCCTTGGTCTGCTCGACGAAGCGATCCAGGAACTCGTGATACACCAGGCGTTCGACGAGTATCCGCGAGCCGCACAGGCAGATCTGGCCCTGGTTGCTGAACGCCGCGCGCACGCTTGTAGAGATCGCGTTATCTAGATCTGCGTCGGCGAAGACGAGATTGGGATTCTTGCCGCCCAGTTCGAGGCTGTAACGCTTCAGCATTGCCCCGGCGTGCTGGGCGATCCAACTGCCCGCCCGGGTGCTGCCCGTGAAGCTGATCGTCGGCACGTCCGGGTGCTCGACGATCGCGGCCCCGGCGCGCTCGCCGCGCCCATGCACCATGTTGACCACGCCCGGCGGGATCCCCGCCTGGGCGATGAGTTCCATGAGCAGGTGGGCGGTCATGGGCGAGACCTCGCTCGGCTTGCACACGCAGGTGTTTCCCGTCGCGATGGCCGGCGCGATCTTCCAGGTGAGCAGGTAGAGCGGCAGGTTCCAGGGGCTGATGAGCCCCGCGACGCCTCGTGGGCGGCGAAGGGTGTAGTTGATCGCCTCGCCTGGCATGTCGTGGAACGCGCCCTCGACATGGAGCACCGCGCCGGCGAAGAACCGGAAGTTCATGGCCGCACGCGGGATGTCCACCGAGCGTGCGACGCTCAGCGGCTTGCCGGTATCCTTGGACTCGGCCTGGGCCAGCCGCTCGACGTTCTCGTCGATCAGGTCCGCGAGGCGATAGAGCAGCCCGGATCGCTCGCCGGCAGAGATCGCCGACCACGTCCCGAACGCTTCGCCAGCGGCCCGGACGGCGCGATCAACGTCGTGAGCCGTGGCATCGCCGACCTGGGCATACACCTCGCCGGTCGCCGGCTCGATCACGTCCAGCCACTCGCGGGTCTCCACGGGCTCTGCGGCGATTGTCAGCGGGATGCGGTCCATCGGGGGCGGTACTCCGGTGCGAGGTCTCTCACCATGCTAGCGGATCTGGCTTGAGGCGCGGGCACGCCGTTCCTGGGGCAAGAGCGCGCCCAGCAGGGCGCGATTCACCGGCACGTCCACGCCCAGCGACTCGCCGATTCGAACGACCGCACCGGTCTGATCAAACAGCTCCGATGGCCGCCCCTCCATGATGTCCCGCTGCATCGAGGCGGTCGTCTCCGGGGGCAACGTGTCGGTGAACGCCATGGTGTCATCCACGACCGAGTCCGCCAGGTCAACGCCCGCTGCCCGCGCGACCGCGCCTATCTCCTCTTGGCAGGTCCGCAGCAGATCGCGCGACGGGTCCACTGCGAGGAACTCCCCGAAGTTGGCACGTGTCGCCGCGCCCACGCCACTGGTCGAGGCGATGAACAGGAGCTTGCGCCAGAGCTCGACCTGGATATCCTCGGGCACGAGAGCGTCGATCCCGGCGCGTGCCATGGCCTCGATGACCGCAGTGGTTCTGGGCGAATCGGTGCCGTCTTGCTCGGCGAACATGATCTGCGCCGGGTATCCGTCATCACGGGCCCGCCCCGGTTCAATAACATAACTGATGATGCGAATCAGCCCGGGCAACACGTGCCCCGCTCCGATTCTCTTTGCGACAAGCTCGGGTGCGTCGACGCCATTCTGAAGGGTCAACACGCCCGTGTGATCGGCGAGTAGCGGACCGATCGAACCCGCCGCCGCCTCGACCTGCCAAGCCTTGACGCAAAGGACGACCAGGTCGACCGAGCCAAACTCCGCGGGATCGTCCGATGCACGAACCGGCCCGACCCGAAACGGATCGCTCGGATGCTCGATCGACAGGCCCCCAGTGGCAATCGCCTCAAGCTGACGCCCGCGCGCGATAAAGACGACATCATGCTCCGCTCGGACAAGTCGCGCTCCAAGGACCGCGCCGATCCCGCCCACACCAAAGATCGCGATTCGCATACCCGAGCGTAGGAACCGGTCCCGACAAGCGGAACTCACGATGACTTGCCCAAAGCCACAAGGATCGACTCTGCGAGCACACCACCGGCGCCGGAGTCAATGGAGGCAACAGGTCACAGCTGTATGCAGGACGGCAACTCACGGCTCGGACGAGCAATGAGACCTTACGCCCTACCACTGCACGCCGAGGTTGGCTCAAGTTGGCTTCGACCAACCGGCGTCGAGCATGGCGACCGCCTCATCTGGGTCGAGCGATCCTTCGGCGACGAAGGCGCCCAGTTCGCGACGGGTCCGCTCCCGGCCTTGCCCAACCAGCACCTTGGAGACTCCAATAACGATGCTGCAGAACATCAACTCATGGGCAGTCCTGGACGAAGAGGTCGAGATACGCAAAGAAGTCGTCGGCGTCGATGGTGCCGTCGCCATCGATGTCGGCCGCGCTATCGCCTGCCACGAATGCATCGAGGAAGGCGAAGAAATCTGAGCTGTCGGTATCGCCATCGCCATCGAAATCGCCGGGGCAAGACTGCACCCGGACGATCAGAAACAGATCGTCGAAGTACGAATCGTTGTCCGTGCCCGAGTTGCGGGTTCCCGAGATGTGGAACTCGATCCAGCGGGTGGTCGCGGGGATGGGCGAGGTTGCATCGAGATCGTCCCAGTTGGGCAGCGCAGAGAGCAGCACCTGGCTCTGGGCGAGCGTCGCGAGGTTCTCGTCGAGGTACTCAAGCCAGGCTCGCGGCTGGTCCGATCCGCCCCAGTCCCGCAGCGCCCCGCCGAAGAACGCGCTCGCAAGGGTGCTGTCGATCGGATCGGCGAACTCGTGCACGTCCACGCGCTGAAACGCCTCGCCATATGCGGATTCATTCGCGCAAACTCCACCCACCGCGAAGAACCGCAAGCCGGAGTTCGCGTCCCCGGCGGTGCAATCACCGCTCCGGATGGACTCGATCGGCGGGACGAGTTCGATCCACCCATCCGTGCCGAACTCGCCGCCGGGGTTGATCAGCAGATTATCGCTTCCCAATCGCCGGCCGGTCGTGAATGTCGTTTCATCGGACCAGTCGCTCCAGTTGAGCCCGTCGTCTCGGTACCGCACGCGCCAGTAGTAGATGGTCTGGGACTGGAGGCGGTCGATGGTAATGCGCGAGACGTCGGGATCGGTCACGGTGTTGACGCTGTAGAACCCGTTCCCGGGTCCGGTGGCGTCCTCGGGCGAATACCAGTTCTCGAATCGGATCCAATGATCGATCGGATCGGCGTAGTTGCCCTGCTCGGTCGAGAGCTGGAAGTGACTCTCAAGATGGACGGTCGAGTCCGCATCGTTGAATGTTGAGGCGCGCAGGCGGGTGTCATCAGGATCCAGCCCCGTCGCTCCATCGGCCGGTTCCAGCGGATCCGGTTTCTCGGGCCGCGCCGCAAATCGGTGGATCGTCAACTCGTCCATGAGTTCGTTGTCCTTGGCCTCGAACTCGTTGCCGCGGCTCAGGCGTTTGAACGAAAGGGTCGGGTCGTCCCCGGCCTGGATCTCCATGATTGCAAACCCCCAGTCGGGGAAGGTCTTCTGGAACTCGTCGTAGTCGGTCTGCGCGAACTCGCCCCAGTAGTCGATATTCCCCTCGCCGGTCGCGACGTTGATCCAGAGGTGGCGATGGTCGCGGCTCTGTCCCCGTGAGTACGCGTGTGTGTGCCCAAAGACATGCACGCTCGGCTTGCCGGTCTGCCGCGAGAACTCCTCGAGCCTGCGGACGACCTCGCCCGTGTAGGGCGTGTTGCCCGCGATCCACGCCTCAGAGAGGTAGGGGTGGTGGAGCTGGGCGACGACAAAGTCGATGTCGTCATCAATCGCGGCTTCTGCGAGCACGCCATCGAGCCACTCGAGTTGCTCGTTGATGCGATAGGCACCGTTGCTGTCGAGCGTGATGATGCGGACGTTGGAATGATCAACGGAGTACCAGTGCTCCATGAACCCCGGGGTACCGTTCTCGGGAAGGCGCATGTAGTCGAAGTACCAATGAGCGTCCTGCTCGTGATTGCCCAGCGCCGGATAGAGCGGCACGGACGTGAACAGATTCTGGCCCTCGTCGAAGAAGTCGGTCTTCCACTCGCCGTAGACGCTCCCGGCGTTGACCAGATCTCCCGGCACGAGGACAAGGTCGAGTTCCTTCTCGAGCTCTGGGCCGTAGTTCTGCGAGGTGTACGCGATGATGCCGTCATTGACGAGCTCGCGAAACTTGTTGTTGTTGCCGGCGTCGCGTTGGGTATCAGAGAAGAGCACGAAGCGGCTGGATTGTTCGGCGCTCGCCGCCGGCGGCGTGCGGAACCTGTACACCGGGCTCAGCGCGCCATCGGTCTGGACTCGGTAGTGGTACGTCGTGTCCGGCTCCAGGCCGGTCACACGCGTCTGGTGGATGCGGGCGTCGCCCTGGCTGGGGATCGACAGACCATCGGCGACCGAGCCCAGATCCTCGCTCAGGCCATACAGCACGCGCGACTGATCGCCGCCGGTCGTCTCCCAGACCACCCAGATGCTCGCCGGCATCGCCTCCTGGAGGAACGGCTGGACGCGGATGGTCTGGCCCTGGCCAAGCGATGCGGCGAGACAGAACATGACGGCGAGCACGGATCGCATGGCGGCATTCTCCTCAAGGACCTGCAACAGAAGATACCTCCTGCATCGTCGACAGCAGGGGGCAATCCTCTCAGATTCTGGCAACTTCCTCAAATCATCGACCCTGGTCAAGCGGGCAAATCCCTCGGGTGAGAGGGTGCTGGCGGCCAAACCTCTGGGCATCTGTTCCAGACGAGGATCTTCACGTTGCTCAACGAGGTCTTTGGAGTCCCAATGGGTCGATGTGGTCGAGGCCTGTCAGCAAAGAGCCTTGCAGCATGCGCCCTGAGAGTTCGCCAGGGACGTGCAACAGAATCATGGTGATTCCGCGTCCTCCCCTCCAATACACACAAACGCCGCCCGGTGCACGAGCACCGGGCGGCACAAGGTGGGCGTAACAGGACTCGAACTGGATCGCGGGAACCACTTGCAAACTAGTGGTGCTAGAGAGTCGCACTCCTGCAGCGCTGCAGAATCCGGTGCAGTTGATGCCGAACCGCCGCCTCTGGACCCCGATCTGGCTCGAGTGGTGGGGGCGTGGGCAGATCTGCCTGAGGCTGTCCGGGCGGGGTTTGCGGCAATGGTGGCTGCGGTGCTTGAATAGGTCGCAGCTGTCTGAAGCACGACCGTGGGCTAAGCGAGCACGCCCTCGCGGAGATCTGCCACGAGCCAAGCCTTTGCCGCTCGCCAATCGCGTTCGACGGTCGGGAGCGACATGCCGATCAACTCGCCCACCCCAGTGCAGGGCTCAGCGTTGATTGACGTGGCATACTCGGCCTCTTCCGGGTGATCGGTATAGCCCGGGCAGACCCAGCCCGTCGGGCTTCGGCCTGTTCTCGACAGATCAGTGGGAATTGCGCGATATTTTACCCAGAATACGATCTCGCATACGGAGTATTGGTGGTAGACTGCCAGCAGGAGGCATAGATGCGAAGACACATCGCCACTGGGGCGGCAGGGGCAATCCTTGCCTTGTCGACTGCACAAGCAGACATAATTGGTGTCAGTTGGGATGCCGACACCTACACCGTTGATTCAACAACCGGCGAGGGCGTGTTCCTCGGCGACGCCAACGCCGAACGCCTCAACGCGATGGCCGCGTCTCGATCGGCCCTCATGCTGGCAACGGGTCCGGGTGGGGATATTTGGAGCATCGACCCGGATACCGGCAGGGGCAGACGCTTTCACGAGTCGTTCTTAAGCCAGGTCATCTCGTTTACATTTGCGAATGAAGGCGATCGATTCATGTACGCCGCCCAGCTTGAGAGTTCGGTGCACACCGATATCTATGAGCTCGATTTGTCGGTACCGCGTGGGGACAGCAGCATCAAGCGATTGATCGGACGCCTTCCTTCGACCCAGCTGCTCGGAATGGCCACCTCTCCGGATGGAGTCGTCTATGCCTGGGACCGTGTGCGTGGGCTGGTCATCCTGGATCCCACGGGTCCAAGCATCATCGACGTCAACTCACAGATCGGTGGCTCAACCGATATCCAGTCGATTGAGTTCTCACCGGATGGGCGGCTCTTTGCCGCCCGAGATGCGCTCTGGGAAATCGACCCTCGAACCGCGGAGTCCACGCTCATTGGTTCCGGCGGATACGAGGATCTCAGAGGGATCGGCTGGATTCCGTCGCCCGCGACACTCCTCGTGCTGGCGCCACTCGTGCCCCTGATGCGACGAAGGTCATCTGTTGTCTGAACGCTGATAGCTGCCAAGCATCCGGCCAAGGAGGACATCTATGAAGCACAGACTCTGGATGCTCCTTCTTGCATTCGGCGGAACGCACGCCGTTGCGCAGGAAGTTCCTTGGACGCGTGTCATGATGAACGGCGATGTCGTGCAGGCGCTCGGATCTGAGTATTTCTTCACGGGGTATGCCAGCGGTCCTCTCATCGACTCCAGCGGGCGAGTCGCGTTTGAGGGACTGTTTACGGGCCCGGACGTGAATGGTCGCAACAATCGGGCGAATTTCGCCGGCACGCCTGATCTCCTCGACATGCTCATTCGCTCGACAGACCCGCTCCCCGGCGGGCGCGTGGGGGAACTGTACGACTCTCATGTGTCGCTTGGGTTCGCAAACGGCAGGGCCATCGGCCAGATCACAATCAGAGGCAACGGCGTGGACGGCACGAACGATCGCGCCATCCTGGTCGGAAACCGGGATGGATTCGAGTTGTTGGCTCGAACGGGCTTTCCGCCCTCCAACGGGACGCGCCCGCAGGCGCAGCTCTCTAGTGTCCCTTTCCAGGCGTTCTCGGGAGGGGCGCTGTTGACCGAGAGCGGGAGGTCAGCATTCCTCGGCGACTTCGATCTCCATCGCCAGCAGCGCGCAGTCTGGACCAGAGGGCCCGAGGGGTCATACGAGGTAGCCGCCACTGGGCGCACTGCTCCGGGTTTCGGTTCAGACGATGTATTCGCCAGCGGCTTCAGTCTCCCCGCGATCTCCGATACCGGCGTCGTTTCGTTCGCTGCGAGCGTGGAGGGACCCAATATCGGAACGATCCCCGCACTGTTTCGTGGTGATGAGACCGCGCTGGATCTCATCGCGTACAGGGGCCAACACCTGCCGGGCTTTGTGGGCAACGACACCTTCCGGGAGTTTGGTGTCGGCCCCTCGATCAACAACAACAACCATCTGGCATTCCCGGCGTATGTTCGTGTGGACGCAATCGACCAGCCCAGCGTGTGGCGTGTTGGCGGCAATGGCGTTCCCCGGCCGGTCTTTCTCGGGACCGAGCAACTGCCCGATACACCCTTTGGGTCTACGACGGATCGCATCGAGAGCGTCACGATCAACGATCTGGGCACGATCGCATTCGCGATTGATTTGAACTCTGACAGCAATGTCAACTTCGACAACGACGACGGCATCTACGTTTGGCTCAACGAGACCATCCAAACGGTCTATCGAGAGGGGACCGTCATCGATTCAGAGAACGAGGTCGTCATCGGTGATCCGCAGAGTATCTCACGCCTCACCGAGCAGAACCGTTTGGCGTTTGAGGCCAACGTCCGAGGTCCGGGCGGGATTGACGGCAGGGGCTTATTCTCGTGGAACTCAACAGATGGGTTGACAACCATCGCCTATGAAGGTCAGACAGTCGCACTTGCCGACGACGACCTCCGGACCATCAAGTTCATCGATTTCGCGGGGTCGTTTCAGGACGATCGTGGCACGGGAGGTTCGCCCAGGGGACTCAATGACGAAGGACTGATGACCTTCGGCATCCGATTCGAGGATGGCACCTCGGGCATCTTCACTCTCAACCCAAGCCCGTCCAGTCTCGCGCCGTTTGCGGTATTTGTTGTGTGCGCGCGACGTCGTCGAGTCTGTTGACAAGAGATGGAAGGACCAGCCATGGCAGCACGCACGATCATCGCGGCCCTCGGACTCACCGCAAGCGCGGGCCTCGCGTTGCCGCCGAGCCGATGCCTTGTCGAGATCGAGGTCATCGACACTGGATTCAACGCCGAGATCTTTGACATGTCCGCGGATGGGAGCGTGGTGGTCGGGCAAACGAGGACCCAGAGTAACTCTGGGCCGGTGAGGGCGTTTCGCTGGACGCCCGCGAACGGGGTTCAGTTCCTTCAGATCCCGGGTGGGTTTATTGAGGATCCCGCGCGGGGTGTCTCGTCTGATGGCGGGACGATTGTGGGGGCCAACGGGAGTTGGGCCTTCGTGTGGAGGGGCCGCAACGACTTCTTTGAGATCATCGCGCCAGGGGTAACGCGTGCTGCAAACCGAGACGGCACGGTTGCCGTCGGTGTCGCACCAGTCAGCAATCCTCGTGCGTTCCGCTGGGTCGAAGGACTCATTTCCATACTCCAACCGCCCGAGCGAACCCACGCGTGGGATGTCTCGGACGATGGCGACATTGTCGCCGGCGCAACGGGTGTGGGTAGCGAGACACGCGCCGCACGCTGGGTGGACGGCAAAGGGTGGCACAACCTGGAACCCCTGCCCGGCGCCGACGAAAACACGTCTACCGCCTTCAGGATCTCTCGAGATGGTGAACTCGTCATCGGAAGAGTCAACGATACGGTCAATGGCGAGAGCGAGGTCTTTCTCTGGACCGAGTCGGGGGGCTCGGTGTCGCTTGGCGATCTCGCACCCGCGGGACAATACAACAGCATCCCCGCAGGGATAAGCGACAACGGCGACACGATCGTCGGATCGCAGCGAGACCTGGGGGCGTTTCTTTGGACCAGCGCCGACGGAATGAGATTGCTGAGAGACGTGCTCGCGGATGATTACGCGACGGATCTTTCGGACATTGATATCGGGGGGCCGGCCAATATTTCTGCTGACGGCACCATCATCGTGATGACCGGTCGGCTCGATTCACTCAATCACAGCGTTGGGCTTCTTATTCGAATCCCGCCGGATTGCCCCGCGGACTTCACGACCGCCGGCAACCCAAGCGATCCGCTCTACGGTGTCCCGGATGGGATCGTCGATTCCAACGATTTCTTTTTCTATCTCGACGCATTCTCGGCGGACAACGAACTCGCCGACATTACCGGTGACGGCTATTGCAGGCCGAACGGCGTGATCGACTCCGACGATTTCTTCCTGTATCTGGATCTCTTCGTGTTCGGCTGCCGACCGTGATTCTCAATCAAACCGCCGGGAGCGAAGGTGCCCGCAAATGCCGCGAGTGAGTAATGGTCGCCTATTGAGAACGAGTAATACCCATCCGAGACGTAACAGCACCTTGAAAGATACTGCAGTACCACCCAACGAACGTTAGGCTAATATGCACCAACGGAGAGAGACACATGAAAGATCTGAGACACGCTCGATGGGCGGCTTCGTTGATTGCGGCGATATCTGGAACCGCAATCGGTCAGCAGGATGAGGCTCGTTGGATTGGTGCCCTCGGCAACTGGGCCGACGCCTCCAACTGGTCGACGGACCCGTTTGCGCCCCAGAACGGTATCCCGTTGGGCAGGACCTATCGCGTCGTCCTCGAGGACACAGGCGATTTCTATCAGATCACCCTCGATGACGATCGGACCATCGACGAGATGGTCATCGACTCACCAGATGCGTTCGTCTTCCAGGAAGATGGAACTCTCCGCGTGTTGGGCGACATCACCGTGCTCGCCGGATCGATGACCTGTCAAGGCGATCGGCTGCGGTCGGCGCATGTGACTGTAACCGGGGGGGCATTCGGATTTGGGAGCTCGACCCCCTTCGTCCTTGAGGATGTCACGCTGACAGGCGATTTCACGCTCGCTGGCACAACCTTCATCGAGGGCGGATTCGATCTGCAAGGGACGCTGACGTTTGGGGCGAGCAATCTGCTGCTGACCGATAGCCGCAGCTTCAACAACTGCACATTCGCACTAGGCCAGGGGATTATCTCTACGACCGGCGATGCGCCCGATCCGCTTGAGGTCGTGTTTGGCGAGTCATGCGTGGTCACCGCGGGGCCCACGTCGCAGCTATCCGCCCGGTATAACGATTCCTGGGTTAACCACGGCACGATCACTCAGTCCGGGGTCTCCAACGGCGATGGGCTCCGGCTGTTCGGGTCTCACTTCTCCAACAGAGTGACCGGGAATATCGTGGTTACGGGCGATCCGTCCAAAGTTGAGTTTCAAACGCAAACCTGGGAGAATGAGGGCTCTATGAGCGTGCTCGACGGCGGCTCGCTCTGTCTCCTTTCCGAGGATGGAGGCATCAATCGAGGCACCATTGACGTCACTGATGGTGAACTTGCGATGCTTGCGCAGTGGACTAACGAAGGCACGATCCAAGGTACACGCGCGACCATTCTATTCGGGGCACAGCCCGGTAGTGGCGATCCTGCTGAGCGTTGGCGGAACTCGGGCCAGTTGCTTGGCGACGATACCATGTTCAGACTGGGTGGCATCTTCACGCCCGCCGACCTTGGCGATCTGGCACTCAGCGGCGACTCCACGCTCAGTATCACCGGTTTTCTCGACAACACCAACGCAGTGTTCATCGTTGACGCATCGGGCCCGCGATGGACTATCGACGAGGGGTTGATCTCCGGCGGGAGGATCGAGACGCGCGACGATCGCCGTTTGGAGATCTTCGCTGCGGGACGGATCGAGGACGCCACCGTCGAGGGCGACCTGGGATTCTTTGCTTCAAACCGTCCATTCTTTGTAAGAGATGGGCTCCAGCTCGATGCCGGCTCCTTCTTGCTCAGCGGCAGCCAGGCGAGGCTTGTTTTCGACGCGCCCATCACGCTGGACGATTACGAGCTCCGCGTCGAAACGAACTCCCAGTTCGGCAATCGCCAGTGTGAGATAGAAATTGGGCCAAATGCGCACCTGACGATCGGCGTCAACAGCATTCTGCACGGGCATGTGTCGATCCGTCGCGACGGCGGCAATACGGGCCAGACCGTTCACAACCTGGGCACGATCTCTGCTGATGTACCCGGGGGCTACATGAGCATGAACCCCTCGGTCTTCACAAACGACGGGCTCTGCGAGGTCGTGAACGGAAGCCTGCTCCAGATCGCGCCCACTGATTCATGGTCGAACAACGGCACGATCCGCGTTGTGCAATCGATCGCCGAGTTGGGGTCGTCCGCCCCCTGGACAAACAGCGGCACAATCGAAGGCATAGAGGCCGAGATCGGCCTCGGCGGGACGCTCAGAACGAGCGACTTTGGATCGGTCGTGCTTGACGATTCGAGCTTCGTATTGCTTCAGGCGAGGATCGAACTTGAGGGCGGGACCTTCGAGTTGACCCCCGCGTTCGGCGATTGGCGAAGCTCTACCGCCCGATTCGTCGACGGCACGTTCTCGACCGTTGACACGGCACTGCGTGTGACAAACCGGGTAGAGTTCGAGAACGTCACTGTTGACGCGGAATTCGAGTTTGATCCAAATACCTCGGTTATCATCCACGGTACGGCCGAGTTTGACCGCCCCCTCAACATGCGCAGCTCAGATAGCAACCGGCTCGAGTTGCGCGGGCC
Source organism: uncultured Phycisphaerales bacterium (assembly GCA_965371965.1). GTDB lineage: Bacteria > Planctomycetota > Phycisphaerae > Phycisphaerales > UBA1924 > S146-42. Next base: position 13,478 of record CBDVAM010000077.1, read on the forward strand.
CACAACGATCCCCAGAGGCATCATCGACGTTCCCGCCATGTGTTGGTCAGTGACGACTTTACGATAGGTGAGGACGTTCGCCTGACGATCGTCGGCGGACAACTCGACGGGCGCGAAAAGTTCGCGACGCTGGCGGGCGAGTTGGTGCTTGAGGGCAACTTTCCGCGGATCAACGCGGGCGAGATGCTGAACACCGGGAGGATCTTCGTCAACGACGCCACAAGGGCCAGCTTTGAGATGCTGAAGAACTTCGAGCCGTTGCGCAACGAAGGCGAGATCGAGCTGGGAGTCAGATCAAGACTGTCGATCAATCGGGTGCTTTTTATCGAGAGTTCGGTCCTGATCATTCCGATCGAGGGCCCCAATGGAGAAGGCACCGCACGCCTCACCGCAGATGAGGCCCAACTCGCCGGAGAGGTTCGTTTCGAGCTGCTCTCCGGTCGAGTCCCAGGGTTCGGCGAGAGCTTCCATGTGTTTGACTTTGGCTTTGTCATCTCACCGGGCTTGGAGTTCGACACGATCACGCTCCCGGCGCTACCGCCGGATCGGATGTGGGATACTTCGAAGCTCAACGAGGGCTTTCTCTATGTCCGTGCGCTCAATCGCCCCAAGCATACCAGCAGATGAGCGAACGGTATGGAATGCCACAATCAGGGGACCACATCATGATTCCAGAAACTCAACTTTCAAATCGTAAATACGCATCGTTGCTTGTGCTGAGCCTTGCTTGCCCGGCGTTCGGCCAGCTCGAGACCGTACCGATCCTCCGCACTGGTGATGTGCTTGATACCGGCGAGGTTTACCTTGGGAGTTCCTCGGGGGGATTCGACTCCCAGGGCTCGATATTCACCAATGCGACTCTCGACAACGGACAGGACCGGAACCACGCTCTCATGCAAGTCGTGGGCGGGCGCATCACTATCGCTGTTCGCGAACGCCAACAGGTTCCCGGCTTCCCGGCCGACACCGTCTTTCTGATCAATCAACAAACCACGATCGTGAACCTCTCGCCCGAGGCGGCGATGTTCACCTCGTTCATCGAGGGACCATTCATCGACTCCGACAACGATCAGACGCTCTGGCGTTGGCAGAATGGCGAGCTCCAGCTTCTCGGCCAAGAGTCGGGATCGGCGTTCGAGCTCGGGCCCGACGTCACGTTCCGCGAGATTCCGCGCAACTCGCGGCTTCCCGGCAGTCCGGACGGCTCTGTCTTGTTTAGCGCCCTCCTCCAGGGGGCCGGCGTCACCGATGTCAACCGCTTTACGCTCTGGTACGCCGCGCCGGGTGAGGATCCGGCGTTGCTCTTTCGCTCAGGCGTCGACAAGTCGGCGGGCGTCCCATCGGGCAATCCAAACAACGTGGTCTACTCGCTGAGTGAGCAGGGCGAGGTCATGCTCGCAGGCTTGATCCAGCATCTGCCCGACTCCGATGGAACCTACGCCATCTGGACCGGGTTCCCCGGAGCGTTTGAGAAGTGGGTGGGCGAGGGAGTTGACATTCTCGATCACCCGGGACTCACGCTCGGGCCATTCGGGCCCCACCCTACGTTGCCGCTCTGGACGCGCGACGGTTCGCGTGTCGTTGTCACCGGCCTTCTCCAAGGCGCAGATCCCAGCGAGGACATCGCCGAACTGATCGTCTCCGACCAAGGCGTCGAGATCCTGGCTCGTGAGGGTCAGGTGCCTCCCGGACTGCCTCGGACCTGGTTCTATCGCACCATCCCAATGGCGTACTCCGATTCGGGCGACTATGTCTTCGCGGGGCTCTTGCGGGGAGATGACGTCGGGGGTGTCAACGAGTTCACGGCATGGCATCGCGGCGCGGACGGCACCCTCCAGAAGATCCTCCGCGCCGACGACGACATCTCCGAACTCCCGGGATTTCGGTACCGCGATTTCGACATAGTTCTTATCGACGACAAGGGGGTCGTCTTTATCCCGACCGAGATCATCAACTTCCGCGATCAGGTCTTCAGGGCGCTGCTTGCGTTTACGCCGAGCACGGGGGAGACCCAGGTCCTGCTCGTGCAAGGCGATGACTATGACATCGGCGGCGAGATCGTGCAGGTGTCGAATATTGGTCTGCCGCGGAGACGCAGCTCCAGCTGGTCCGACTACCCGCACCCGAGTGTCAGCGTGGCCTGGCCCAACGATGAAAGCGGGAGATTCCACCTGCGCTGGCCGCCCTGTGCGGGCGATCTGACCGAGTCGGCATCGCCGAACCACCCGTACCGAGGATTTCCCGACGGCGTCGTCGATTCCGAGGATTTCTTCTTCTACCTTGACGCGTTCAGCACCGACGAGCTCGATGTTTGCGACATGGACGACGACGGCGATTGCGATGCCGACGACTTCTTCTCCTATCTCGATCATTTCGCGAACGGCTGTCCGTGAGAATCTAGGGCCCGATCGGGTCGAAAGGACACAAATGAACCACGCCAACTGCGTGCTCGGAGCC
>CBDVAM010000078.1:0-15645 GCA_965371965.1 uncultured Phycisphaerales bacterium
AACCAGATCAGCCATCAGGAGAGAGCCGTTGATGCAATAGCCTCGCAAGCGAGGATTGCCCCCCAAGGATCCAGGCATCGCACCCGATCGCGCCGCGCGGTTCTCACCACCACACCCGCGCGCCGATCCCCGATGCCCAACTCCCTTCACCGCGCACGACCGCTACCCAGAGTCCGCCGAAACACACGAAACTCCATCCGCGTCCTGCGAAGCGAGCGCTCGGTCCCCCTCACCCCTTTCCTGCTTCTCAATCTTCGATTTTCGATTTTCGCTTTCCCTCCTTCCCCCGCCCCCCGCCGCAAACACAGGGGTAGCACCCATGCAACCGATCGCCACGTGCGCTCGTATGATGCGTCTCCATAGGACACCTGATGGGGAGATTGAGATGAAGACCCAACTGTTCGTTATCGCAGCGCTCGCAGCCTCGGCAAATGCCGACGTGTTCGAGGACTTCGAGTCCTTCCGCGAAGGATTCCTCGGCCCCTCCTTCGTCAGCAACGCCGTCGAGTATCACGACGCCAATAACGTCAGCGGACGTTTCCCAGACGGCATCCCGTTCGGCCCCGAAGAACTCGGCAGCGACTTCGTCATGGAGCAGGCCGACGTCTGGTACGACGAGTTCCCGAGCTATGGCAGCCGGGTCAACACGCTCACATTCGGTCGCGCATTCGTGCCCGGCCCCAACCTCTCGCTCGGCGCACTCGCCTCGATGTGGATGGACCTCGACGAAGACGGCCAGTCCGCAACCCTCGATCTCGGCTACCTCGAGAACGGACCATGGGGAGGCATCGAGTACCACCTCGACGCCCTGCTCAATGACACGGTCGTCGCGAGCGACTCGTTCATCATCAGCGACCTCGGCGGACGCGACAACGGCGCATTCCGCACCATGTCAGTCGATGGCGCAAACTTCGATCAGCTCCACCTCTACGCCACGCTCAGGGGCGAGTTCACCGCCCCCCGCGGCATCATCGACGATCTATCGGTCATCGCCGTCCCCGCGCCCGCGACTGCCACCATCCTTCTGAGCGTGCTCGCGGTGCATCGCCGCCGGCGCTGACCGCAGCGCCTGTCACCGATCAATCGGGCGCTGCCGTCACCGGCGGCACCTCCATCTCATGCGCCTCGCCCGCGCCCTTGGGCACCCGGATCTCCTCCACCAGATCCTGGATATGGCGCGGCGGTGGGGGGGTCCGCAGGCTCACGCCGATCGCCAGGAGGAAGTTGATCACCATCCCGATCGACCCGATCCCCTCGGGGCTTATCCCGAGCAGCCATTGGTCGCGCGTGCCGCCGGCGAACTTGAAGTACACGATGTACGCGGCCGTGAATCCGATGCCGCCGACCATGCCCGCGATCGCGCCGTACTTGTTCATCCGCTTCCAGAAGATGCCGAGCAGGATGATCGGGAAGAAGCTCGACGCCGCCAGCCCGAACGCCAGCGCGACCACCTCGACCACAAACCCCGGCGGATAGATACCCAGCAGCGCCGCACACGCGACCCCCAACCCCGCCGCGATCCGGGCCGCCCACAACTCGTTCTTCTCCGAGATGTTCGGCACCAGCACGCGCTTGAGCAGGTCGTGGGACACGGCGGTCGAGATGACTAGGAGCAATCCCGCGGCGGTCGAGAGTGCCGCGGCCAGCCCGCCCGCCGCGACCAGCCCGATGACCCAGTTTGGCAGGCGGGCGATCTCGGGGTTGGCCAGCACCATGATGTCCTTGTCGACATACAGCTCGTTCGTGCCCGCACCAGTCTCGTTGGTCACAAGCCTCTGACCGGATGGTCCGCGTGACTCCTCGTCTGGGCCTGTGACGAACGTGGGCTTGCCATCGAACGGGGCGCCATCGCCCGTGTATTGGATCTTGCCATCCTCGTTCTTGTCGACCCAGGCGATGAGATCCGTGTTCTCCCAGTTCTTGAACCATTCGGGGATGGTCTTCGCGTCCTGGGGCGCGGCGTCTTCGCTATACCAGGCGTCGCGGACGGTGTCGATGAGATTGGTGCGCGCGAAGGCGGCGACGGCGGGGGCGGTGGTATACAGGATTGCGATGAACAGGAGCGCCCAGAAGGCGCTGAGGCGCGCATCGCGGACCCTGGGCACGGTGTAGAAGCGGATGATGACGTGGGGCAGGCCCGCGGTGCCGACCATGAGCGCAAGGGTGATCGCCAGGACATCGAAATAGCCCTTGGACCCCTCGCGGCTGATCCAGCTCTGTGGCGCTTCGGTGTAGGCGGCGAAGCCGAGTTCTTCGTGGATGCCGTCGAGCTTGTCGAGAAGGTAGACGTGCTCGCCGCCGGCGATCCGCTCGCCGACCTGCCCGCTCAGTTCGCTCACGAAGCCGAGCTGCGGGACGGGGTTGGAGGTGAGCATGATGGAGATGAAGATGGCGGGAACGGTGAAGGCGAAGATGAGCACGCAGTACTGGGCGACCTGGGTGTAGGTGATGCCCTTCATGCCGCCGAGGACCGCGTAAACGAAGACGATGCCGGTGCCGATGATGACGCCGAGGGTGATGTCGATCTCGAGGAAGCGGCTGAAGACCAGGCCCACGCCGCGCATCTGGCCGGCGACGTAGGTGAAGCTGATGAAGATGGCGCAGACCACGGCGACGACGCGTGCGGCCTGGGAGTCATAGCGATCGCCGACGAAGTCGGGGACGGTGTACTTGCCGAACTTGCGGAGGTAGGGGGCCAGGAGGAGTGCGAGCAGGACGTAGCCGCCGGTCCAGCCCATGAGATACACCGAGCCGAAGTAGCCGGCGAAGGAAATCAGGCCGGCCATCCCGAGGAATGAGGCGGCGCTCATCCAATCGGCGGCGGTCGCGGCACCGTTGGCGATCGGATGCACGCCCTTGCCGGCGATATAGAACTCGCCGGTGGAGCGGGCCCGGGACATCATGGCGATGCCCAGATAGAGCGCGAAGCTGAGGCCGACGATGACGAATGTCCATGCTTGGGCGGTCATGCGGCGGGCTCATCCTCTGCGACGCCGAAGCGGGCGTCCAGGCGATTCATGACGACGACGTAGATGAGAATGAGCACGACAAAGACGTAGATGGAGCCCTGCTGGGCGAACCAGAAGCCGAGCTTGACGCCCCCGACCTTGATGGTGTTGAGCGGCTCGACGAGGATGATGCCGAAGAGGAACGAGACGCAGAACCAGATGGCCAGGAGGATGGAGAGGACGATCAGGTTGGCCCGCCAGTAGCGAGCGCGGTCGGTCTTGGGTGTCGGCGGGTCGGTCATTTGGTGTCTCTGGTTGCACTCTTGGGTAGTGGGGGAGCTGGGCGGGTCGGTGCGAGGATATCAAGTTGGGAGATGGAGAGAGGGGTATCGGAAGCTCGCGTTTGGCGCACAGCGCTTGGTGGCGTGTCAGCTCTGAGTCTTCGTGCGTGACGGCGTGGATGGGGCACCAGCCCGCGGGGCGTCCTTCCAATCCAAACCCATCTCGGCGAGACGCTCGCGGATTTGGGCCAGGTCGTAGATGTGCGCGAGGTCCTGGGTGGTCACGATGGCGAGCTTGGCGGAGTCGGCGGTGAAGGCGACGTCGCCAAGGGCCTGGTGCCCGGGGCTCTCGATGCTGATCAGGATCTCACCGGTCTGTGGTCGGCACAGATCGAGCTGGTATCGCGAATCGGCGACGGCGACGATCGCGCCATCGGGAGAAAACACGATGCGCCCGGCGAGGCTGTCGGCGTTATTGCGGTCGTGTTTCCAGAGTCTCGTCCAGTTGGTTGTCTCGAAGCACTGGACTTCGGGGCCGCTGACGACCACGAGGAGGTTGCCGTCGGGGCTGAACTGGCCGACGACGTGCGAGGCGTTGATCTGGAGCAGGGTCTGGGCGGTGGCGAAGTCGCGGACTCGTGCGGACTCGCCCTGCCAGTTTCCGGTGAATGCGAGTTGTTCGTCGGGGGTGATGGATGGGCGGGTGGTCAGGCCCCGATAGGTGGCGAGGTGGGCGAGCTCGTCGCCGGTCTGATCGTCGATGATCGAGACGCCGCGCCGTGATGTCATGGAGAGTTTGTGGGATCCCGGGAGGCGGGTGAATCGTTTTTCGCCGGTCTGTGCGACCAGGAGTTTTTCATCGAGAATATTGAGGCCCTGGAGCGTCCATGCGCGCAGGCCGTCGTCCTGGGCCGCGAGGATGCGCGATCCGTCCTCATCGAACGCGGCGTCCATGGAGTACTGTTCGCTGACGACCGTGACGACCGATCTCGAAGCGAGGTCGATGAGCGTGATTCCCGAGCTTCCGCCGACGAGCAGCGTCTGTTCGTCTTTGGAAAAGCCGATCGAAGCGAAGGTGTTGAGGGGGCCTTGCAGCTCCAGTTCGGTCAGGTCGTGTCCGCGCTCGAAGGTCCAGTGGCTGATGGTGGCGCGCCTGGTCGCGGCGAGCGAGTCGGCGAATCCCGAGAGGGCCCAGCCTTCGAGCGGTCCGATGATCGGCTCTGCTGACTCGGCGTCCCAGAGCCAGACGGCGTTGTCCCAGCCGGAGGTCGCGAGCACGGAGCCCTCGGTGGCAAAGTCCACGGTTGTGACGACGCCCTGATGACCCTCGAGGATGGCTCGCTGGGACCCGTCTTTGGTCGACCAGAGGTAGACGTGGAAGTCATCGCCTCCGCCGGCGAGGATGGAGCCGTCGGGGCTGAAGTCAATGTCCCAGATTTGGACGGGGGCCTCGATCACACGAATCAAAGTCAGCGACGGGATGTCGACAATCGATACGGAGCTGTCGAGGTAGCGTGCGACGGCGAGCATGGCGCCATCGGCGGTTGCGGCGATCAAGTTCTGGCCCTTGCCGACCTCTACGAGCCCGCGCAGCTCACCGGAGGGGAGGTCGTAGATGCGGAGGAAGCCGTGTGTGTCAACGTGGGCCTGCCAGTCGCCTCTTTGGTCGCGCCCGAAGGCGACGCCGTTGTACTGATATTCGTTGTGGGCGGTTTCGATGACTTGCTGAGCGGATTCCAGATCCCAGGTGATCCGGGTGGAGGGTTTCTCGAAGTGGACCGAGAGGTAGCGCCCGTCGGGGCTGAAGACCGGGAGTCGCGCGCCCTGTTCGGGGCAATCGAAGACAGCGACGTCTGAATCATCGATGATGGACGCGACTCTGGCTCTGCCTGGAGCCTGGAGATGGAAGTAGCGATCGATCGTTGCCAGGCCACGGGAACTGGCGGCGTTGCGACTTTCCCAGACGTTCTGGAGTTGGATATCCGAGAGTCCGAAGCACGCGATGGCCTCGTTGCGGAGTTCGACGGATGGTCGGATGGCCGCGGCGGCGGCGATTGCGTCGAGGCTCTCGAATCTGCGCCCGGGACGGATTCCCTGGCGGGCAGCGCGTGACTGGGCGAGGTAAGAGGCCCAGAGGCGCTCGGTCGCCTGCTGGTTTGCCTGCTTGACCTGGAAGAGGCTGACGTTGGAGACGATGAGCGCGCCGATGATTGCGAGACCTGCGAGGAATGCCGCGACGCTGGCCGCCCGGTGGCGTCGAAGCAGTTTGCTCGCAGCGTAGATCGCGCTGGGCGGGCCGGCCTCGACGGGCTGGTCGTTGAGATGGCGGCGGACGTCTGCGCCCAGGGCATAGGCTGTGGGGTATCGGCGATCGGGCTCCTTCTCGATCGCTCTCATCGCGATCCAGTTGAGGTCGCCTCGCAGGGCTCGCGGCATGCGGATGGGGTCGGTGGCGCGCTTTGTCGCGATGGCGTCGAGGCGGACCGGATCAAGAGCCTGCAATCTTGTGGACGGCTTGGGCGGTACGTCCTCGCGCAGGATGCGCTCGAGTTCGGCGAAGCCCGCGGTGCGCAGGCGTTGGCGGTCGAAAGGAGGCTCGCCGCAGATCAGTTCGTAGAGGAGCACGCCGAGGCTGTAGACGTCCGAGCGGGTGTCGAGGGTGTCGGTTGCGCCGGTTGCCTGTTCGGGCGACATGTACTCGGGGGTGCCGAGCAGTTGGCGGCCCTGGGTGAGGCGAGAAAAACCGGGTCGTTCATCTGCTATCGCCTTTGCGATGCCGAAATCGATCACCTTGGGGACCGGCAGACCGTCGAGCTCGCTCACGAGGATGTTGGTGGGCTTGAGGTCGCGGTGGATGATGCCCTTCTGGTGGGCGTGCTGCACGGCGGTGCAGATGCGCTCGAAGATCTCTAAACGTGCGCGGAGGGCGAGGCCTCGGGTGTCGCAATACTCGGTGACCGGCAGGCCATCGACGAACTCCATCACAACGTACGGACGGCCCGCCGGCGTGGCGCCCGCGTCGAACACGCGTGCGATCCCGGGGTGGTCCATGAGCGCGAGGGTGCGGCGTTCGGCCTCGAAGCGGGCGATGACGTGGCGCGAGTCCATGCCGGGCTTGAGCACCTTGACCGCGACGAGGCGTTTGAGCGGTTGGTCCTGCTCGGCGAGAAAGACCGTGCCGAAGCCGCCCTCGCCGATCTCTCGGACGAGTCGATACGGACCCAGCGCGTCGCCGACCTGGACATCGACGAGGTCGCCGGCGAGGGGGGCGAGTGTGCGCGAGCCGCCGGCGGGTGGGCCGGTCATGAAGCCTTTGCCGACGTCGTGGGCTTCGAGGAGAGTCTCGACTCTCGCCCTCAGGTCGGGGTTGCCAGCGCAGGTCCGGTCCAGGAAGTCCTGGCGCGAGGCCGCGGGCATGTCGATGGCCTCGAAGAGGATGTCCTTGATCTGGTCGGGGGTGTTGGACATCGCTGTGGCGAATATAGCGGGGGTTGGAGGGTGGCAGGTGAAGAGCGAGCGGGAGAGTTGCGAGAACGGGCGGTGATTGATCGATTTCCATCGCCAACGTGCATGGGCGGGGCTACGTCGCGGGCGCTTCGGGCTCGACGGGCGGGAGTGGTCTCTTGATGATCTGAGTGGCGACGCTGGGCCAGCCTTGGCGGTCCCAGCGGAGGTGGCGGATGGCGAGGGTGGGACGCCCGGCGGCGGCGGGGTCGTAGTAGTGGTAGGCCAGGAGCCAACGCCCGTTGTGGCGGATGACGCTGCAATGGCCGGGGCCGATTTCGATTTCAGAGCCCGAGAGCAGGGGGGTGCCGGCACCTTCGAGCATGGGGACGGCGTCGCGGTCGAGGTAGGGGCCTCGGATGCGGTCGGCCCGCCCGACGCGGATGTTGTAGGTGCTCTTGGAGCCTCGGCAGCAGGCGCCAAACGACGCCGATTCGACACACTATTGGGTCAGACACGCGCCAGAGCTCACCCGAACGGCTCACTTCCGTGCCGATTCGACACACTATTGGGTCAGACACGCGCTCCTAGTAAAAAATATTCATTGGATTTGGGTATTTACGTTCACAATATATGCCAAATAGACTATTATCGATTCGAACACAATCGACATTGCGCGACGACGCGAGGCAGCGAGCAGGTTTGTTCAACCAGGAAGACGAGAGAGTGATGATGAAGAGCACGAGTGACTGGAACAGCGCCATTGGAGCCATCCTCCGGCCTCTTTGCATTTAGTAGCCGACAGAAAAGAGATCTGCGCGGTAACATTGATAAAACCACCTATTAGAAGGAGCTGATGAATGCAACTTACAGTTGACGCGAGCAGAAGGGACTCCATCTTAGCAGCGGTAGGAAGTGTCGTGCTTGGCTCCTTCGTGTCAGTTGTGCTTGGGGATGACGTTACTCCAAGTGTCGAGCATCAAGTCAGACTCACGATCCCCGATGCAGCCGATTTTACAGGGTTTGAGTGGAACTACTTTCTGCACTCATGGGCTCGAGAGTTCGACGCAGATGATGAAGACTCCACCGTCAACCCGAAACAAGGGGACGGTTTCGATGGCTTTGGAAGGGAATTTATCAATCTTGATGGTAACGGTGGTGTTTCTCAACTCAACAATCCCGGGTACAGCATCATATTGGCGCTTCAAGATGGTGATATTCCGGACGAAGGCGACCCGGCCCTATCTGGCTTGGACCGTGCTGATACCCGAATTCTGAATGGTGGATCGAAGGCGACGGCCCTGGCGGAATTTGAGATTAGCCCGCGCAATGGCAACATTGCTTCTGCGAAATACAGCGCTTCAGGGACCGCGTGCGCCGAGGTTGGAATTCTTAGCCCGGAGCGAGCCGAGGCTTATTCGTTTGCTTACAGCAACGTAACTTTGGCTGCGGGTTTTCGAGATCGCGTCACGGGCCAGATCCGAACACAGGCGCGCTCAGTAGGTGTGCCCGTAGGTACCGAAACAACTGACTCAGATCGAACGTGGTGGGACCCGGCCTTCGTGACTATCGTGGATCCGAGTACCGGTGACATCCTCCTTCGAGAAATGCTCATGTCGAACGTGCTGTCGCTGCACGACGGCGGATCGTTCTTGTGGGAGGATGGTCTCCTGTCGCTAGATGCAGAGAATGCTGACTTCACCATCAATATTATCGGAGCGTTCACGGCCCAAGAGGGCCAACTTGAGTTGAGCATCCGTGACGGCAGGGTCGTAGTTTCCAATGACAGCGGGATTTTCGATGGCATTCTTCCTCCCCTTGGCTTCGATCAGATGATCGAACTCGCCGTCGGTGACTTCACGCTAGATTTCGACATGGGCGACTTTGGAATCCCAGTGGAGGCCCAAATCAGCATCGACAACGGGATCTCAGGATACGTCAGCAAGGTGATTCCTACCCCCAGTACGGCCACCCTGATTGCGGTCGCCAGCGCCATCGGTGCTGGACGGCGTAGGCGCTCGGTGTTGCGGCGCCTCCAGACTCCGATCTAGACCCCAAAAATGTCCCGGAGCCCCCTATAAAGACCCCATAGAAGCTGGTCTCTTACGCCCCTACCAACACCGATACCAGTTTAACAGAACATGGATTCTCGGACCTTGCCGGTCGGCCATCGAGAAGTCCCCGGAAATCGATCCGAAGCGGACCGATGGGGATAGCGGAAAGAACGGGAAGCCGTTCCACGTCCGAATGTCGGGAATCACCGCTGTCGAGGGCGAGGGCAAAGACGCGGCCATCCTGCACCTTGCCGTCCCAGGAGCCACCATAACGGTATTTGAGACCGTTGAGGAAGTGATGGAGTCTTTCAGGCCCTCGGAAGCGAGCGAGGGCGCAGAGATGGCGAACTGGTACAAGAAAATCAACGGCTAGAACGACGGGCCCGAGCCGTTGCGATCGATCGACGCGTTGCACACGTCGGACCCATGCCGAGCTCGACACGCGTTGCACGCCGGCGCGTAGCTGCACGATGCTTGTCAGAGACACGATCTCGGACGAGGGACCTTTGCCCAGGACTCATCGATGTCCTGACCGACACGCTTCTCGATTTGCTCTGGCGTAAGCACCTCCAACATGAGCGTCTCGCGGAGCTGGTCGTACCGAATACCGAGCTCCAGCCAATGTAGCAACAGGCTGGCACTGCCGTACACCTCCACCTTCTCGAAGTTGAAGTCCCCCATGCCGTCGCCGAAGGCATGCTGCCCGACAAAGTTAGTGAGATCTTGGATATCGCGTACCGCTCGTCCGACCTCGTCCCATTTCATCACGCCTGAGACCGTCCTTCTGCCTGTCCTGAGCTTGAGGTGATTGTGCGCGATCACTCCATGGCGGAGTTGGGCGAGAGTCTTACATTGACCCATACTATCGGTCAACTTCTCACTCGCCCGCTGCTTTACGCCGTCGTCCTCGTCCACCAAACACACCTCTATGATGTGTTTCAAATGCAAGCATTTCTCGTGAGTGTCATGGAGCTTCACGAGGGTGAGGATCACCATTTGCCGTAGCATGTCATCCAACACCTCGAAGAACTCGTCGGCCGTTTCGGCTCTGATCTCAGGGCGGCCCGAGGGGCCATCGTACAGTTGGTGGTGCCACTGTAGGAGAACGGTCATGTATGTGACCTCACCCTGAATGCACTCGAACTCCTTCCTAGCGTCGTCGGCAGGCATGAACAACTCTAGGTGCGTTCCGCTCCGTCCAGAACGACGCTTCGTTGTCGGGGAACTCGTTGTTGTTGTCCACTGGGTCGAGCCTCGCGATCTTGTCGGCCTGGACGTTCTGGGCACGCTCGGCCCGCGCCGATCGGCGTGAAGCGACCGCCCCCCCCGCTGGAACTGGCGCGTGAGCGTCCCGTACAGACGCCCCGAGTGACTCTCGGCGAGCAACTCGGGAACGACGAGCCATCCTCAATCCAGCGCCAGAATAGTGTCCAGCCCCGCGATGATCGTGTAGCCCTGGGTCACGCGCAGCCGCGCCAGCGCGTGGCGTTCGCCCGCGTCGCGCAGGTCGTGGTTCGGCCCGGTCCACGTCACCCAGTCGTACAGATCGGCGCCCTCGGGCACGAGATGCTCGGGCGGATACGCAAGCCGGATGAACGATTCGGAGGCCATCCAGCCGACGCGATGCGACCATTCCGAGTCCGGGCTCTTCTCGCCGTTGGGATCCGGCGTGCTGGGGATCGCCTCCCCCACGACCCGGACGCCGAGCGGCTCGAGGGCCTCCTTGAGTTGGACGAGCGACTCGCGGTTATCCGTGTGCGAGGACGCGTCGAAGTAGAACGCGGTGACGCCGCAGGCGAGCCATCCGCCGAGGGTCGTGCGGGCCAGGTGCGCGCCCTCGGGATCGTCCAGATCCATCTTCGCGCAGTCGCTGAGCCAGCCTTCCCTGTTGAATGCGGTGAATGAGGTATGCGGCGTGCGGGCCCGCATGCCGACGAAGACGCCGACCTCGGCGTCGCGGTGCGACCCGGTCCAGATCCGCAGGCGAGATTGCAGTTCCTCTCTCCGCTCGGGTTCGAGCGTGTGCCACGATGCGCCGGGCACAAACGAGGACACGAAGACCTGACCATCGGGCGTGGAGACGTAGCCACGCCCCATCGGACGGTTGAGCATGAATCGACGGATGCCGGCGGCGTATCCCTCGTTGAGCCGTTCGAGGAGTTCGTCGGTCCCCGCGACCGGATCGGTCCACCACGCTGCATAGCCCGGCGGGTTCATCTGCGGATCTCCGCCGGAATAGCACGAGATCGCCAGGACATGCTCGCTTATTGTCGGCGCCGGATCCACCGGCGGCTGTGCATGAACCACAGCTGCGAGGGCGATCATGACGATCATGGCGAACGGAACGTAAGTCCTCATGGCGTGTACCTCCTGGATCGCCTCTACGGGGCGGCGGATCCTAAGTTGCAGCGAGTCTACTGAATTCGCGTGCGCCTGCCTATGTATATTTTGGATTCGGCGCTCACACATGGAGCGATGACACAGAAGTGAGTCAATAAGAGCTTGGATGACACAATATTGAGGCGCGAGCAGGAGCTGGACCGGTTTCATAAGAGGTGTAGCGTTCGAGTGGATGGTGCCCGAGGAGTCGTTGGCGAGCAGCGCTGCGATCCTGGCGATTGGCGATAGCCACTCGTCACAAGCCAACGCCATGGTCCGCCAGGGGCGCTCGACCGCTGCCAACGGGGCCTGGGATTCCTACGCGAGGCTACCGAGGGGCAGTCGCCCTTCGATAGCCTCGTAGCACCACTCCGTGGCGACCTGGATCGTGCGACTCGCCCGAGCAGCGATGAGGGTGTTGGCCCGGGTGCCGGCGGCGAGAGGGGCACGGGGTTTCCGGCGGAAATGGCCCTCAGGCCGAATCGGTCAGGGAACCGTATCATCGCTCGTGCCCAAGACACTCATACTCAGCGGCGATTCCCTGTCGATCGATGGCGTCGAAGATGTGGCCCGAAATCGGAGACCAGTTGCAATCGCATCTGACGCCCATGCGGGCATGGACCGCTCTCGGGGCGTTATCGAGCGCGCGCTGAGCGACGGCGAGGCGCACTACGGGATCAATACCGGGTTTGGATCGCTCTCTCGCACGAGGATCGATCCGGACGAGCTGGCCCAGTTGCAGCACAACTTGCTGCGATCGCACGCCGCGGGGGTTGGGGAGGCGCTCCCGGAGGAGGTCGTGCGGGGGATGCTTTTCATCCTGGCGGCGTCGCTGTGCCGGGGGTTGTCGGGGGTGAGGGCGGAGCTTGCTGAGCGGATTGTGGGGTTGCTGAACGCGGGCGTGACGCCGGTGGTGCCTGGGATCGGGTCGGTCGGGGCTTCGGGAGATCTTGCGCCCCTTGCGCACGCGGCGCTGGTCTTGATCGGCGAGGGGCGGGCGACGTTTGATGGGCGGGAGATGTCGGGCGGTGAGGCGCTCCGCGCGGCGGGGCTCGGGGCGATCGCGCTGGAGGCCAAAGAAGGGTTAGCGCTCATCAATGGGACGCATCTGATGGCGGCGCGGGGGGCGCTGCTGGTGGGCGATTGCGAGCGGCTGATGGACTCGGCGGCGCTGGCGTGTGCGATGTCGATCGATGCGAACAAGGCGACGAGCGAGCCGCTGCTCGAGGCGGTGCAGGCGGCGCGGGGGCAGGATGGGCAGACGGAGATGGCGCGCCGGATCGCGGGGCACCTGGCGGGAAGTGAGATTCTGCAGAGCCATCGGGAGAATGATCCGCGGGTGCAGGACCCCTACTCGCTGCGGTGCGCGGCTCCGGTGCTGGGCGGGGCGTGGGATGCTCTTGGTTATGTAAAGCTGGCGGTGGAGCGAGAGCTGGGCGCGGTGACGGATAATCCGCTGGTGCTCGAGGTGGACGGCGCGCCTCGGATCGTGTCGGCGGGGAACTTTCATGGGATGCCGCTGGCGATCCCGCTCGACACCCTGGCCATCGCCATCGCGCACGTCGCGGGGATCAGCGAGCGACGCACGTATCTGATGTTGAGTGCGCGTGATCCGGAGGCGGGGTTGACGCCGTATCTCGCGGCGTTTCCGGGGTTGCAGTCGGGTTTGATGATTGCGCAGTACACCGCCGCGGCGTGTTGTAATGAGATCATCGGGCTGTGCATGCCGGCGAGTGTGAGCAACCTGCCCACGAGCGCGGGGACCGAGGATTACAACAGCTTCGGGCCTCGCGGTGCCGCCAAGGCGCAGCGGAGCCTGGACCTGGCTCGGCGGGTGGTGGCGATCGAGTTGCTGTGCGCGGCCCAGGCGATCGAGGGGCATCGCCCGTTGCGTTCTGGTGGCGGCGTGGAGCGGGTACACGCGTTGATTCGTGAGCATGTGCCGGCGCTGGACCATGATCGGTCGCCGTCGCCGGATATCGAGCGGATCGCGGAGATGGTTGGGGCGGGCGAGTTTGGATTCACAGAGGGCTAAACAGTTGGCGAGGTATTCGGCTGATTCGCGACCGTTTCTGACCGCCGAGTGGCGGAATCTGGTGCTGGTGAGCTATGCGGTGGGCGATGATCTGCTGCTCCCCCACTTGCCTGCGGGGCTGGAGCTGGATCGGTTTGGGGGGTGGGCGTGCTGCTCGCTGGTGGCGTTTGACTTTCTGAATACGCGTGTGAAGGGCGTGCGCTGGCCGGGGTATGTGAACTTTCCGGAAGTCAATCTTCGGTTCTATGTGCGGGATGCGGATGGACGCCGGGGTGTGTGTTTCGTGCGCGAGCTGGTGCCGCGGCGAGCGATCGTGTGGATCGCGCGCCGGTTGTATAACGAGCCGTACGCGCGTGCCGCGATGCGCAGTGAAGTCAAAAGGGGAGAGGACGAGATCCGGGTTGCGCATCGCTGGCGATTCAGCGGGCGGGAGCACTCCTTAGAGGTTCGCGGGGCTCAGCCCCCCCACCGCCCGGATGAGGACTCGATCGAGCACTGGTTCAAGGAGCATTCGTGGGGATATGGGCGCGATCGCAAGGGGCGGACGCTCGTGTATCGCGTGGAGCATCCGGTGTGGGATGTGCACACTGTACGGTCGTTCGAGCTCAAGGCGGATTTCGCGGCGATGTATGGAGGGCGGTGGCGTTTGCTCGATGGGGCGCGACCGATCAATGTGACGCTGGCGGTGGGGTCGGGGGTGGCGGTGTTTCCGACTGAGGACTGAAGGGGCATTCGCCCAAGATTGAGGCGGATGACGACGGATCTAAAATCCGGACTTATACTCGTCTTCCATGGCAGGCCCGATTCCAATCCCGTTCTTTGGCCGGCGCGAGGAACTCAAGAAGCTTGAGGAGCGGTGTGCTGCGCCGGGATTGACGATTGTGAAGGGGCCGCCGCGGATTGGGAAGACCCGCCTATTGCAGCACTTCACCGAGCAGTCACATGCCGCGGGAACGCGCCGAATCGGGTTCGGGCAAGCGGCCGAGGCGGGCGGCGACGTGCTCCTGCGTGCGATCAAGGACGCGTACGCGCACTGGGCAGAGGAGGCGGGTGCCGGTGATCAGCTTCGCTCGATCCACCAGCAGATGAAGGGCAAGTACATTAGCGAGGCCGGGGTCGCGTTCGGCAGGGCGCTCGCGGACTTCGCCGGCCCTGCGAAGGGCGTTGTCGCGGCGGGATTCGCGGCGCTCGGCAAAGCGCAGAAGATGTTGATCGAGGGCGGCGTACAGCTGCCGCGATTGCAATCGGAAGAGGCCCGGGATCTACTGGCGATTCTGGCGCATGGACAGAATGTGCCGATCGTCCTAGTCATCAATCAGTGGGAGGAAAGTCAAAACCTCGACCTCGATGTGGGGACGCTGCGGACGTTCCTCTCAGGGTTGGCGGAATGGCCGGAATCGCACATCGTGTTACACTTGCGCGATCCGCGATTTCCGGAAGACCGAAATCCGGAGGCGAAGAAACATGCGACGGGGCTGCTTCAGCTTCCATCGGCTGCGTTGATGACCGTGCCCCCGATCGACTTTGAGGAAGATGCAGGCGCGTTTGATTCGCTCAAACAGTGGTTGGGTGCCTACTTCCCGGGACTCGGTGGGGTTGACGATGCTCGTCTACTTCGCGAGATCAATGGTCAGCCGGGTGTGTTGGAGGAGTGGTCTTACCTTTCGACAGAGGATCGCGCGTCGACGGATCGTCTGTTTTTTGTAGCCGCGAATGCCCGGGCCAGGCAGTTTCCTGAGCTTTGGGTCATCTATGAGAAACTGCTGGACAAAAAAGAGGAAACCGGAGGCATGGCTCGGCTGGAGCTCGCGATCCTCCTGGCGATCCTGCCAATGCCGGCGGATGCTGCGGCGCAAGAGTCGGTCTTGCCGGCCATCCTGGGATCGGCGCCCAGAGAAGAGCTCGCGTGGCTTGAGTCTCTGCTCTTGCTTCGTCCTGAGAGCGGCGCGCCGCTGTCACTGGGGCACCCATCTCGTCGAAAGGCGGCGCAGACCTGCGTGCTTGGGCGCGATCCGAAGCGCGAGGCGATTTCTGGCGCTCTTGGTCAGCGATTGAGGCCGTTTGTGCAACTGGCCATTAATCGTGCCATCCCCGCATTCGTCGACCAGCACAGTTCGAAACCGTGGAATCGGCTGGACGACCAAGTCGCGCCGACCGCAATGATGCTCGCGGCATCGAATCCGCTCGTTAATGAGATGGACTCCTCCGTGCTCACCAAGCTGATGTGCGCGAGCGCGTTGTCCTTCTTTGGCGTGCCGGGGCCGATTCCAGCCGACGCCGACGTCGCTGCTGCGATTCAAGGATCAAGCGAGGCAAGCCGCGTGATCGTCAGCATGGGGTTGACGAACGCGGTTGCGCATAGCGGTTCCGATTTCGAGCGTGCCGACAGCCTGCTGGAGCGATTGCAGGATCTCACCGGTACGCAGCGGGACGAAGAGGCCGTCCGCGAGGTGCTCGCAAAGGGGATCTTCAACGCGCTCTTCAACAGCGACGCGAACTCTGAG
>CBDVAM010000079.1:0-15442 GCA_965371965.1 uncultured Phycisphaerales bacterium
TATTGTCGCTGCAGTCGTCATCCTCAAAGCCGTTCTGTACGCAGCTGTAGTTCACGCACACTGGACCGATGATCTGCACACCGCTGCCATTATTCTCCCAGAGGATGCTGTTGCGGACCTCGACATCCCCGTCGGCGACATGCAGTCCGGCCCGCTCGTTGCGCGCGATCGTCACGTTCTCAAGCGATACATTGCCCGAAAGCACATAGATCCCACCGCCGCTCTCTTCAGTGGCTGCGTCAAGAATGCCACCGCTGAAGATGGTGTTCTTGATCACGACGGCCTCGCCCCCCGCGGCGACGAGCATTCCGCCACCGCGAGCGGCAGGAAAATTCCGTCTTCCGTTGTCAAAGCACGCCGCGCGATTATCCTGAAAATGACAGCCCTCGATTGTGAGCGTCCCGTTTTTCGCGAACAGCCCCCCGCCCGAGCCTTGATTCCACTGATCACTGGGCGCTTGGCCTCGCGCGTGGTTGTTCCGAAACGCGCACAGGACGATCTCCGCCGCGCCGTCAATGAACACAGCCCCACCAAAGAAACTCCCGTCTTGAGTTGGAATGTTGTTGGCGTTGCTCCAGAACCGGCAGTCTCGAAGTTGAAGAACTCCAGAGTCCAGTCTTGCAGCCAGCGCCCCGCCGTGGTGATTCGCTGTGTTGTTCAGAAAATCACTGCCCGTGATCAGAAGCTCATCCACCTGTCCGAGAAAGAGGATCGCACCGCCGCTGGTCGCCGACGTGTTGCTCTCGAACGTGCACTGGTCAATAGTCGGTGCCGTATCAACCAGTTTGATCGCCGAGTTGCTCGCGTGCGAGAACTTGCAGTACCGCAGCACCGATCCCGGAACGGTCTGGATGAACTCCATGCCCTTCCACTTCGACACGTCCGGATCCTTCGCCGTGAACACGATCGGCTCCTCCTCCGTGCCTCGCGCGAAGATCCTCGTCTGAATAGTCAACGTCCACGGCCCATCGATCAGCACGCACACACCTGGCTCAATCGTCAGTTCGCTGATAAACACATCACCCATGATGCAGTACGGCGAGTTGGCCTTCGTCCAGGTCTCGCCCACAATCGACCCGCCCGGCACCTCCGTCACGCAGTCCGTGCAGTCCTGCCCCAGGGCCGGCCCCGAGGACACCATGGCACAGAGAAACGCAGCCATCGCCGAAAAAACACACCTCGCCGTCAGTCCCTCGTGTCTCATGTCATCTCCTTAGGCCAATCCTGACCCGCGTGCGGGCCGTCAACCAAGCGCACAACAACCACCCCGTGTCCCCTGGGGCTCGAACAGCCGCAGGGAGACTCCAGGTTTGTGCGCCCCTCTACCATCACATGCGAGATTTTGCTATGCTCCCCGTAACGACTTCGAATATTGTCTGGTGTCGGCCTGGTAGGGGATACGTTCGAGATGCAAGCCGACAGCCAAGCCGACAACCACGCCGACAGCCAGGGCGAACCCGATCGCGAGTGGCTCGGCGCTTTGTATGGCCACCTCCGGAGCCTCGCCGAGTATTACATGCGCCACGAGCGGCGAGGGCATACGCTCCAGCCCACCGCCCTCTTGCACGAGGTCTATCTTCGCATGCACGATCAAGCACACACATGCAACGGGCGTCTGCAGTTCATGCGCGTCGCCGCCCAAGTCATGAGGAACGTCCTCGTCGACCATGCCAGGGGTGCCGCGACCGCCAAACGCGGCGGCGACTGGAGGCGATGTGATGTCGAGGCGCTGACTCTCATCGGTGCCGATGGCGCATCCGTTGTCGACGCCCTCGCGCTCGAAGAGGCCCTCACGCAGTTGGAGAAGTTCAACCCGCGCCACGCGCGCATCGTCGAGTTGCATTTCTATTGCGGGTTGAGTTTGCCCGAGGTTGCAGAGGTGATCCAGTGCTCGCTCAGCACGATCGAGAAGGACTGGCGCGCCGCTCGCGCCTGGCTGCACAACGAGCTTGAGCCGCGAGAATAGGGCCCGACCGTGGACCAGGAACGATATGAGAAGTTGCGGGCTCTGTTCGTTGAGTTCAGGGATCTGCCGCCCGACCAACGCGAGGATGCGTTGGACAAACTGGACCCGGACATCGCCTTCGACCTGCGTGCCTGGTTCGACGCCGACGCCCGGACCGGCCCGCTGGATCATCCCCCCGCCGTAGCCTGGACCGACCGACGCCTGGATGCCGGCGCGTATCCCAAGCAGATCGGTGCGTATCGCTTGGACCGAAGGCTCGGCGACGGGTCGTCGGGCGTGGTCTTCCAGGCCGAACGCGACAACCCGCGCAAGCGAGTCGCGATCAAGGTGCTCCATCTCACCTGGGCGAGTGAGGTCCTCCAAGCCCGATTCGAGCGGGAAGGTCAGATCCTCGCACGCCTGCGCCATCCGGCCATCGCGCAGGTCTACGAGGCGGGCGTGTGCGAGCACGATGGCGCACTCCTCGCCTGGTTTGCGCTCGAACTGGTCCCCGGTGCCAATCACATCACAACGTACTGCCGCGAACGCGAGCTCCCCAGGCGCGAGCGGCTCGAACTGTTCGCCCGCGTCTGCGACGCCGTCGAACACGCGCATAGCCTCGACATCATCCATCGCGACTTGAAGCCCGCGAATATCCTGATCGACTCCGAAGGCGATCCCAAAGTCATCGATTTCGGGATCGCGCGGATAGACGACCCCGCCGCCACACTGCTCACGGGCGAGCACGAATCACTCTCGGCGCTCGGCACGCTCAGCTACATGAGCCCGGAACAATGGGGAGGGCACGCCGAGACGATTGATCGGCGCGCCGACGTATACGCCCTCGGCGTCATCCTGTACGAGCTCTTGACCGATCACCCCCCATTCGATATCTCGGGGTGTTCTCCCCACGAGGCGCTGGCAATCCTGCACCACGCGAGCGTCCCCGCCCCGAGCAAGTCCGATCCAAGCCTCCGCGGCAATCTCGACGCCATCACCGCCATGGCGACGGCACGAGATCGCGAGGATCGCTACCAGACCGCCGACCTGCTCGCACGCGACGTGCGCGATCATCTCTCGAATCGGCCGACTGTCGCACGCCCGCCGCGACTAGGGCGTCGCCTCACGTTCTGGGCACGCAACCATCCCATTCTCGCGACGCTCATCGCGTGCGCCGCCGTCATCGCACCCGCGTTCATGATCACAATGTCAGTCATCACCGCCGCCGACAATCGACCCTCACGCATCGTGCTCACCAGCGACAAGAACATCGCTCGCATCATGTCCGAGAGCGGGCGCATGCTTCATTCTTGGTTCTATCAAAGCCCCCGCAGCATCCTGACGGCACAACTCGTCGATCGCCCGCCTTCGCTCGGCGGCGGGCAAGTCGCCGTTCTCGCCTACTCCGTGAACGCGACCGACTTCGACCTCGCAGGACACCTCGCATTCTATGACCCCCTTGAACCGGCTGAGCCCATCTGGACAACCGCGCAGATGCCCCTTCAAAGACCCGAGGGGTATGAGAACCGCGAGGGCGTCCTCCTCGACTGCACCGAGGCAATTATCGACGACATCTTTCCATCCCGACCGGGATTGGAAATCGTCACCTTCCAGTCTCTGTATCCCTACTCACCCGTCTGCATCCGGATCTTCGATCTCGCGGGCAACCGCCTGTTCGAGGCCTGGCACGACGGCACCATCACGTCGTCCCTCTGGCTCCCCGATGACAACCGGCTCCTCCTCACGGGGCTCAACAGCGAGTGGAGATGGGACCAGCGCGCCGTCGCCGAACTCGGGGGCGCCTATCCGAGAGTCGCCTTCGCCATCGAACCACGTCTTCACCACACCTCGCCGCCGTGGATTGTTCTCAACGATCAGATCGTCGACCCAACCGTCCTGTGGTACAAGTGGTTCGGCCCGGTCGAGGCGCTGGCGGACATCCAGGGTTTCGGCTTGACCGTCAAGAGGATCCAGGTCGAGCGTGACGCCGATGTTCTCGCGGTCGCCGCGCTCATTCCCCTTGGAATCGGGCGGCCGGGGAACTTCCATTTCTCGATCGATGCCGATGGTCGCCCATACGACCGGGGGATCGACGATCCGTACAAGGCCGCGCTACAAGCCGCCAAGGTTCCTGACCCGCAGGAGTTCGAACTCTTGCCTCTGGCAAGCTTGCCCCGCCCCGAGCCTGACGAAGGCTGATCGTCAATGCCTCAGCTGCGAAGTAGCCGAGCATCGTCCACCTCTCAGCCACCTCTCAGGCTCCCCCTTATCCGCCTCTCAGTCACCTCTCAGCCGCCTCTCAGCTGCGGAGCAGCGCCCGAACATAGCGAGGGGCGACAGCCCCTCGTAAGCACTCGTATTTCCTTCATAGCCCCAGCGGGGCGCTCGAACGCTTGCATTGCTCGCGATCACGACACTCACCCTCAAGGCCCGTTCGAATAAGGCCTCCCGAGATTCTCAGCGCCCTCAATCCTCCGGCACATCCGCTCCCGTCACCACAGCCCCAAACGCCTCCCGCAGCCTCTTCGCCACCGGACCCTCGCCGTCGGTGATCTGCGTCGTCGCTCCGCCCTTGCTCGCACGCTCCTCGACCTCGCGCACCGCGATGATCTCCGCTGCGGACCCCGTCAAGAACACCTCGTCAGCGCCCAGCAAGTCCTCGATCCGGAACAACTCCTCGCGCACCGTGATGCCCAGCTTCGGGCAAAGCTCTTCCATGACGAACCGGCGCGTGATCCCCTCGAGAATGCTCGCGTCCGTCGGCGCCGTGATCACCACCCCGTCCTTGACGATGAAGATATTGTCGCCCGAGCCCTCGCAGACAAACCCCTCAATGTTCAGCATGATCACCTCGAACAGGCCCTTGTCCAGCGCCTCGGTCTTCGCCAGAATGTTGTTCACATAGTTCAGACTCTTGATCCGCGGATCCAGGCACGCCACGGGAATCCGCGGGCGCTCGGCGACCACGACCTTCATCCCGTTCTCGTACATCTCCTGCGGATACAGCCGGATCTGGTCGGCGATACAGATGATCCCAGGCACCGGGCACAGCTTGGGGTTCAACCCCAGCGTCCCGATCCCCCGCGTCACGATCAGGCGGATATACCCGTTGACGATCTCGTTGGCCTCGACGCACCGGCGCTGAATATCCAGCATCTCCTCGCGCGAGATATGGATCTTGATCGCCAGGCTCTCCGCCGACGCCCACAGACGATCCAGGTGCTGCTGGGCTTTAAAAATCCTGCCCTGATAGATCCGGATCCCCTCGAACACGCCGTCGCCATAGAGCAGCCCATGATCGAACACGCTGACCATCGCCTGGCTCTTGGGCACGATCTGCCCGTTGACATAAATCAGCGGACGATCCTCGTCGCGCGACACGATCGGAGCGGTGATGGTCATCTCGTCAGGCTTGGTTGTGCTCTGGCTCATGCATCCTCCATCGCTAGGGCCACACCACATGATACGCGACTTTTCAAGCTCCTGTCGCTAAACTTGCGAGCACGGAGCGATCAAAGAACGTACACAATACGAATATATGCCCCCATGCCCCCACAACGACCGCCCAAAGTACCTACTTTGCCGCACTCGCCGACAGGCATAGTCAGGCCCGAAGCTCGCCGCCGAGCGCCGATCGCAGCGCCGACACGATCGCATCCACCTGCGGATCGACCTCCTCGTGGCGCAGCGTCCGCTCGGGGTCGCGGAATCGCATCCGGAACGTCAGCGACTTCTTGCCCTTGCCCACCTGCTTGCCGCGATAGGTCCCGACGAACTCGATCCGCTCCAAGCGCTCGGCGTTCACCCCCAGCACCGTCTGCTCGACCTCGCGCCACATCCGTCCCTCGTCCAGCGCGATCGAAAGGTCCCGCTCGATCGAAGGGAAACTGGGCAGCGCCTCGGCCCGCGCCTTGGGCGGATACAGCGCGACAAAGTCCTCAAGATCGATCTCCGCCGCGAGCACAGCCACATCAAGGCCGTACGCTTGCTGCACGCTCTGCGAGATCTGCCCCATCTCGCCGAGACTCACCATCTCGCCGCTCTTGGCCTTGAGCGAGATCGTGGCGAACGCCGAGGCATCCCAGCACGCGCGCGTGGGTGCGCCGGGGCTCACGATCAGCTCCGCGTGGGGCCCGCCGACAGTGCGCACGAGCGACTCGATCGCGCCGACCAGCAGCCTGACGCCGGTCTGGCGGTCATCGAACGATCGCTTGGCGCCCGCGCCGGGGACGTCCATGAGCAGTGTCAGCTTCTGGCTCTCGACGGTCGTCCCTGATTCGTCCTGCGCGAACGCAGCGGCTCGCTCGAACAGGCGCACCCCGCCGGGCACATGCACCTGTCCATCCTGGTTTGCCTTCCTGCACGCCAGGAGCCCCGTGAGGACACTGGGGCGCAGCGTGGGCTCGCTGCCGCGCCGTTCGTCGTCCACGCCGATCTCTCGCAGGCCCTCGCCGATGAAGGGCTTGGCGCGATCGGGGCTTGTGAAGCTGATGGTGACGGTCTCATAGAAGCCGAGCCCGGTGAGCACGCCGGCGATCTCCCGCAGGGCCCGTTCGGACTCTTGCGGATGGGGGATCGTGATCGGCAGACGCTCCTGCAAGGGAATCGCGTCGTAGCCCTTGGTGCGCGCGACCTCCTCGATCAGGTCGATCTCGCGTGTCAAATCCAGGCGAAACGCGGGGATCGTGCACGCCAGGATGTCGTCGTCCTCGCTCGCCGTGGCGTCGATCTCCAGCCCTCGCAATAGGTCCACGCACTCCTCACGCGCCACTTCGATACCCAGGATGCGATGCACTCTGCTCGGTCGCAGCGTGATGCGGGTCGCTTCGCTTGGTGGGGTGGGGGGGGCACCCTCGTCGAGCACGCCGCTCGCGAGTTGCCCGCCCGCGAGTTCCACGATCATCGCCGCGGCTCGCTTGGCAGGGTCAAGAATCGTCCGCGCATCGACGCCCCTCTCGAAGCGATGGCTGGCGTCGGTGCGGATATTGAGCCTGCGGGCGATTGTGCGAACCGTCACCGGATCCCACGTCGCCGCTTCCAGAACGACGTTGACCGTCTTCGTGCTGACCTCGGTCGGCTGTCCGCCGATGACCCCTGCCAGCGACTGCGCCCGCTCGCCGTCGGCGACGACCAGATCGGCCTTGACGAGCTTGCGATCGATGCCATCCAGCGTCCGCAGCGTCTCGCCGGCGTTGGCATAGCGGATCACCAGCCTTGAGCCCGCGAGGGTTTCAAGATCAAAGACGTGGCTGGGCTGGCCATACTCGAACGTCAGCCAGTTGGTGACATCGACGATGTTGTTGATGGACCGCTGGTCGATGGCCTCGAGCAGCTCGACGAGCCACGCCGGGCTCGGCCCGACCTTGACGCCCCGGATGACCTGGGCCGTGAATCGTGGGCAGACGCCGGTCTCGCGATTCTCCAGGGTCAAGAAGTCCGCGACGTTGCCACTGGTGGCGGGCATCTCCACCCTCGGCGGAACCAGCGTGCGGTTCTTGGAGGCCTGGCGAGAAGCCGCGATCTCTCGCGCCAGGCCCAGATGGCTCAGGCAATCCCCCCGGTTTGAGGTGATCTCGACGTCGAAGAAGATGTCGCCCGAATCCAGATCCGTGCGGGTTTCTATGGGAAACCCGCCCTCGGTGAGGACGTGATCGAGTTCCTCGGGCGAGACATCGCCCGGGTCCAGATAGCGGTTGATCCAGCGGAGTGATATATCCATGGCGGGCAAGGGTAGGAGCGAGCCCTTGTTCGCCGGATGCTCCTGGGGATTGTGCTTGTGCGTAGGGTTGCCATCGGCTACCAAGGGTGGACGAGGGGCGTTTCGGCACCGCCCGCGACTTTGGCGGAGGCCTCGGGTAGAAGGCCATGAAGGAGATAGTTTGATGCTGCAATCGATTCTCGTGGGCGGATGCCTGGCGTTGGCCTTACCGTCGGTCGCTCTGGGCCAGAACGCGACGTTCTCGGACGTCGGCGTGGAGCGGGGCGATGTGTTCGAGCCGACGTTCGCGACCATCGGCGATCAGGTGGTGGTCCAGATTGAACTCCGCGGGCAGCCCGCGATGCTCGAACTCACGCCGTTCAATCTGCGCGCACCCGCTGCCCGGGTGCTGCTGGACGACGGCACGGGCGATCTGTTCGACGCCGGGCATTTTCAGAGCCATACCTATCGCGGCAGGATCGTCGGCGCCCCGGGCTCGTCGGTCGCCGCCAGCGTGGTGGATGGAACGATCCGGGGAGTTGCGATCCTGGGTGACGCAAGCGTGCATGGCTTCCAGCCGGCGGTGCGGGGGCTCGTGGGCAAGCATGTGAGCTACGCGCTGTCGGACGTGCTGCCCGCCGACGGGCACTGCGCCAACGCCGATGAGGAACTGGAGCACGCTCATCGAGATGGCGAGGCGGGCGTCGTTCCCGAAGCCCCGTGCAACCTGGCGACGCTGATCGCTTTCGACGCCGACCACGATTTCTTCGTGCTCAACGGCTCGGACGTGCAGGCGACGGTGGACGACGTCGAGTCGATCATCAACGGCATGGATCTGATCTACACGATGGACACCAAGGTGACATATGTCATCGGCGACTTCATCATCCGCACCGACGTGAACGACCCGTACACCACGGGTGATCCATTCGGGCTGCGCGGGCAGTTCCAGAGCGAGTGGAACAACAACCAGCGCCAGATCGATCGCGACATCGCGCACCTGTTCACGGGTATCGACATCAACGGCGGGGTCATCGGGATCGCGTTCTTCAACGGGGTCTGCTCGAACACCGACGGCTACGCGCTCAGCCAGAGCCGTTTCAGCAACAACTTCGTGCTGCGTGTCGGTCTCACCGCCCACGAGCTGGGGCACAACTGGAACGCGATGCACTGCAACGCGGACCCCGACTGCTTCATCATGTGCAGCGGTATCGGTGGCTGTGCGGGCGACCTGACGCTGTTCGGAACGTCGAGTATCGCAACGATTGTCAACTACGCCAACAACATCGCCGACTGCCTGGAGGGCACCGACGATGCGCCCAACGTTCCGCCGAGGGCGCACGACGACGTCGGCGGCTCGGTCGATGGGCAGGTCGTGCTGCTGGACGTGCTGGAAAACGACGTCGAGGGCAACTGCCAGGCGCTGTCGATCGGCTCATTCGATGCGGCGTCCGCCCTGGGCGGAACGATCGAGCTCAGCGTGGGAACCGGACCCGACGGGCGCGACGAGCTGCGGTACACCCCGCCGAACGATGCCGGAGTGGCGATCGATACCTTCAGCTACGAAGCGAGCGACCCGGACGGGAACATGAGCCCGGCGATGGTGACGGTCATCCTGACCGTGTGGCTGGAGCCGGTGTTCGACGGCACGACCGAGGCGGGCGTCGAGGCCGCGTACTACGACCTGAGCGATCTGGGGACGATCCGCTTTCTGCCGGACTTTGATCTGCTCACGCCGATTCTCGAGGAGATCGTGCCCAACATCAACTTCGCCGAGACCAACGGCAACTTCGCGGGCAGCGGGCTGAGCGATTTCGTGGGCGCTGTCTTCGAGGGCGTGCTGCTTGTCGCTCAGGAGGACGTGTACACGCTGTTCATCGACTCGACGGACGGGTCCAACCTGTACATCGACGGCGAGCTCATCATCGACAACGACGGGCTGCACAACATGCGCGAGCGAGAGGCCACCTTCGGCCTGCGCCAGGGGATGTATCGATTCCGCCTGGAATACTTCGAGAGCCGCCAGACCGCCGGGCTCATCTTCCGCTGGCGGTCCAACGACATCTCTAAGCGCCCGATCCCCGCGAGCGCCTTGGCCCACGCGGTGGGATGCCCGGCGGACCTTGACGGCGACGGCGATGCCGACGCCGAGGACTTCTTCGCCTACCTCGACGCCTTCGCCGCCGGCGACCAGGACGTGTGCGATGTCGATGGCGACGGCGACTGCGATGCCGAAGATTTCTTCGGCTATCTCGATCTGTTCGCACAGTCCTGCTGATCGAGCGGCACCTCATGAGCTGAACGTGTGGGCGGGGCATCGAGCCCCGCCCTTTTCTTGCACCCGTCTCTCCATGGGCGGATACACTCGACGCGATGAGGCATACCAGACCGATCTTCGCTCTCATTCCCTTGGTTCTTTGCGGACTGCTGGGGTCGTGCACGACGACCGGGTCCGTTGGAGCCGATGACGCCGTGCCGGGCGATCTCGCCATCAGCGTGACCGTGTACTCCGAGTTCGAGGATCCCGAGTTGATCGCCCGTCTGGAACGCTGGCGACGCCCTGCCCGCTATGTCATCGAGCCGGACTGGCTCTTGCGTTCGGCGGTCGGCGCCGGTGCCCGCCAGAACCAGTTTCCCGCGGGGACACGCCAACTCGATCAAGAGCAGATCGAACGCCTATGGCGGGCGATCACCCAGAGCGGATTGCTGCGCGGCGATCACCCCGGCGCGATCACCAGCGAGCAGACCGCGACCCCGTCGGCGATCGGAACCACGGCAATCGTCGCGATCTCGCACAACGGCAATGCCGATGCCAGGCGGGTTGTCCTGGACGCGGGCAACGCCGACGCGCAGGCGGTCGCCGGGCTGGTCGATCAACTCGCGGCGCTGAGCTGGATCCGCGAGTAACGACCGGGACTCTCAGCGCCCGGGCCTATCGTGGTTCATGGGTGGTTCAATCGTCGGCATCGACCTCGGCACGACCAACAGCTTGGTCGGATTCTGCGATGCCCAGGGGCCGCGCGTGCTCGAGAGCGAGGGGCGCAGGATGCTGCCCAGCGTCGTCCGCTACGAAACCGACGAAAACGGGCAATGGCGCACAATCGTGGGGGGCGTGGCGAGCGAGGGAGCCGTCGAACACCCGCTGAGCACGATCTCCAGCGCCAAGCGGCTGATGGGGCGATCGCTCGCGGATGCCCGCGAGGATCTGGCGTATCTGAGTTACCGGGTCGTCGAGGGTGACAACGGGCAGGCCCGGATCGCAGTGCCAATGCCTGAGAGCACTGGCAGCCAAGCAGGCGATGGCACGGCCCGACTGGTCACGCCGCAGGAGGTCAGCGCCGAGATTCTGCGCGAGCTGCGCCGGATCGCCAGCGACGCGTTGGGCGGGGATGTCTCGCGCGCGGTCGTAACGGTGCCGGCGTACTTCGACGACGCCCAGCGTCAGGCGACGCGCGACGCCGGGCGTTTGGCGGGCCTCGAGGTCGTGCGGATCGTGAACGAACCGACCGCCGCAGCCTTGGCCTATGGCCTGGGCCTGGACCCCGCACGCGGGGCGCGGACCATCGCGGTCTATGACTTCGGCGGCGGGACGTTCGACGTCTCCATTCTCAAGATCATCCCGGCGCAGGATCCGGGCGAGCCGGCGATCTATCAGGTCCTCTCGACCGCCGGCGACACCCACCTGGGCGGCGACGACATCGACTACGAGATCGTGCGCATGTTCGCCGACGATATTTCAGAAATCCGCAAGCGCGAGGGGCTCGAGCCGGTCGAACTGATGGACATGGCGCCCAAGACCCGCCGGGCGTTGGTCGGCTTTGCCCGACTGGTGAAGCACCGCCTCAGCGAGGAGCGGACGGCACGCGTGGACATCATCGTCGACGAGCACCTGCGCTACGAGCGAGAGATCTCGCGCGACGATCTCGAGCAGATCATGTCGCCGATCATCGATCGGACCCTCCGCGCCTGCGAGCGAGCCATCCGCGACGCGGCGAGAAAGGGCGCTCCAAGCGTCGACGCGGCGGTGCTCGTCGGGGGCTCGACTCGCATCCCCCTCGTCCGAGAGCGTGTCGGCGAGGCCTTCGGCATCGAGCCCTACACCGCCCTCGATCCCGATGAGGTCGTCGCGCTCGGCGCAAGCGTGCAGGCGTCGATCCTCGCCGGTTCGAGCCTCGGAGCGCCGGGCGCGTCCGCGCTGCTGCTGGATGTGATCCCCCTGAGCCTCGGCATCGAGACGGTGGGGGGCGCGGTCGCCAAGCTGATTACCCGCAACAGCGCCGTGCCGGCACGCGCGACCGAGATGTTCTCGACCAGCGTCGATGGCCAGGCCCAGATCAAGCTGCACGTGCTCCAGGGTGAGCGAGAGATGGTCGCCGACTGCCGGAGTTTGGGCCTGTTCATCTTGAAGGTGCCGCCGATGCCCGCCGGCGTGCCGCAGATCGAGGTCGAGTTTCTCGTCGATGCCAACGGCGTCCTGAACGTCAGCGCGATCGAGAAGCGATCCGAGCGGCGGGCCCAGTTGCAGGTGATCCCCAACCACGGCCTGACCCGCGAGGAGGTCGAGCGGATCGAGGCGGAGAGCTTCGAGCACGCCCGCGACGACATGGCCCGCCATCGCGTGGTCGATCTGATCGCCAACAGCAGGCTCGATCTGAAGTGGGTGGGCGACCGCCTGGAACGCTTCCGCGACCACCTCAACGAGGGGTATGCCCAGGCGCTGCAAGCACAACTCGAGGCCCTCAGCACGATGGTCATCTCGGCCGAGGGCGATTGGCGGGGCGTCGACCCCGATACCTTCTATAGGACCAAGCAGGAGTTGGACGAACTGAGCGTGCGCCTCCAGGAGATTGCGATCGCACGCACCCTCAGCGAAGAGTCGCTCTAGCTTGCCCCGCCGATCGTGCGGGCTATTTACCACCCCTGAGTCATCATTTTTTGGCAACGCCAAGGCGATTGGCTCGAATGCCCCGTACGATTGATCCGAAGCAAGAGGAGGAGGAATCTTGATGTCCATTCGAAGAACCGGATTTGTCCTTGCGCTCGCGCTCGCGCTCGCGGCGATCGTGGCCCACGCCGACCAGATTACGGTCCCCGCCGATCGCGACAACACGATGTACCAAGAGGGCAGCCTGAGCAACGGCGCGGGCCAGCACTTCTTCGCCGGAGTCACCAACTCAGACTTCAGGCGACGGGCGTTGCTGCGATTCGACGTCGCAAACTCCATCCCGCCCGGATCGTCGATCAACAACGTCACGCTGCGCCTGTTCATGTCACGTTCGCGCGTCCTGGACCGAGACGTCGCGCTGCACGCGGCGATGCGCGATTGGGGCGAGGGTACGTCCGACGCCAGCGGCGAAGAGGGCGGCGGCGCGGTCGCCACAGCGGGCGACGCGACCTGGAAATACAACTTCTACAACACCGACTTCTGGAACACGTCCGGCGGCGATTTCGTCGGCACGCCCAGCGCCGTCGCGACCATCGGCGTCTCCGAGCAGTACTACGAGTGGACCAGCATCACCATGGCCGCCGACGCACAGCTCTGGCTCGACGTGCCCCAGACCAACTACGGCTGGGTAATCCTCGGCGATGAGACCGGCGGGCAGTCGACAAAGCGCTTCATCTCGCGCGATAACCTCGAGGTGCAATGGCGCCCCGAGCTGGTCATCGACTTCACGCCGCCGGCCAACACCGGCGCGTGCTGCTTCGACGACGGCTCCTGCGTCGTCACCAGCGAGAACGAGTGCGCGCTCCTGGGCGGGACCTACCAGGGCGACGGCGTGAGTTGCGATCCCAATCCCTGCCCCGCCAGCGGCGCGTGCTGCTTCGACGACGGCACCTGTCTGCAGCTCAGCGAGGTCGAGTGTCTCGCCCTCAGCGGGATCTACCAGGGAGTGGGGACGGACTGCGACTCGGCGGATTGCTCGGTGCTGTACCTGGAGCCGTTCGTTGATGCGCTGCCGATCCCGGGCGTCGCCCAACCGTTCGCCGGGCAGGTCGGCGGCGAGGCGGACTACGAGATCGCCGTCCAGCGCGTTCGCCAGAAGTTGCATCGGGATCTGCCCGACACGGTCGTCTGGGGCTACAACGGGCTCTTCCCAGGGCCCACGATCTTGGCCAGCTCGGGCGAACAGGTCACGGTCCGGTGGGTCAACGACCTGCGCGACGACAATGGAGCGTTGCTCGAGTCCCACGATCTTGAGGTCGACACGTGCCTGCACGGGCCCGACCACTCGGGCGATGCGCCGATTATTGTCACGCACCTCCACGGAGGCCACACGTTTGAAGAGTCCGACGGCTACCCAGAGGACGCGTACCCGCCCGGCGAGGAGCTGACGTACACCTATCCGAACTTCCAGCTGCCGGCCACGCTGTGGTACCACGACCACGCCTTGGGCATCACCCGCCTAAACGTCTACATGGGCCTGGCGGGCTTCTATCTCCTCAGTGACGACTTCGAGCGCAGCCTGGAGCTTCCCTCCGGCGAGTTTGAGATCGGGCTTGCAATCCAGGATCGCAGCTTCAACAAGGACGGCAGCCTGAGTTATCCCGGCGTCTGGCAGGACCACTTCTTCGGTAACTTCCCGGTGATCAATGGCAAGGTCTCGCCCTATCTCGATGTCAAGCAGGGTCGCTATCGCTTCCGCTGGCTCAACGGATCAAGCTCACGCAGTTTCACGCTCAGCCTCAGCAACGCCATGCCCATCCATGTCATCGGCACCGACGGCGGGCTGCTGCCCCAGACCGTCACGGTCGACGAGATCACCTTTGCACCGGGAGAGCGGCTCGACGTGATCCTGGACTTCACGAAGATCCCACCGGGAACGGAGATCCTGCTGAAGGATTCCTGGGATTCGCCGGTGCCCCTTCCGGATCTCATGCAGTTCCGCGTGCTCGACGAGGCGGGCGACCAGAACCCCGTGCCGAACAATCTCCGGCCGATCGAACGGCTGGATGAGTCCCGCGCGATCCAATCGCGCGACTTCATCCTCAAGCGCGACAGCGTGAACAACCCCGACTGCGCCGATCCCTGGTGGCTCATCAACGGGCTCACATGGGACGACATCGTCGAGTTCCCGCGTCTGGGCACGATCGAGACCTGGAACTGGATCAACGACTCGGGCATGGTGCACCCCATGCACATGCACCTGGTCATGTTCCAGGTCCTTGATCGCCAGAGGTTCGAGATGGACGGGTCCGAGGTCATCCCGATCGGCGACCCCTGGCCCCCGCCGCCAGAGGAGGCTGGATGGAAGGACACGGTCCAGGCCAGGCCCGGCGAGATCACGCGCGTGATCGCCAGGTTCGAGCGATACAACGGCCTGTTCGCGTATCACTGCCACATCCTCGAGCACGAGGACCACGAGATGATGCGACAGTTCCAGACCGTTCGGTGCGGCGACGCCGAGCTCGACCCGACGGAGATCTGTGATGACGGCAATCTGACGAGCTTCGACGGCTGCACGGCCGGGTGCCGCAACGAAGAGTTCGTCGAGCTGTCCGGCGTCGCCGACGGCGCCGGTGGGGGGCGTATCGATCTGACCGTCTCCGGGGTCCTGATCCAGGTCAACACCGGCGCGGGGCAGACCGCCGCCCAGGTGGCCCAGGCGCTGGCGGACGCAATCAACGCAGACGCCGTTCTACAGTCGCTGGGTGTGATTGCCGAGGCGATCGGGGATCGGGTCGTGACCAACGGGGACATCACCCTCGTCGACATCCTGGACAACGGGTTGAGCAGCGTCCTGGAGCTGACCGCACTCAGTACAACCATGCTGTGGTGGGGCAACATCGAAGGGGCGACC
>CBDVAM010000080.1:0-15151 GCA_965371965.1 uncultured Phycisphaerales bacterium
GCCGGCAATCTCGAACGAATTCGTCCACTGGGACGATTACGACAACCTGGTGAAGGAATCTGACACGTCACATCGATTCAAAGCGCCCGAAGGCGCCTTGGCAAAGTACGACCGCTTTATCATCGAACCAGTCCAGGTCTACAACCACGGAAGTCCGGATAGAGCGCCCAGCTCGGAGCTCGCGGAGCTTGCCGTGTATTTCCGGGGCGCGATTATCGAGGCGATCTCGGATTCCTACACCGTAACGAGCGCGTCCGGGCCCGGAACCGCGCGCGTGCGAATCGCTCTGACCGATGTGAAGAAGTCGAAGTGGTATCTCAATCTCCACCCGGCCTCAAAGCTGACCGGAGCGGGGACCGGTGAGGCCGCGATGGAAGCCGAGATTCTTGATTCGGTCACCGGCCTGCAGATCGCAGCGCTGGTCGAGTCCCAGCGTGGGAGTCAGTTCGAACTCGACACATTCTCGGCGCTCGACGACGCGAGAGATGCGATCCAGGACTGGGCAGAGCGATTCCGCAAGGCGCTTGACGAGGCTCACGGGCGATAGCAGGTCAACTCAACCGACCCTGCGCCCGATGGAATCAGGAGAGCTGTGCATCCGGCTCATGTGATCCCCTCCAATGAAGTGCCAGGGCCTGGGGGTGTGCGATGCGAGACAACTCCGGTTCTCTTATGATTTGGGACAAGGCTCCCAAGGACAGTCCTCTCCGAGCTTCCGCCATGGTTCGCGCCGTGTGCGCCACGATTGTCGTGGTGGCGCTGAGCGGATGCAAGGGGGGGCCGACGCTCGCACCCACCCCCAATCTCTATCTATCAGATGCCGGCGATCCGTTTGATGCCGTCTCACCGGATTACCAGAGCAATCTCGTCGAGATTCTGTACGCCACCGATCGTACGCCGGAAGAATCTCGCGACGGCACGGTCAGGTACGGATATCAGAGATCACATTCACTGGCAGTCGGTATGTGCACCGTGGCCATCGGCAAGGATACGTCCTGGCCTCAGCTGGTAGAGGCCAGCCGTACCGCCCGCCGGCGCGCGGGCCTTTCGCTCGATCTCACAGCGATCACTGAGATAGTGCGATACCCGGCCTCTTCGACGCCAATGACCGAGATTGACGGAGCCATACAGGAGGATCCGGAGTTTCTCCGGGCGCGGACAGAGGCAGAGGCTATTACGAAGAGCATGGTGACCGACCGGCTCGCTCGCACGTCGCGTAAGGAACTCTACATCTTTGTTCACGGATACAACAACTCGTTCGAGGAAGCCGCATTCAGGATCGCCCAGCTCTGGCACTTTATGGGGCGAGAGGGTGTGCCCGTTCTTTACAGCTGGCCCGCTGGGCGCGGCGGACTCAGAGGCTACACCCATGACCGGGAATCGGGCGAGTTCACGGTCTTTCATTTGCGACGGTTCCTTCAGGTGCTAGCTTCATGTCCGGATGTTGAGAAGCTCCACATCATTGCCCACAGCCGAGGAACCGATGTCGCCATTACCGCGCTCCGAGAGCTGAATCTCTTCTATTCGGGCATGGGAGTTGAGACGCGCGACGCGCTGAAGCTCGGGAATCTCATCCTCGCGGCGGCGGATCTTGACTGGGAAGTGGCGAATCAGAGATTGGTGGCCGAGCGACTTGTCCTCACTCCAGAGCGGTTCACAATCTATCTCTCAGACGACGATCGCGCCCTTGGGCTTGCCTCATGGCTCTTCGATAGCATCCGACGAATCGGCGACCTGTTGGTGAGTGATCTCAGCAGCGCACAGCGAGCGGTGTTGGAATCGAGCGGCGCGGACTCCACTTTCCAACTGATTGATGTCAAAGTGAGGACAGATTTTCTCGGTCACGGATACTTCATCTCGAACCCCGCGGTACTGTCTGACCTGATCTTGGTCCTGCGGGACAACCTCCCGCCCGGCGCAGAGAACGGGAGGCCTCTGCTCAGTGGAGATGGCGGGTTTTGGGAACTCCACGATGGCTACCCATTCTCCGGACCGCACGCGGCAGAGGGGACCGCCGCGGAAATCGGTCAATGATCGAGAGCGGGCCGAGAGAACCCGACCCGATCTTCTTGACGCCTCACCACCGGCGATGTCCCTCTGGGGTCTGGAGCAGCACATGCAGATGTCGGCATTCCGAGTCCGCGAGGATCACAGTGTCGTTTCAATCGATCCACGCGAGATGACGTCGGACTGGTTCACCGACGATTCCGTGTACTGGGTCGACGTGCTGACGCCAACTGCCGATGACGTACGCCAGTTCCTGGAGCCGCTGGGGTTGCACCACTCGATCGCCGCGGCGTGCATCGACGCAAGCGATGCGCCATGTGTCATCATGCTTGAACGGTATCTGTATATGGTGTGTCCGTTCTCCGGACCACACAACCAGATATCGTGGCTCCGCTTCCTCTGCGGACCAACCGCGATCGTGTCTTTGCATGCCGATTCGATTCCGAAAATTGGCGAGTTGGCTTCCGATCTGCAGGAGGACCTGCGTCTGGTGCAGCCGAATGTTGGGGCGTTGCTGTACGAGATCCTGCACACCGCCATGGGTGCCATGGTGCCGACCTATCTGCAACTACGCGACGACGTCGAGGTGGCCGCGGAGGACCTGGAACTGGCGACCCGCGAGTCCTCCGCCGACGACATCCGCGCGCTCAAGACCAGGGCGACCAAGCTGAGCAATGCGTACGAAGACCACTTGTTCTGCATCCGTGAACTGGGCACTGCCAAGTCCGAGGCGATGCCCTTGCGTACCGTGCGCCGCCAGTTTCAGGAGTTGCTGGCGGAGCTGGCGCGCGGGCGGGACATGACCATTCGCCTGGAGGATCGAGTTCGTGACCTGCGCCAGGCACACGCCAACATGATGCAGGAGGCTATGAACCGACGCCTGAATGTCCTGGCTGTACTGTCAATGATCTACTTGCCGGCCACCTTGATTGCCGGTATCTACGGCATGAACTTCACGGACATCCCGATCCAACAGACGCCGTATGGGTACTTGCTCGTGATGATTCTCATGCTCGTAGTAGTCGTGGGCCAGATGCTCTTCTTCTGGAAGCGCGGCTGGTTCAAGTAGACGGAAGTATGATCCTCGTCGCAGACCTGCCAGACGGGTGTCCCGAGTTCAGTAACGACGGGTCTATGGACAGACTGGGCGCATTGTTATCAGCGGAGTTAGAGACCGGCCTCCCCGAGCCGAACAGTCTCAAACCAATCTCTTGCCGAAAGCCGTTTCAAACTGGAGATTTGATGCGTGTCCGAGTCGCGCGCCTTTGCCTCGGGTGTCCGGGCTTGTTCGCCTCGATCCGAGCGGTTGTTATCGGCGACGTTGCGCCGCTTCACACGAACCCGCCGGTGCTTGGCGTCGTAGCGCCGGGCTCTCTATGAGCACTGATCGTCCGGGCCCGCCGATCCTATTCGTGGTCATCACGGCGCGTGTCTGGCCTAACGGCTCGAGCGATGTTGAGCCCGACCAGACGAGCAACCAGCACGACAAGATACAGCTGGCCGGTGATTGCCTCCACCACGGCGAACATGCGTGCGGTTGGAGAGAGCGGGACGATATCGCCGTATCCCAGTGTGGTCAGCGTCACGAAGCTGTAGTAGACCGGATTGACAAATGTGACACCCCCAAAGCGCATGCTCGCAGTGCCATCATCGGTGGACGTGAAACGGAAGGAGTCCGGCTCGATGATGTCGATGATTGAGTAGGCATGCGCCCACGCAACTCCAAGAAGGAGGTACACGCATAGCGCTGCGAAAATGGACTCGGCCGAGACCCTGTCCTCTTGAAACAGATACCGGAGAATCACTGCGCTGATGAAGAGCAGGAAGCCGACGCTCACCACGTTTGTCACCAACTCGATTGCATCGGCCTCGATGGTGATGGAGAGCACCTGGAGAGCGAGGCTGATGGCCATGAGTAGACCCGAAACTACCGCCACGCGCCGACTGGTTGCGACGGCAAACGCCGCGGACGCGAGCATAGCGAGAAACGCGATCGAGACGATCAACCGGGCCACGACCGGTACGCCCGAGAGGGATCGCACGGTGGGCACGAACAGGAGAAGGAAGAGAAGCGCGGCCAACAGGATCAAGAAGCGATGACGCGCAAGGACGCTTGTTGGCCCGCCGAGTGGGTGCGTCGCCATGTCAGGCTCGACTCTCGGACTCGGGCTTGATGCCGAACAGAATCGCGTACAGGACTGGAACAAAGATCAATGTCAGCACGGTGGCAAATGTGAGGCCGAACATGATCGTCACGGCCATCGCCACGAAGAACGCGTCGCCGAGCAGCGGGATCATGCCGAGCACGGTCGTGAGCGCCGCCATGGATACGGGGCGCACGCGGCTGACACCAGAATCCACGATCGCCACGAAACGGTCCTTGCCTGAGCCGATCTGGTTGTTGATCTCGTCAATGAGAACGATCGCGTTCTTGATGAGCATGCCGACGAGACTGAGAAAGCCGAGCAAGGCCATGAAGCCGAAGGGCTGGCCGGTCGCGAGCAGCCCGACCGTGACGCCGATGAGCGCGAGTGGAACTGTGAGGAAGATGATCAGCGGCAGGCGAATGGAGTTGAACAAGAAGACCACGACCAGAGCCATGAGAACGCCGATGATCGGGAGCTTGCCGGCCAGTGCTGCCTGCGCATCGCGCGAGTTCTCGTATTCCCCGCCCCACTCGAGCGTGTAGCCGACCAGTCCGAGTTCATCCTCAAGCTCGGTGTACCGCTTGTCGATCTTGGGACGCAGGATCTTGAACAGGTCGCTCGCCGGCCCTGATTCCGGATCACATTTGATCGTGAGGGTCGCCAAACGGTCGCGCCTCCGCACGATCGAGTTCTCTGAGATTGTGTCGAATCCGAGCACGACCTGCCCCATCGGGATCGCACGCCCCGCGGCGGGGCTCCAGATCTGCATGTCGTTGATACTGTCGACGTCGGTCCGCTCGCGTGCGGGACTGCGAGCGATGATCGGAAGCAGATCATCTCCCTCGCGGTAGGTACCGATCGATCTTCCATCGAACGCCGTCTGCAAGGCGTTGGCGATGCTCGATCGCGTAATACCGGCATTGCGCGCCTGTGTCTCGGCGACGAGCGGGCGGACCAGTGGCACGCGCTGCCGCCAATCATCCACCATGTCCGTAACGCCCGGCTCCGCTCGCATCACCTCCTTGAGCTGGGCCGCGAGCGTGCGCAATACATCGGGGTCTGGTCCGCGCAGACGGGCCTGGATCTTTTGTGCATCCCCGGGGCCGAGCATGAACATGCGGCTGAAGGCCTGGGCATCTGGATATTCTTCGTCCATGAACTCCTGTGCCTGCTCCATCAACGATTCGATTTCCTTGTAGTTTTCGACGGTGACCAGGAGGAGTCCGTAGGCGCTGTTCGCCTCCTCCGGTGTGTACGTGAGCAAGAAACGGGTGGCGCCCTGTCCCACGAACGCGCCGACATCCGTCACGCCCTCCAGACCAAGGACGTACTCGGATATCTCCGTGATATCGGCCTCGGTATTTGAGATGTGGGTGCCCTGAGGCAGCCAATAGTGCACCATGAACTGCGGGCGCGTCGAGTCGGGAAAGAAGCTCTGCTTCACCTTGCCAAATCCGATCACGGCAAGCACCAGCATGGCGACCGTGACCCCGATGGTCATCCAGCGCGAACGCAGGCACATTGTCAGCACGCCACGATATACACGGAACAGAATCCCCTTGTAGGGATCGCCCTGCTCCGATTCGGTCTGCTTCTCCGCTCTGAGAAACATCACGCCGAACAGGGGCGTCACCGTGATTGCCAGGATCCAGCTCAGCGTCAGCGAATACATGATCACCTGGAAGAGCGATCTACAGTACTCGCCGGTGCTGTCCTGCGAGACGCCGATCGCCGCGAACGCGAGCACCGCAACGATGGTGGCGCCGAACAGAGGCCAGATCGTCTGACCGACGATCGCCGACGCCGCCTCGACCGGCTTCATGCCCCGCCGGAGATTCACCTGGATCCCCTCGACCACGACAATGGCATTGTCGACGAGCATGCCGAGTGCGATGATGAGCGCACCGAGGCTGATGCGTTCGAGCATGACGCCCTGAATCTTCATGATGATGAGCGTCGCCAACACAGTCAGCACCAGAATGAAGCCGATGAGCAACCCGCTGCGCAGCCCCATGGTCAACATGAGGACTCCCACGACGATGACCAGCGCCTGCGCAAGGCTGATCACGAAGCTGTTGACGGCGGTGTTGACGGCGTCTGCCTGATGGGCGATGACACCGAGTTCAATCCCGATGGGCGTCTCCTCAAGCAGCTCACCCAGGCGCTCGGAAACGGCCTTGCCCATGGTGACGACGTTGCCGCCCGGGACGGTAGAGATGCCCAGCCCGATCGCGCGATGCCCATTGAATCGCATGATTCTCTTCTGTGGCTCCTGGTAGCCCCGCGTGATCGTCGCAACATCCTCGAGATAGAGCTTGCTGTCGTTGCCGCTGTCCTGGAGGATCAGCAGCTTGCCGATATCCTCGATAGATGTGAACTCTCCGGTCGGCTGGATGCGCAGGTAGAGATCGCCGACTTCGACCTTGCCCGCCGGCTTGATCAGGTTCTGGCCGATGAGAGTCTGATGGATTCGAGCAGGTGCAACGCCCAACTGGGCAAGGCGTTCGCGCGAGATTTCGACGTAGACGACCTCTTGTCGGTCGCCGTAGAGTGTGACCTTGCCCACGTCGTCTGCGAGCAAGAGTTCGCGTCGGAGCAGATCGGCGTGTTCTTTGAGTTCGGCGTAGGAGTAGCCGTCTCCATAGACCGCGTAGAACACGCCGTAGACGTCGCCAAAGTCATCGTTGACGACTGATACGCTCGCGCCCGGTGGCAGGCGCGACTGCACGTCATTGACCTTTCGGCGCAGCTCGTCCCATACCTGGGGCAGCGTCTTCTTGTCGTATCGGTCCTTCATCTCCACCTTGACAGTGGAGAGTCCGGGTTCAGAGATACTCGTGACGCGATCGACCTGCCCCATCTGCTGCACAGCGGTCTCGATCTCGTCGGTCACCTCTTCGGCGACCTGCATCGCAGAAGCGCCCGGATAGCGAGTAAAGACCTGTGCGTCCTTGATCGTGAACTCGGGATCCTCGAGCCGGCCGAGTCGCTCGTAGGAGATCAGACCGCCCCCAAGAATGAGCAGTGTGACAACCAGCGTCACCGTCTTGCAGCGAATCGACGCCTCGGCGATGTTCACGAGCCGCTCCCGGCCTGTGCGTCCAAGAGCCGCACCTGCTGGCCATCGGCGAGCAGATGCACGCCCGCCGCGGCGAGACGATCACCCTGGCTGATGCCGCGAGCGACGAGGATTGTTTCACCCATGATCGCGCCGACCTCGACGTCGGTGCGCCGCGCCATCCATGTGCCGTCGCCGGCGTCTTCAAGCCTCCAGACAAAGTAGACACCGACGCCATCCACGGGCACGATCTCGATGGGGAGAAAAAACTCATCGCCTTGGGCGGGTGGACGAGGGCGACGAATCGCGACCGTGGCTGTCATTCCCGGGAAGATGGTCACATCGGTCGGAGCGGGCATCGAAAATGTCACCGCGTAGGTTTGCGTGTCCGGGTCGGCCTCGGTCGCGAACTCCTGGAGCGAGATGCCAAACTCGCGACCTGGAAGATAGTCAAAGGTCGCGACGAAGCTGAGGGTGTCGAGCGCCTGTCGGTGTTCTACCACCCGCGATTCTGGGACGTTGACCAGGATCTCGACCGAGGAGATATCTTGGAGGCTGACAATCGGGTCCTTTGCCTGCACGTTCTGAAAGTTGTCGACGACAACGTTGGCGATCCGCCCCGCGAACGGCGCTCGCAGAACGGTGTCGTCCAGGGCCTTTTGCATGATCGCAAGTTCCGCCGTAGCGACGTCAAGCGTCGCCTGTGCACTAATGACCTCGGTTTCGTTGGCTCCCCCGGCATCCCGGGCCCTGATGATCAAAGCCAGGCGATTGCTTGCGTCTGTAAGCCTCGCCGTCGCGGCATCGACATCGTTCTGAAAATCGCGCGGATCGATTCGGGCGATCAGATCACCGGCGTTGACCTCCTGGCCCTTGAGCACCGGGAGTTCGATGATGGGGCCGGAAACCTGGAAGGCTAGATCCACCCGTTGCGCCGCGTCCACCCGCCCGGGATACAGACGCTCTGCCGTTGGTAGCTCGGTGCCAACCACGACAAACTTGATGGGCCTGATCGGCGGTGGCTCCGGGGACTCTGGTGATCCCCACTCGATCAGAAACACGGAGGCGATCGACCCCCCGGCGATAAGTACACCAACAATGCCAATAACGAGCCTTGGTACTTTTACGGCAGCCATGCGTCCCCCCATCTGCTGAACGGCATTCTACCAACTGTCGCCTCGGCTTGCGACGAGCCGATCGCGTACAGATGCTATC
Source organism: uncultured Phycisphaerales bacterium (assembly GCA_965371965.1). Classification (GTDB taxonomy): domain Bacteria; phylum Planctomycetota; class Phycisphaerae; order Phycisphaerales; family UBA1924; genus S146-42. Next base: position 8,428 of record CBDVAM010000080.1, read on the forward strand.
GTCGAGCCAGCGTCTCGGTCATGTCATTGCACTCCGTTCTCCTCCATGCGACCACGGTACCGATCTCGCCGTGGCTCTGCCTTCAGCTCTCCTTCCAGCGACGGGCACTAGTTCTTCCAGTCATCAATCATGCACATGATTGATGGTCGTGTGGGTGATCGGCAGCATGGATCGGGGTTGGCGACACTGGTATTGGGGAGATGCTGTCGCAAGATACAGCCGCGTCAAGCGGGTCGCGGCTCCCGAATGCGAGAGCCGCTGCTTGATGGAGTCTGATGGCGAGTTGCGCTCTATTCGATCACCCCACCTGGCTGCATGATCCACCCGCCGGAGCCTGTCAAGAGCGGCCCGCCGAACGCTAGCGAGATGATCGAGCTGACCCAAAGCAATCTCAGTCATCGCGCAGCGTGTAACCGCAGTGTGTGAAGCAGTTTGTGGCATCGTTTGGCGTGACCTGATCGAGCACGGACTGAATGGCAACCCAGAGCGCATCACGGGTTCGACACGCCAGGGTTCGCAGCAGTTGCTTGACCTTGGAGAACACCATCTCGATCGGATTCAGGTCCGGGCTGTACGCTGCCAGGAACACCGCCGTCGCCCCCGCCGCCTCGATCAACTCACGCGTCTTGGCCCGCTTGTGACTCGAGAGGTTGTCCATGACCACGATGTCGTCGGCCGGCAGTTCTGGCACCAGTTCGCACGCCGCTCGGCGACGTCGAGGCGGTCCCGTTCGTTCGCGTGCAGCGTATTCTTCTTACTTGTAGCCCCATCTTCTTGAGCACCAGATAGATCGCCGACTCGCTGCAACTCACGCCCAGGAGCTCACGCAGCTCCGACGCCGTCGCATCGGGCCGATCTTTCGCTACGACCGAGAGACCGGTGCTCTGCTCGGCACGTTCATGGCTGAGAACGTTGCGGGCGCCATCCAAGGCCGCGACATCGAGCTCATGCCAAGTGGGGACCTGCTGATCGCCGGCGGCTCGGCGGATCGGATTCCACGGATCGACGGCCTGAGCGGCGACTTTGACGGCAACTTCGTTGGGTTCGGCGACGGAGGGCTCGATCGCCCGTTCGGCTTCACATTCCGAGGCAACGAGAACCTGGTCGTCGCCAGCTAGGACTCCGCGTCAATCCTCGAGTACGACGGCACGACCGGAGCATTTATCCGCGAACTGGTGCCGCCAGGACTGGGTGGGCTTGAGACGCCCTACGACCTCGTCTACACGCCCGACGACGACGCTCTTGTGTCGATCGCGACTCCGGGCGGATCCTCCGCTACGACGGCCCCAGCGGCGGCTATCTCGGCGACTTCACGGACACACCCGTGCCATCGGCCCACGGGATCGCGTGGGGTCCGACCGGCAACCTCTTGGTCTGCTCCTGGCAGGGCCCACAGGGCGGCGGCGTCTACGAGTTCGACGCCAAGACCGGCGACCTGATCCGTCGCCTGGCCAACAGCCCCGCGGCGATGTTCGTGGTGTCCTACAACCTCTGCCGGGCCGACCTGACTGGCTCCTCCAACCCCAACGACCCCAGCTTCGGCATGCCGGATTGCGACGCTGACGCCGACGACTTCTTCGCCTACCTCGACCTCTTCGCCGCCCGCGACCTCCTCGCCGACATCAACGCCGACGCCACGATCGATTCAGACGACTTCGTCGGCTATCTGGATCTGTTTGTTCGCGGCTGCGACTGACAGAGCCGCAGTGCGTGAGCACGCGGACCCTTGGCGAAACATTACCAACCCAAGCGCGATCCGTCCGGTCGCTCCCCTACCTCTGAATACCCCCCGAATCCGACCAGCAACCGGTCCGCGTGCTCACGCCCACCCATGTGCCCGCCCACGCTCGCCCTACCATCCACCTCCCCGGTGGGGTGGCCGAGCGGCTGAAGGCGCCGGTCTTGAAAACCGGTAGACGGTTCGCCGTCTCGCGGGTTCGAATCCCGCCCCCACCGCTCTCTTTTGCAAAAACTCCCCCGCCCCTCATCCGCCCCAACCACAATCGGCGTACCGCCAATCCAGCCCGATCGGGCTCCCCGCCGGCGGCTCATCCGCGCCCTCGCCCGCCCCGACATTCTCAAGGTCTCTCGCTGAGAACCGATCGATCTCACGGATAAGCCGCGCTGCGTGCGCCTCGCCCGATGCCGCGCCAAGCCTCTCACGCAATCGCGACAGCGCCGCTTCAGTCTCGCTCCGCACCTCGGGCGGCGCCCGTCCGTTGCCCGCCAGCCGGATCAACCGAACCACAAGCAGATCCTGCACCCGCCGAGCGATCGCCCCGCGTCGCCCCTCGCCGGCGGCCGTAAAAACCCGCTCCACCAACCCGTCAAGCACCTCCACCCACCCGAGCTGGGCGGCGTCGTTGGCGTGCTGCTCGACGAGGCGTGCCGCGCGGGTCGGGTGCAAGAGCAAGGAAAGCGCGATGTCCGCCGCCGACCCCGCCGCGCCCAGCGTATCGAACGCCGGCCCGGTATCCCCCGCAAAGACCTCGCCGCTCTCGATCCCATACGCCCGCGGCTCCAGCACCGCCAGCGCCGAATCGGGAATGTCCAGCGTCGCCGGCTCGATGCACACGAGCACCGCTCTGAGCGCCGCCCGCTGGCGATCCTCGCTCAAAGCCGCCGCCCGCGCCTGCCCATCACCGCGCACACTGAACGCAAAGTCGAGCCCGCCCACCAGCTTGCACGCGGCCTCCAGCTGATACCGATGGTGCAGATACGCCGGCACAATCCTCGCTCGCAAGGACGACATCGCCTCTCCCTCGCGGATGTTCTTTTCACCAAACCGGTCCAGCGCGATCTTCCGCACACGCAGCGCAAGGAGCAGCCCTTCCGTGGCGTCCCGCCCGTTGTCCCACAGGTGCGCCCGAGGATGCGCCCCGCCCGGGTTTCGCGCATCGCTATCAGAGATGAACTCAAAGCCCGCCGCCAACCCCTCGCGCACAATCGCGCCCAGCCCCTCAAACTCACTCACCTCATCGCCGAACTCGCTGTACGCATACCGCAGCGCATGCACATCCCACACGCCGATCCCCACGCCATATGCGTCAGAAAAATCAAGCTCCCCATCCTCGCCTACGCGGATCAGCGGCGCCGGATAGTCCATCACACTCGCCCGCCCCCCATACGTGCTCGCCGCGAAGTTATGGCTGAACCCGAGCGTGTGCCCCACCTCGTGTGCCGCGAGCTGGCGAATCCGCGCCAGCGCGATCTCGATCGGATCCTCGCCGGTCCCGTCGCCGGTGTGTTCCACCCCCGCCAGCGCCTCGAAGATCATCCGATCCTGACGGATCCGCAGCGAACCAAGCGATACATGCCCTTTAATAATCTCGCCGGTCCGCAGATCGGTCATCGCCCCGCCATACGACCACCCCCGCGTCGACCGATGCACCCACTGGATCATGTTGTACCGCACGTCCAGCGGATGCGCACCCTCGGGCAGCACCTCGACCCGAAACGCATCAATAAACCCCGCCGCCTCGAACGCCTCCGCCCACCAGCCCGCCCCCTCGATCAGCGCAGAGCGAATCGGCTCGGGCGCACCGGGATCAACGTAGTAGACAATCGGCTCTACCACCCGCGACGGCGCAGCCCCGGGCTCGACCTTCTCCAGCCGATGGCGCGCAATCCAGCGCGTCATCAGATCCCCGTCCAGCGGCGACGCATAATCCGCAAACGTCACCGGAAAACTCGACACCCGCGGATCGAAACGCCGGGGCGCATACCCCTCCCTAGGCAGCCGGATAAACGAGTGATGCTGCACCAGCGTCACCGAATCCGCGCTCGGCGTCGTCTCCCGCACCAGCCCGCCCGGCTCATCGCCCCCAAACGTCAGCACCGCCTCAAACTCGGCGTTGTCCGCAAACACCAGTGTCGCGTCCAGATCCAACGCGCTGCGATCCTTGTCCAGGTGAAACGAACCCTGCCCGGCCCGCTGAATCCTCTGGGCACTCCCATGCGCATCGCGCACCAGGAAATCCGTCAGATCCACAAGCAGCCGCCCATCCTCGGCTGCCTCGATCGGTCCACCCCAGAGCACACTCGTCGCAAAGCTCTCGCCCACCGCCGCCCGCTCACGCGGATCCTCGCTCATGGCCCGAAACGCGAGGTTCGCCTCCTCAATCAAGACCCTCTCGCCGACCCGCCGAAACCGGATCAGGCGCGTCGGGCCCAACTGCCCGCGATCCAGCCCGACCGGGTTCGACCCCAGCCCCGTCCGCAGGCTCTCGACGTACAGAAACTCACCGAGAATCTCGCCGTCGTCTCCGACGGGCAGTTCCAACAGCGCCCGCCCCTTCTCGCGGTCCAGACGCACCTCCATCAGCCCGCTCAGGCGGTCCAGGCCCTCGACAGCCTGCTGAAACGCCCCGCCACCATCCTCCTGGGCCGACCCAGCCCCGCCATTCCCCCCAAAGCTCGCACATCCACCCAGAACCAGCAAGCCAAGCCCGAGACAAGAGACATATCTATGCATCCGATGAACTCCCTTGGAGATGAGGCGTACGCCGAGCATATGGACAAGTGGGCCAACGGACCCGCCGAACTCAACCCCGGGGATTCCCTTGGCACCAGCACCGACCAAAACCCCGGGAAAACACACGAATCACGAGTCTGCCCGCATCCGATGCGGGATATCATGGAACATTCGCCCCGCCAACGGGTAGACCCCGCTAGAGCATTCAAAGTCCGGGGGGGCTTTTAGGAGAAACCGCGATGAAACGATGGATACCGGCGACGTGCGTGGCACTGCTCTGCGGAGCTGCCTTTGGACAGGCCTGCGAAAAACCTCAGAGCTGTGGCGAGAAGACCGCCGCCGCCGTCAGCCTCGTCAAGGCCGACACCGACTGCGCCGCCAAGGCGAGCCATTGCGATGCCAAGGCCAAACACACCCAAGCCAAGGCGTCGGTCATCGCCGCCAGCCAGACCAAAGCCAAGTCCTGCCACTCCGAGGGCCAGAGCACTGCCGCCGCCATCATCGCGGCATCGGCCACCAAGGACACCGGCTGCTCCGCTGACAAGAGCACCTGCACCAAGAGCACGGCGGCCCTCACCAAGGTTTCCGCGACCGATGCCAAGGCATGCTCCCAGGCAGACACCTGCACCAAGAGCACCACGGTCATCACCAAGGTCGCCGCCACCGACGCCAAGGCCTGCTCACAGACGAGCACTTGCTCGGAGGCCGCCGCCTACCAGACCATCGCCGCCAGCTTCCAGGTCGCCAAGAAGCAGGAAAAGGCCGACTGCGCCGGCTGTGAAGATGGCTCGGGCGAGTGCTGCAAGGATAAGACCAGCGTCACCACCGCCAGCTACACCGATGGCCCCATCAACAAGACCTGCCCCATGAGCGGCAAGCCCATCAGCGACGCCGCACTCGTCAAGTACAACGGCAAGACCATCGGCTTCTGCGGCGAGGGCTGCGCGACCAACTTCAACGGCGCAACCGCCAAGCAGCAGGAAAAGGTCTACAACACCATCCTCGCCAGCCAGCCGAAGCGCGACGTGGTCCTTATCGAAGATGGACCCGCCGATGCCGCCAAGAAAACCAAGAGCGACCCCTACACCCTCGACACCTGCGCCGTCAGCGGCGGCAAGCTCGGCGAAATGGGTGAGGTCATCACCAAGGTCGTCAACGGGCGCGAGGTCAAGTTCTGCTGCGGCGGCTGCCCCGCCAAGTACGAGGCCGACCCGGCCAAGTACAACGCCAAGATCGACGCCCAGCTCATCGCCCAGCAGTTGCCCTTCTACCCGGCCCAGACCTGCGCCGTCGCGGGCACGCCCCTGATGGTCGATGGCAAAGACGTCGGCAAGAACGTCCTCGTCAACAACCGCCTCGTCCGCGTCTGCTGTGACAAATGCGCCGCCAAGCTCAAGGCCGACCCGACCGCATTCCTTGCCAAGCTCGACAAGGCCGTCATCGCCAAGCAGACCAAGGACTACCCCCTCGATAACTGCATCGTGATGGATTCCTCTGAGCTCGGCGCCATGGGCGAGCCCGTCAAGATGGTCTCGGGCAACCGCCTGATCAAGTTCTGCTGCAAGGGCTGCGTCGGCAAGTTCAAGGCCGACCCCGCCGCCTTCATCGCCAAGCTCGATAAGGCCTGGGCCGAGAAGAGCCCCGCCATGTTCAAGACCGCCAAGGTCGAGACCGCCGGCGGCTGATCACGACATCCAAGCACCAATGACAAGAGCCCCGGACAATCGTCCGGGGCTCTTTTTCATGTGCTCGCATTGTCCCCATCCAACCGGACGATTCACACCGCACGCTCACCCCTACGAGCCCGAAGCGCGAGCGAGGCATTCCCACCAAGCGTGTCCAAGCAACCCTCGCACGTCGAAAGCACATGAGCTTGCGAACGCGCAATCCGTCGAACACTTCCCCAAAGCGTGTCGATCACATGCGATCACGAGGGCCAGAGTGATGCATGGTGATACCTGCGCACAAGGATAATCCTCCTCGCTCGCGCTTCGGGCTCGTAAACGCGAGACAAGAACCTCAACCTCTCGCCTCAACCCCCGTCATCCCCACTCTCCACCGGCTCACCCAACCCAACCTCACCAAAGTCCACGTCACAACCCTCAAGCCTCGACCGCAGCACCGCAACCCCCTCACCACTAAACCCGCAATCCCACAGGAACAGCCACTTCAATCCCACCATCGCCGCCAGACTCTCGACCGCCCCATCGACAACCCCCTCTGGACACGCTGGAACGATTGAGGCGCCGC
>CBDVAM010000081.1:0-15015 GCA_965371965.1 uncultured Phycisphaerales bacterium
CGCAGGCGAGGAAGACCAGCGATCCCAGAATAACGCGCCGACGACGAGTCACGCCCGATCGTACGCGCGCGACCAGATCCCGCCGGTCATCCGCCCCGCGCCTCGACCAGCTTGCCGGACTGCTCGCTCAGCCAGACATCGGCGGCCCGCACAATCTGCTCGTGCAGGCGCTTGGCCTGCCAGCCCCTGCCCATGGGCACGTCGTTGAGCAGAATGCTGAACGCGACCGCGCGGTCGGACTTGCGATCAATCACATAGCCCGAGAGCGTATAGACGTGATTGAGGAACCCGGACTTTGCCCGAACCTCGTTGTCGAGCGACGTGCCCTGGAACCGGTCGTCCAGCGTCCCCTCGCCGACCGTGGGAAGCGACATCACGAACACCTCGCGCAGCTCCGGATCATTCCAGAGTTCGCCGAGCCACGCCGTGAACGTCCGCGCGCTGACCCGGTTCAGTCGGCTCATGCCCGAGCCATCGCTGATGATCGTGCTCGACGCCGCACTCGGACCCAGGCGCTCGGCCAAGACCATCCGCACGACCGCCGCGCCGTTCTCCCACGAGCCGCTGGCCTTGGCGACCTCGTGCCCCATGCGCTTCAACAACGCCTCGGCGAACAGATTGACAGAGTCCGCATTGCACAGCCGCACGATGTCACGGATCGGCGTGGACACAACCACCAGCGGGCGAAGCTCGCCGAAGACCTCGTCTCGCTCGACGAGGCGGCTCGCGTCTCTGCCGCTCCGATCGCCTTCACCAACCGAGACACCCGCCGATTCCAGACGCGCCGCCAGCAACTCGCCCCAGAACGAAGCGGGCCGATGAACCGCCTCGCGCACCGGCAACTCCGAGCGCCGCCGAACGTCGCCGAACAGCGTGAACTGGTTCTCGCTCATGTGGCGGCGCACGCCCCAGCGGTTCGAGCCCGTCGCGATGGTCTTCGCGCGATTGACCACCTCACGCGTGATCCAGGGCATGTCCGGTTCGATCGAGAAAGTCGGCTGGTCGCCCGCACGCCCCGCCGGCCTCGGAAAGAAGTCGATCACATTGCGGTGGAACGTGAACCCGCTGACCGCGGCGCAGTAGTGGCGATCGAGCTGATCGCGGGGCCACGCGTCGTGGATGGTCTGGCGATCGAACACCCGGTCGTCGATCACGATCTCGCTCAGACTGCCCGCCCCGCCCTCCTTGATCGCCTGAGCGATCGCATCGAGCAGCCCGTCGGGCGACCGTGGCGGGTCGCTCAGCGACAGGATCGCCGGGTCGCCGAACGCCGGATCACCCGAGCCCACGACCACCAGCCGGTCGCCGGCGAGCGAGAACTCGGTCCGGAACGCGAAGTCGTCCCCCAGCACATCCAGCGCCGCCCCCGTAGTGAGCAGCTTCATGTTCGACGCGGGGATCATCGGCGTGCCCGCACCGATGCGGACCAGCACCCGCCCGCTCGACACATCGACGATGCTCACGCCGACCTGGGCCTGCGAGATCGCAGCGTGCTCGATCGCCCGCTCGACATCTCGCTGAATATCCGCCAGAGCCGCGCCTGCGCCGAGCGCCAACGCCGAAATGACCCCCAGCGCACGCCAATACCTGGTCCCTTGCGACATCCTTGTCGGCCTCCTTGGTTTGTCTGGCGAGTATCGTCGGATCAGCCGCCGGCGCTTGACGCTTGGGCAGCACCCGGCTGAGACTGCGCTGCCCGAAGAATCCGCATGATCTCCTCGGCACTCGAGTCTTCGCCGATCTCAAAGCTCGCCCAGAGCTGCGACCCGACCTTGGTCCCGTCGAGCAGCGCGTCCCCCTGCGCCTTGGTCAGCGTGCTCAGCTCAAGCGCACAGACCTGGTCCGCGGTGAGCGGCACGCTCGCGCGAGGGCCCGAGGGATCCATGATGAGGTATGCCAGGGCGTGTCCGCGCTGCCCTCGGAGCTTGTAAACCAGCGTCCATCGCCAGGGAATGCCCATCCAACTCAACTGCTCGCGGACACCCTTGACCGACCTGATCTGAGCACGAAGCTCGTCGATCCGCGGGCGGATCTCCTCAGAGAGATCGTTGAGCAGCGCCTCAATGGGCGGGGTCGTGAACTTATCGGTCCACGCCTGCCGACGAACGAGCGATGGAGCCATTGACCACTCCTGCCACAAAAGACCCACTGTGCCCAGACCCGAACAGATCCCGGCGACAAATCGTGTTGTCGGAGTTTCGAGCAACTCCCTCCGGAAGGATTCTTACCCCCCTCACCACCAAGAGTCCAACCGCCCACACCACACAAGGTTGCCCGCCCACCGCCAAAGCGTTCGGCGCGGGTACTCTCTTGGCATGAGCGAAGCCGACTCCAGCCTTCGCGGCAGCTCCATCCTCGTCGTCGACGACAACGCCCAGAACGTCGAGCTGCTGCTGGCCTATCTCGATGACCTCGAGTGCGAACTGCGCGTCGCCCGCGACGGACAAGAGGCGCTCGACATGGTCGCCCGCGACCCGCCCGAGCTCATCCTCCTGGACATCATGATGCCCAATGTCAGCGGCTACCAGGTCTGCGAGCGCCTCAAACAGCACGAGGCCACACGCGAGATCCCCATCATCATGGTCACGGCGCTCAACGAGGTCGGCGACGTCGAGCGGGCGGTCGAGGCCGGCGCGGACGACTTTCTCACAAAGCCCGTGCAGAAGCTCGAGCTGGTCACACGCGTGCGGTCGCTGCTTCGCGTTCGTCACTTACGAAGCCAACTCGACGCGACACTCGCGGAGATGAAGAAGCTCCGGGGCGAGTAGCGCCCCCCAGCGATCCGATCAGCGGCTATATCACTCGCTCAGCATCCCTGCGCGAACAAGTCGAGATACCCAAAGAAGTCCCTGGCGTCGCAATCACCGTCGCCATCGATGTCACACACGTCCAAGATGCCATCGGCGAAGGCGTCGAGGTATGCAAAGAAATCGTCGGCGTCGGCATCTCCATCGCCGTCGAGATCGCCCCCGTGGACAAATCCCTCGAAATCGTCGAGGATCGCCTTCGCGAGATCGGACATGGCGACGGTGCTGGCATCGGCGTTGGCCAGGACACACACCGCGAGGTTTGCCTCGGGGCGCAGGACAAAGGCGCTGGCATATCCGGCTCGGCTGCCGCCGTGCTCGACCTCGTGCACTGGCGCGTCCGGGAGCGAGTCGGTGAAAAAACCAACGCCGTAGTAGGGCTGATACGGACAGTTGGGCGCACACCCCAAGTCGCTCGTGGCCCCCCAGAGATCGCGGATGCCCTGCTGCGACAGCAGACCATCGGGCGTGTTGTAGCTCTCAAGAAGCGCACTGGCGAAATGCGCCATGTCGACGACCGACGCGATGACGCCTCCGGCGGGGTCGCGGGCCTCGCCGGAGGCCTCGTCGAGGTAGTAGTACTGCCAGCTGTAAGGATCGCCATAGACATCATCGCTGTTGTAGAAGTTGTCCTCACAGAGCGGGTCATCCGGGCTGACGAGGTTGATGTATGGTCCAACATGCATCGCCGCGGACTGCGAGACACCCGGCTCGTTGCCGATGACCGTTGTCACTGCCCTTGCGTTGTCCAGCGTTGCCGTGCACATCTGGCTGGCGTCGAGCACGCGCGTCTGGATGACTCGTTCGAAGGTCTCTCCTGCCCGCTGAGAGATATACGCGCCGGCCAGCGAGTAGTTAAAGGCCGAGTACTCGAAACCACCGCCCAGGTTCCCGTATCGGTCACTATCGAAGTGAGGCGAGACGAGATCGTCCGGCTCGCGCCAGAACGCCCCGAGGTCGGCGGGATAGCAGAACAGGTGGATCGCGCCAACGTCGAGTCCGAACGCGCCGCGGTGGCTCAGCAGGTGCCCCAATGTCCGCTCACCATTCTCAAGAATCTGCGTCCCATCCTCATCGTTCACCCAATCCGAAAGCGAGAGTTCGCCACGTTCTTCCATGATCTTCGCGGCAACGGCAACGATGGGCTTGCTGGTCGAACCGACGCGGTAGAGTCTGTGAATACCAGTCGGATTGTGCTCGAACTCGCCCTGGCCGACATACTGAAACGCGTCCGCGAAGTGGACCTCGCCATCCTTGACGACCGCTACGCCGATGTGGGTGATAAACGCGCCGTCATTGAGCAATAGATCGACGACCCGCTCGCGGGCCTTGCATTCCGGATAGCAGTCATTGGACGGATCCACATCCATCGGGCCACAGTCGGTCCAGTCGAATGCGGGGTCGTACGTTACCCGCGGGCACGCATCCTCACCGTCGGGCAAGCCGTCACGGTCGGAATCGTCGGCACCCGGCGCCACAGCGCCGAGACCCCAGACCACGAACACCGCTGCAACTCGCCGATGGGTCGGCCACCGAGGCCATTCGTATCGCTGCATCGCTCTCCTCCGTGTCCGCTTGTGCCCCTCATCGGTCAGCTACCGTCAACACCCCTGCGCGAACAAATCGAGATACCCGAAGAAATCGTCGGCGTCGCAATCGCCATCGCCATCGATGTCACATACGTCCGCGTTGCCGGCGGCGAAGGCGTCGAGATAGGCAAAGAAGTCGTCGGCGTCTGCGTCTGCGTCGCCATCAAGGTCGGCGGGGCAGGAAATCGCCGGGTCGGCGCGCACGATGGCTTGGCGTCCATCCGCGAGACTTGCGACGAATGCGATCTGTCCAAGATTGTTGAGGCCGAAGTGCCCGAAGGCGATATCGCGGATCGTGGATCCGAGGAGGGGGTCGCCGACCGCGACAACCTTGTCTGCGATTGAATCCGGCCCTGTGAAGATTCCCTCGCCGCCGGCGTCGAGACGGGCCCAGAAGGCGATGAGGCCGTCGTCGTTGAGCGATGGCCCCAAGTCCCAGGTCCAACCGCCCCCGAAATCTTCGAAGGGGCCGGCGTTGTCGACGACGAGCGTGAGCGGGCCGCCGCTGCCGACATAGATGTGCTCGATCGGGCCGCCGAGGCCACGGGCGGTGGAGAAGGCGACGGCGCCGTGGTTGTTGATCGAGATGGACTGCAGCACGATCTGCCCGATGTTGTCGGCATCGCGATCGGCGATGACGGTCGGGGGCTCGCCGGCGCCGCGGATGATGAAGCGAGGATTGCTGACATCGCCGGCGCAGGCTGCGACGACGCCCTCGTCGTTGATGTCGGCGCTGAAGAACAGGCTGAACTCGTTCCAGTCGTCTGGATCATAGAGCAGTTGCGGCGTGCCGCCATCGCCAAGATACATGCCGTTGCGATTCACGCCGGCGATCATGACTCCCACATCGGCGTCGTTGATGGCCTGCGACCAGAACCACAACAAGTTATCGGGATCGTCCCTGGAACAGGCGTAGTCGATAATGTCCCCACCATTCCCGGCGTGAGCGCAGGTCACGCCCGCGTCACTCGTTGTAAACAGGGTCATGCCGCCGCTGTTGACCGAGGGCATGATGGAGGACGCAAACATCGGGCCGATGAAGATCGGCGTGACAATCGCGCCGTCTCCGGTGAAGACCCCGTGTTCTTTGTCGGGGTCTATGCTGGCGTTGAAGGCGACGATGCCTGTGTCGGCGATGCCCGGCGCGAATCGAAACGTCCAGAAGGGACTTTGACCCGCTTGTCCATCGGCGATGGCGATGACGGTGAGGTCGTAGACGGTTGCGGCGGGCACGGTGCTTGCGAAGAGAGTGAGCATCGCCGGGACCAGCGTCAGCGTTCTTGGGAGCATCACCTCTGCCTCCTCGGGAGTGAGAGATCGAGTTAGCCACCCCGTCACGTTGGCACTGACAGGTTATCAGCCGTCACGGGCAGCCGGTGGCGAAAAGATCGAGGAATCCAAAGAAATCGTCCGCATCGCAGTCGCCGTCGCCATCAATATCGCACACGCCGACGTTGCCGGTGGCGAAGGCATCGAGATAGTCGAAGAAATCATCGGCGTCGGCATCCCCATCGCCATCCAGATCCGCGGCGCAACCGCCACCGCCTAACTCAAGCACAATGTCCAGCATGACCGGCAGGTGGTCCGCGGCGATGCTGCTGGCCAGCGCCGCGCTGCCGGGAAAGCTCTCAAGCTCCGGCGGGATCCCGCCGTTAGCGTTGGCCGGGCTGGAGTTGAACACGAACGCCCGCCGGCGCTGTGCAACGCTGTCCTGATAGATCAGATAGTCGAGCTTGTTGCTCCCGCGCGTCGCGCGGCTGCCCGTGAACGGCTCGGTCGCGTCGTCCTCGCTACTGTCGCTCAGGTCCCGGTCGTTGCCATCGACGCCGCCGACTCTGCAGCCTGTCGCCAGCCACTCGACCGGCCCGCGCCGACCGTTGCGGTCCTCGTCCTCGTTCAGGTCCCCGCCAACGATCACCGGCGTGAACTCGTCCAGGAGGTCGAGTATCGGCGGGCTCTCGAAGATGTTGCCCTCGGGATCGACCACGCCCGTGCCGGCACCGTTGAGCGCATAGTGCAGAAAATAGCCGACGTTCTGGCTGGCCTTGCGCCGCTGCTCGATGTCCCCCGAACCGCCACCGGCCTTGAGGTGCCCGTTCATAACGAACAAGTCGCCGGCGTAGATGGCGTCGGGCAGGTCGATCTCGACCATCTGGATGCCCCGGATCCCGCCGTTGCCGCCGGGCGCACACTCACCCGACGGACCGATGAACGGGATGTCGTGATAGGTCGCCCTCGTGTCACCGTTGAGGTCTGTGAAAGGGTAACGGCTGAGGATCACGTTGCGATTGAAGTTGTCGGTCCGCGTGGTCACGAAAACGAAGGGCATGTCAAAGTCGGGGTCGAACTTCTGCACCCAACTCGTCACGGACCCGCCCCGGAACGGATCGTTCCCGCCGTGCAGCAGCAGGCCGAGCGTGGTCGTGAGATTCGCGACGCTGTCGACGCCGCTGCCCGTGCCGTTGCCGGTGTTGTCGCCGGTCTCTTGCAGGATGAGTACGTCCGGCTTCATCGACGCGATGATCCGCACCAGCGCGTTCCAGTTGTTGAACTCATCGGTCTTTGGGTTGGTCGAGCAGATGCCGTCCTCGACGTTCCAGGTCATGATGCGCACGTCAGCAGGTTCGCTCTTGCCCCACTGCCCGCTGGGAGGATCCCACTGAGCGAACGCGGCAGAACTGAACGCTAGCAGCGCGATCGGGGCGGATCTGAGCATCAAGGCTCTCCTTCGGCGAGTCATCCTGCCGAACATCGTACAAGATGCTCGCCCAGGAAGAAAGCGCGGCCCCCGGGTTTCCCCACGGGCCGGCTCAAATCCGCTCTCTCCTTCATCCATCCGAGGTCAATCGCATCCGGCCACGAAGTCGTCCAGGAAGTCAAAGAAATCATCGGAGTCGATAACGCCGTTAAACGTGCGATCCGCCGCACATGCGCCGCTGGCGAACAGATCGAGGTAACCGAAGAAATCGTCGGCGTCGTGGTCGCCATCGCTATCGATATCCGCCGAGCAGAAACCGAAGCCCTCGTCGATGTTGCCGATGTACATCAGCACCTGGTAGGACTCATCGCCCGAGTTCGGATCGCCGTTGGCGCTGGTCGGATCATCGAAGTCGCCGTCGCCGTCCACGTCGTAGGTGATATCCATCGCGAGCGTGATGCCGCCCAAATGGCGCGGGTCGGCGTTGTCCAGCCCGCTCGTGTCGATGTTGTTCCACGACTGCCCGTTGATGCCCGAACTGAACAACGTGTTCGACGACACGCTGTTGCTATCAGCGACGCCGATGAACTGCACTTGGTAGCTGGTGCAGGAGTTGAGGCCCTGGCGGACGAAGCCCGGCTCGAGGATGCGCTCGAGCTCATACCCGCCGCTGGCTGGGTCGTACACGGCGCGGATCAGCGCCACGTCAAAGTCCTCGAACGGGTCGCCGTTCCCATCGACCTTGTCCAGCACGACGGCCGAGACGAACCAGATATTCCCCGCCGAGTCGATCGTCGGTCCCGACATACTCGGCCCCAACGGGTTGCCGCCAGTGACTTGGTCGAGGCTGACGAGGTTGCCTATGGCCGTCCCGCCGGGTCCATCCTTGATGGGCTTGCCGCGGAAGTCGGCGTCGAAGAAGTCGATCCACGCCGCCAGGACCCACGTCGTCGTTCCCTCGGGGTCCGCCGGGTCGAAGTGGGCGACGACCAGAGCATTGAACGGATCGTTCTGGCCGATCCCGTCCAGGAGGTACGCGACGCTGGCGACCACGCCCAGACCGTCGCTTGTCATCCCGACGGCGACCTGCCCGTTGCCCCCGCGGAACGCCACCTGGCTGCGATAATGCTCAAACCGCCACGCCCCGAACAGCGGATCCGACGTGTCCACGGTGTACGCGTCCACCGGATCGCTGACCACGACCGGCGCGGTGAATCCGCTCGTGCGCAGAACATCTCCAGACGCGTCGATATCCCACATGTCGAAGCTGTTGGTGTCCCCGCCCGGCTCGCTCTTTGCAAGAATCGTGCCCGTGGCGATGCTGCCGTCCATCAGGCTGATCGGGACCAGCGAGATGTTCCCACGATGATCGTCCAGCGAGCCGTCCAGATGCGTGCCGTCGCTGGTCAGCACATTGAACCCACGCACCCACTCGGTCGCGAAGTTGCTGCCCGCGATGCTGGGCGAGCCGAAGATGCTCTCGGGGAACGCCGTCGGCGTGTTGTGCGTCGTGCCCGAGTTGGTCAGAAGCCGCGTCGTCGCGTCCAGCGCCGCGCCGCTGTTGCTCAACGCGTTCACCACCGTGCCATCGCGAGACAGCGTATCAACATGGTAATAGTTGTCGCCCGTCAGCACGTCCGGGCCGGTCGTCCCGAACCCGTCCGCACGCAGGTACGCGTTCCCGTTCGCGTCGATCCCCCCCATCCCGATCTGCGACGAATCACCAACCTCGCCGGGCAGGACGTTGATCGAACTGTTCACACGCGTGATGTAAAGCCTCGCGGGAAAATCCGGGTCATAGTTGATGATCGCAGTCGTCGAGTTGCTCGTGACCCCGCCGAAGTCCGCGACGATCGCCGCCATCTGCGTGCTGTTGATCGCGCCGCCATCGGATGGATCCACCAGCACGCCCGTGCCGGCGTTCTCTGTCGGATGGATCCCCAGCCCCGCCTGATCCCAGAACGAGTACTCGCTCTGCGCAAACGCCACGTCGTGGAGCTGGTCCTGGCTCATCGCCCAGGCGCTGGTGAGGTTGTTGAAAAAGTTGCCCTGGGTCTTGGGGCTCTTCAAGATCGGCGCCATCCCCAGGAACGTGCCCCACGAGCCGAACATCGGCACCAAGTCCACCCGATACGCCGCCACCTGGCTCAGCCCGTCGGTCGAGTTGAACGTCACCGCATCGCCGGGCAGCCCCTGGGCCCCGCCCTGCGTGCGCGACACGCTGTCCTGAGCGCTCACCGAAGCACAGAGCCCGGCCGCCATCGCCAGACCGATCGCACGATTCATTCTCATTTCTCTTCTCCGATTCGAGATTCTCATTCCCAACTGGCGCCAAGCCCTCAGCGCCGACGCCCGGACCCGACGCCCGAGACCCAACCTTCCTCCACAACGCGACTCGAAACGGCCCACGAGCCGACCCGAGCGCGAATCGTATCAGACAGACCCTCCCGAGCAAAGAAACAGAAGCCTCCGCACCCCAAGATCGCGCGAAGATTGCGCATTCCCATATTCGATAGCCGCCAAACACCACCCTGCCGAGTCCCCACAAACTACCCCACCTACCAGATCGCGAACCCGCCGACCCGGCAAAACTGAATAAATGCTACATACGAGTCCTTATTCGGCCCGCCCAGAGCTTCGAAGTTGTTTATCGGACGAGAGTCCGAAAAATACAGCCACGGCGGGCACCCAGGAGCCGAGACCCTCGTGATTCCCTCGCCCGACAGCGCGTCGTGCGTTGGGAGGTCGTCGAGGATCGAACCCAACGCCTCGCCGAGTCGCCCCGCGTCGCCCGCCGACACACGCTGACCCTTGCACGTCACATAGTCCGCCGGATTCCAGCGCCGCCCTGGGTCCCCCGAGGTGATCTGATCCCACGCCGGCGGCGGGCTGGTGCCCTCGGGGCGCCAGCCGCGGTCCCAGGCCAGACGCAGCAGCGACGCCCAGCCCCGGTTGTTGAGGACAAACTCACCGTGCTGACCTCGCAAGACAATTCCCATCGAATGGACGGTAGGCCCCAGCCGCAACCGCACGTCAAGGTCCATCGGCCGCATCCAAGCAAGCATGGACGGCTACGCTCGCACCCGTGCACCGACGCGTCCCGTTCTACTACGGCTGGATCATGCTCGCCGTCGCGGTCGTCATGGCCTTCGCGACCATGCCGGGCCAGACCGTCGTCATCGCCCTGTTCAACAACTCCTTCCGCGAAGCCCTCGGCATCAGCGTCAGCGAACTCGCCGGCGCATACGCCCTCGGCACCATCCTCGCCGCACTCCCGCTCTCGCTCGTCGGGCGCGCCGCAGACCGCTACGGGCTCCGGCGAGTCACCGGCATCATCATCGTTGGATTCGCTCTCGCACTCATCTTCCAGAGCCGGGCCTCGACCCTCTTGATGCTCGCCGTCGGTTTCTTCCTGATGCGATTCCTGGGCCAGGGCTCGCTGGGCCTGCTCGCCACGCACACGACCTCGATGTGGTTCGAGCGCCGCCTCGGGCGTGCCCACGCCATCCTCGCCATCGGCGGCTTCATGGCCGGCTCGGCCATCGCGCCCCAGCCCGTCGCCTGGCTCATCGACCAACTCGGCTGGCGCAATGCCATGCTCACGCTGGCGGCGGTCGTCTTCGCCCTGGTCATGCCGCTCGTGCTCACCGTCTTTCGCAACCGCCCCGAAGAGATCGGCCAGCACCTCGATGGCGACCCGGTCGAGCACGAGCACCACGACCCCGCCCACGGCGGCCCCCCGCCCACGGGCGACCCCGCCTTCACCGCGAAAGAGGCCCTCGCCACCCGCGCGTTCTGGATTCTCGTCCCGATCATGGTCGCCAACGGGCTCATCGGCACCGCCCTGCTCTTCCACATGCAGGCCATGCTCGAATCCGCGGGCCTCGAGGGCACCGAACGCCAGGCCGCCCTGGCGATCCAATCCTGGCCCATCGCGACCATCGTCGGCACACTGATCATCGGCAACCTCGCAGACCGACTGCGCCCCCGCCTGCTCCTGCCCCTCGCACCGATACTGCTCGCCATCGCATGCCTGACGTGCCTCGCCGCCGTCAGCATGGTCGATCGCCAGTGGGTCATCCCGGTCATGGGGGCGGGCATGGTCGCCTTCGGCCTCGGCCAGGCAGTCTCAGGAGGCGTAGGCAATCCCACCGTCGCACGCTACTTCGGACGAACCAACCACGGCGCAATCCGCGGCATCATCCAGAGCATCGCCGTCGCCGGCACCGGCGCAGGACCGCTCATCGCCGGGCTCGCCTTTGACTTTTCGGGTGAGACGTTTGGACCAATATTGATCGTCTTCGCGCTGTGCACGATCCCGCTCGCCATCGCGGCAACAACCCTCAAGCCTCCCCGGCGCACGCGGGCTTGAAACCAGTAAATAAGAGTCCGCGCCAGCCAGCCATCTCTTATCTGCTGCTCTGCTGCTTTTCGCTCTGATGGTTTTTCGTCGGAGTCCGCCCCGGCGTCCACGCCGCGCCGATCGCGTCCAGCTCCGCTTCCAACGCGTTCATGTCCTGATCGAGCCCGAGCAGCGTCTCCAGCGCGTCCTCGAACAACTCGCCCGCATACTGAAGCTGGTCACGCTGGGTCTGCGTCGGCGCACTGCTCACGCCCATGGTGCTAAACAGAGCAGTCGAGACCCGGCTGGAGATCCCCGGTGCCGTCGGATACTGGCGGCGCGATGCGCTGCGGTCGCCCGACATGACGACACCCAAGTCTGCGAGCCCGTCGTTGACCGCCTTGAGATCCTCGAGCATCGCCAGATCCGCGTCCCGCGACGCGAGCACCACCCGCCGAACCGCGTCGTGACGCGCCCGAACCTCGCCCATCGAACTCTGGGCCGCCTGCACACGCTGGTACAACTCGATCGCCTCGTGCTGGAACGCCAGCTTGTCGTCGGGGTCGTCCGTCGCAAATGTCGCCCGGTCGAGCGACACGACATTGAACTCGCGCGCCTCTCCAAGCTCGGTCACCTCGCCATTGTGCAGCAGGCTGATCTGGGCCGAATATGTCCCCGGAGCGACCATGGGTCCACCACGCCCGCCGCCGGAATACCGCAGATTCCATGTGACCCGGCGCATGCCCTTGCTCGCGCCGATGCTCTGGCGGCTGACAATCTCGCCTTCCCCGTCGCGGATCGTCAGATACATCGCCGGGCTGGTCTCGCGGTCCTCGGCACGCAGCACGTCGAGGCTCGGATAGTTCTCCGCGGTCATCGTCTGCTTCTTGCGATCGGCGCTGGGATTCTTGGGCACGTCCTTGACGTGGATGGTCATCGTCGCGCCAAACGCCGGATTGCTCGCCGAGTAGTAG
This sequence comes from uncultured Phycisphaerales bacterium, assembly GCA_965371965.1. Classification (GTDB taxonomy): domain Bacteria; phylum Planctomycetota; class Phycisphaerae; order Phycisphaerales; family UBA1924; genus S146-42. The sequence goes on from CBDVAM010000081.1 coordinate 12,411, forward strand.
CTCGCGCCCTTGCTCCCGGCACCGTTGTACCCCGTCGGCACATACTGCAGCGCATCGCGCACCGGGAAGATGAACGCATCCGCCTTGAAGTGACCGTCGTTGGCCTCACGCAATGGCGTGTAGTCGTCGAGCACATAGAACCCGCGCCCAAACGTCGCCAGCACGACGTCATTCTCCCGGCGCTGGATCTCCACATCGCGGACCGCGATCGGCGGCAGGCCCGCGATCTTATGCCAGCCCTTGCCCCCGTTGCGGGTCCAGTAGCACGCGAACTCGGTGCCGAGAAACAGCAGATCCGGATCGACATGGTCCTCGCTGAGCGAGTATGCGATGTTGCGCTCGGGCAGATCCCCCGCGACGCTCACCCACGTCTGCCCGCGGTCGGTGCTCTTGAGCACATACGCCGTGAAGTCGCCGCTCTTGTGATTGTCGAACGTCGCGTAGACGGTATCGGCGTCGTGCCGCGAGGCCTCGATATCCGAGACATACGTCATATGCGGCACGCCGGGGAAGACATCAATCTTCCGCCAGCTCTCGCCATCGTCCTCGGTCACCTGGATCAGCCCGTCGTCGGTGCCGACATAGATCAGCCCCTCGATCAACGGGCTCTCACTCAGCGAAATCGTGCTGCCGTAGATCGACGTGTACTGGTCCTTGTCGACCGCCTCGGGCTTCTGGACCTTGCCCATGATCTCCAGCGTCGTGCGATCGAGCCCGCGCGTCAGGTCATCGCTGACCGGCGTCCACGAGTTCCCCCGGTCGTCCGAGCGGAACAGCCGCCGCCCGCCGAAGTACAGCCGAGTGTTGCTGTGTGGGCTGATGATCAGCGGCGCATCCCAGTTGAAGACGTATGGATCCTCGTCGGGCGACGGGTGCGGCTTGATGTCCACCGTCTCGCCGCTGCGCCGGTCATGGCGCACCAGCCCGCCATACTGCCACTGGCTGTAGACGATCATCGGGTCCTCGGGATCGACCGCGGTCTCGAACCCGTCGCCCCCGACGGTCACGAACCAGTCGCTGTTGACGATGCCCACCCTGTTGACCGTCCGGCTCGGCCCGCCCAATGTATTGTTGTCCTGCGTGCCGCCGTACACGTTGTAAAACGGCTCTGCGGTATCCACCGCGACGCGATAGAACTGCGTGATCGGCAGGTTGGGCATGAACCGATAGCTGCCGCACTGATCGAACGTCTCGTACACGCCCCCGTCACAGCCCACCAGGAGGTGATTCTCGTCGCCTGGGTCGATCCACACGACGTGATTGTCCACATGCTTGCGGCTCTCGCCTGCGCGCCCGAAGCTCGCCCCGCCGTCGCCGGTCACCATGAGGAACGTGTCGCAGAGATACACGCGATCCACGTCGTGCGGGTCGGCGAAGATCTCGTTGTAGTACTGCGGGCTGGAGGTCTTGTATCCGCTCATGCGCCGCCAACTCACCCCGGCGTTGTCCGAACGAAAGAACCCCGAGCTGCTCCCAGTCGCGGTGACGATCGCGTACAGCACGTCTGGGTTAGCCGGGCTGATGTCCATGCCGATGCGTCCGACATCCCCGCCCGGCAGGCCTCGCGAGATCTTGTTCCACGACCTACCCGCGTCGGTCGACTTGTAAATGGTCGACTCCGGCCCGCCGTCGACCAGCGTCCACTGGCGACGCCTTCGCTGATAGCTGCTGGCGTACAGGGTGTTCGGATTGCGCGGGTCCATGTGGACCTCGTTGATGCCGGTGTCATCCGAGACATGCAGCACCCGATCCCAGCTCTTGCCGCCGTTGGTCGTCTTGTACACACCGCGATCGCCGCCGCCCCGCCACAGCGGGCCTTGGGCCGCGACATACACGATGTCGCCGTTGCGCGGATCGATCTGGATCATGCCGATGTGCTCGGAGTCCTTGAGCCCGACATTCTTCCACGACCGCCCGCCGTCCACGCTCTTGTAGACCCCGTCGCCGAAGCTGACCGAGCGCTGCGAGTTGTTCTCGCCCGTGCCGACCCACAGCGTGTTGGGGTCGCTCGGATCCATCGCGATGCACCCGATCGAGTACGACGCCTGGGAATCGAAGATCGGGCTGAAGGTCGTCCCGGCGTTGGTCGTCTTCCAGATGCCGCCCGACGCGGTCGTGACGTAGTACTCGCTGTGGTTCTGAGGATTGACCGCAAAGTCGCTGATCCGCCCGGAGTTGATCGCCGGCCCAATCGAGCGGAACCTCAGCGCCCCGAACATCGAGGCATCCAGCTTCTCAATCGTCGGCTCGCTGGGGGTAGATTCACCCTCATCCTGAGCATGAGCGGGCAGGGTAAGCAGAGCGGCCAGGGCCGCCGACGAAGCGCGCAGAATCATGGACATCTCTCGAATCTCCTCAGAGGTCTTCCTCAGAGCATAGTGCAGATGGCGACAAGCGCCACGCACATCTTGAACTCCTGCGCCCGCCATTTGGTTGCAAACCCAGCCTCGCCGGTTATCGGATTGGCCCGAGCGGCGACCACCCACAGGAAACCCCTGGGAAACGGAAGCCACGAGCAGGATGCCCACGCGACGGCGCGATCAGCCCTCACACCCCTCGGCGTAGAGATCCAGATACCCGAAGAAGTCGTCGGAATCGAGCGTGC
>CBDVAM010000082.1:0-14896 GCA_965371965.1 uncultured Phycisphaerales bacterium
GCTCAATACAACAGCGTCAGAATAAAGTGCAATTCACTATCCCCGTACGCGAAATTGTCGGTGTCCGCCAATGCCATGCCCCAGTCGAGGCTCAGCACGAAGTTCCGCTTGAACAGGACATCAACGCCGAGGCCCGCGCCGACGAGTGTCTCGTCCGGCTCGAACGACAACGCGTCGTTGTTCGCCGCTCGCGCAACGTCAAGGAAACCCTTGACCACCAGGTCCCAATCCGGTCGGCTCCAGACCCGCTGGGGGCGAAACTTGAACGGCTCGCCGAGAAAACTGCCCGGCTCGCCCGGCTCGAATGCCCGCGGAACGTGGAACCGATACTCGGTCGTAAACACCGTGACCGAGTCCGACGGGACCTCGGACTCGGGATACCCCCGAACCGTCGCGGCACCGCCGGTGACCGCCTGGTAGTTCGGCACCAGCCTCGACCCGAACGCCTCTTGACCTCGCAACTCGAACGCGATCTCGTGGGCCAACGTCTTGCGAGGATTCCATGTGTTGTCCAGATCCAGGAAATGCTCGCGGAAGAACACCGGCTCCAGGAAGAACGACCACTCCACGTTGTAGTTGAACAGCACCCACTCGGTGTCCACGTTGACGCGCCCCAGACGCTCGAGCTCGCTCGAATCCTCGTTCGCGATACCGATCTCAAAGTCGGCACCCGCGACGAATGTCGATATCTCCGTCAGCCGATCAACATTGACGCCAATATGCGGCAGCCAGAACGTCCCGTCACCGGACGTGTTCAGGTTCGCGGCCTCGAAGGTGACCTGGTGGTACCGCAGGCCGCCGACGATATCGACAAACAACTCGCGGTCCTGATGGACGTTCCAGATAACGTCCCCGCCGAGCGACCATCCATCGCCGTCGATATCGTTCTCAGGTTCCCCGCCGATATCCGAGCCCGTGAACTCGTTCCACGAGCCTTGGACACGCCAGCGAATGTTGTCTTCAGATCCGAACGGCGCTTCATAGCTCGCGACCAGCGCGTTGGAGTCGTCAAGGCTCGCCGTGATGAAGTCGATCGTGAGAACGTCGTCGTTGCCGGTGAACTGGTTGTGGACATATCCCAATCGCTCACGCCACTCGTTGGTCTCCTCGGTGCCGGTATTGGAGAGCTGGAAGTACGCAAACCAGGGCTTGGCCTCAAAGATGTGGTAGTCCACCACGACGCTGCCCTGCCCCGTCCCCGTGCCCACACCGAGATTGACCGCCCGACCGGGATGGCGATTCAGCCGCAGCACATAGTCGTCCAACGCCCGTCGGTCGAGCACGTTGCGCTCGTCCTCGGTCGCGGATTGCACAGGCGAGTTGCGCCGCGTCCGCTCGTGCTGGCCCGCGTTGCGAACCGCCTCGTCCCCAAACCGCTCGCCGCTGCCAATCGTCCGCACGTCGCTGACCCAGCCGATGAGGACTCGCACCATCATCCCGGTATCGCCCTGGGGGCGCTGATCGACGCCGGCACCGGTCAGCACCAGATCTGCCGGATACGCGAACACTCCGATCACGCCCTCTTGGTTCAGACGATTGCGGATCGACTCCATCACCGAAACCACGGCGCTGCGATGCAGCACCTGATCGGGCATCGCGTTGATCTCCGCGAGCGTCAGCGTCACCGTCGGCAGCCCCGAGCGGGGGCGAACGAACCCCTCGTCGGTCTGGAGCAGCCGCACCGTCGTGTCGTACATCGACTCCACGTTCGGCAGCCCGGGGTGACCCGCGAACGGCTCCCCGTCGCGATTCCACGCATATTCCAGCACGATCTGCCCGATCACGAACGCCTGCCCGTCATCGGGCTCCGGCGAGACGCGACCCAGAGGCCCTGTGTCTGGATCATCCTGAGCATGTACCGGCACGCTCGCTATCACCGCAACAGCGAGCGCCATCCACATCCTCGAACGACCCGTCATCCGCGCCATGGCACGGGAGGCATCCAATACTCTCGCTCTCATATCTCATTCCTTTGTCCGTCGGCTCGCAATCGCGACACCATCCCCACCGCCCCCCGGTGGGCGGGCCAATCGGCTTCCCGGGGAGGCTAGCATGTTTGGACGCCCCGTGCAACGAAGGGGACCCGAACAGGAACCGCGCAGATATTGCGCGTCACCCCAAGTTCCGATCGCCACAATCACGCCAAGAACCCGCAGGTCCTGCCCCCCGGGAGCACGCCCAAGGGCGGGCCTGTCCGGCGCGACCCTGCGGATATCCCGCTGCCAGCCAAGCAAAACAGGCCGGGTCGTCAGCCGGGTTTCCCGCGGAACCAGCGGCCGATCCCGAGCCCCTTGCTCCGAGCGGCATCCGCGCCCTTTCTCATCGCCCCCGTCGCCCGGCGCAGCCGCTCGAGCCCGGCCCGCTCTCGCTCGGCGATCTCCTCGACCGTCCGCCGTATCGCCGCATCCGCACGCGAGAGAAACTCGTCGTCCAACTCGTAGGCCTCTTCGCTCGCCGGTCGCATACCCGACGCGTTCATCATCATCGGCACCAAAGAGCCATCGTCCAGCTTGCCAACGATCACATCGCACCAGGCCGCCTCACTCGGACATACGCCCAGAATCGGCGTCCCGGCAGACAGGTGCTCACGCATGAATCCGCCCCACGCCCAGAGTTCCTGGAGGTCACCCTTGCCCCGCCCGGGAAGGCGGATGTGGCGCGATGATGGATCGAGCTTCTCGGTGCCCGACACGCGGACCCCAGCCCCGAACGCCCGCATCTCGCGCTCGATCTGAAACAAAATCCGATACAGCCCGGTCCGTCCGGGCGACTCACCCTCCGCCGCGTCGCCCGTCTGAGTGCTCGCCGCGACCGGCTCCTCGGCCTCAGCGCACGCCGAACGCAACTCTGCATGGGCCTCGCCGACCGCAGCCAGCACGCCGGCGCTATCGGTCAGTTCCATACATCTCGCTTCGAGCCGATCCAGAATCGGTCCGCCATGAGCCACAAGCCATCCCGAGAACTCCTCTGGAGCCTGCGCGCAGACGACAAACGGGTACGCCGACCGCCCGCTCGTGTCGGTTGACCGTCGCATCCGTCCGATGACGACTATGCCCTCGATATACCAGAGAAACCGATGGTCGAACCCGCCCAGACGCCTGTCGTCTGGAAGCTCGGCCCACCCCCCGCGATCGATCACCCGCCGGATCCCGTGCGCGTACAGCAACTCGCGCACGAGCCCGAGCTCAGGTGTAGGAATCGGAATATCGTCGATGTGATCGGCCCAGCCCGGGTGCTTCCCGAACGCCGTCACACCGAAGTCATCGCCGGCGATCATGCCGCAGGTCCTCCGACAGTCTTATGCCTCAGTGCGCACGCACCGACACTAAGGCCATGGGTCGCCCTCATCCCGATCCTTGAGCAACTCGGTCAAGGCACGCTCGCGCACGCCATCGCCCCGCCCATTGTCTCGCCCATCGTCATTGACGATTCGCAGGCCTATGTAGTAAGGGAGACCGTCGCCCGTGGCGCGCGCGCCGGGATTCTCAACTTTGTTGAGCCGAGCGAGCCGGTACGACTTGTCCCTGATTGTCACCCGCGCGTTCGTCCGCACGATTGCCATGAGCAGGCTCCATTCGCCGCGTAGTTCTCCCCATGTGTCCGGATCCGAGGTGCTCTCGTTGGAGAATCCGATCCGAATCGCCCCGGTGCTCCCCGGTTCTTCTTGCAACTCACTGACAGCGCCGAGCTTCCCGCGCGTGTCGAAACGCCCGACTTCCTCGAGCCGATCCTCGCCGACAGAAACATCCATGCTGAGGTATTCGTTCAAGAGATGCTGGTAGGCATCTCGCTGGGTGTTGTTCAGTGGAGAGGGCCGCTCCGGCGGGTCGCCGTACACGTCCCCGTACCCGACGAGCACCAACTCGAATCGCAGCTCCTCAAACTCGGAATCGCCGTCCCCGACCAGAACGGTCAGGAGCTTGCCGAACCGCTGGAGCGTCTCGGTATCCTCGTCGCTGAGCTTACCCCAGCCGAGCAACGTCTTCATGGACTCCTGGGTGTTCGATGGGAGGCGACCGAGCGCATCGTCGCTCCAATCCCCTCTCGCGGCCACCCCCTGAACGTCCCGCGCCATCGCCCGCACCTGTTCGAAGCTGAGCCACTGCCCGCCCGACAAGTTGAACGGCTTCTTCTCGCCATTCGCCTCCAGATCCTCCAACGCCCCGCCGATTGCGTGCGCCCCCTCCGTCGCGGCCAACTCCAGCAGCCCCAGCATCATGCCCGACCAGTACGAATCTCGCGCCTCGATTCCCTCGGGCTCAAACATCTCTCGCTTGAGAAGTTTGTGCCCCTCTGCCCCCGGCGGAAGACGCAGCGCGTCCAGCAGCGCATCCGCCCCTTGGCTGCCAGACGGAACAAGCACCGTCCAATCGCTGATCTTCAGCGGGGAGTCCTGATCGCCATACTTGTTGACCGCATCCTGGATCTCGCCGCGCCGGTCCTTGACCTCCTTTTGCTCCTGATCCGTGCCCACATCATCCAGAGACCCGAGCCCGAGCGCCCCAAGGCACCGATCGAACTCGCTCTCCATCATGCGGTTCACGTCGCGAACCACGATGTTGCCCACAATCTCGCGGGCCGCCGCCCAATCGAAATCGCCCGCCACAACCTCCCCAGGAACCGTGTCGGACCAATAGTCGAAATACTCGCCCAGGTATGCCGCGCGAGCGGCGCCGAGCGGCTCGATCCTCGCGTCGAACGTATCCGCATCGAGCGGATCGAGACCGGTGCCCCCAGCGTTCAGGCGGGCCCTCTCATCGATCATCGCATCAATCGCCCCGATGACAACGCCCGCTTCGCCGGCGTTGTAGCGGTCAAGGTAGTGCGATCCTTCCTCGAAGCCGGTGAGCGGAATCGCCGTCCGCGCGACTCGCTCGGCCTTGTCGACTCGCCCGCCGATCAACCCTCCGATGTCCGCCCCGCTCGGAGATTCCTCGAGCGCCTTCAGCGCCACGGACATCACGGAAAACCGCTGGAACCGAGCCGCCGCGGTGCCAACCTGCGCCGCGTGCGTCTTCGCCCCCTCGGGTTTGCCGCCAACGGCGAGCGCGGCTCCGATCTTGTCAAGCTCGTCCTCATCGAGCAACGGCTCTTCGGTCTTGCTCAGCACCGACTCAACCATGCCGAAGGGATCAACCGCGTCGCCCGGGGCGACGCGATCATCCGCGCCGAGCACGCCCGCCAGGGTCTTCATGGCCAGGAACCGGTCCTTGAACCTCGCCTCGCCGATACTCGGGCCTTCCATCGCATCGCCCGGTTTTCTCAGATAGTCGCCCGCGTGCTTCTGCAGGACAGTCCACTCCGATCCGCCCTCGCCGGTGTCGACCTTGGACGCGAAGTCCTGCCAGCCCAGCACCAGCGCCGCCCTCGCGCTCTTCAACTCCGACGACGCGTCCGCAAGGTCCGCCAACTCGCCCTTGTCGTCAATGGTTTTCGTCGGCGAGCCCTCTTCCATTTCGCTCACGATCTGCAGCAGCCGATCGTAGTTGTCGCGAGGCCCCCTGAGCACCTGCATCGTCGCCAGCTCGATCGCGCTGTTGACGGACATCTCGCCCAGAAGGTCGTCCCCGCCATCGACCGACGGCGCATTTACCAGCTCGTCCCACGCATCCCCGAGTTCCTGATGAGCACCCTCAAGCTGCGCCCAATACTCCCTCCACTCGCCCAACGCCTGTGCATAGGCGGTCTCGGTCTCAACGTTGAACGAAACGCCCAAGAGCTTGACCTCGGCCTCCTGATACAGCCGCAGACTCTCCTGCAACTTGATAAGCCGCGCCCAGGCACCCGTGCCGCGCTTGCTGTCCTGGCTCTGCTTGATCTGAGACCCCACAAACCACGCGACACCCTTGGTGATCGAATCCGGACCGGGACGAACGTCGAGCACGCGATCCGGCGGCCACTTACCCCGCGCACCCAGATTGCTCTCTGGGCTGTAGGTCGCATCGATCGCTATCTGAAGCGCCGCGACCTGCTGCGCCGGCGACGCCACATCCCCCGGTGCCACTCCCATCACCTCGTCGTCGCCGCCGAACGCGACGAATCTCACCAGCGGCTCGATCTTGATCGGTTCTGTGCCGCCCGCCTCCAACTTGAGCAACTCGCCGAGCGATTCGATCGCCGCCTCACGCTCCTTGCCCGTGAAGTCGGGGTCGGTCGTCCCAAGCCTCTCGTGCGCGGCCAGAATCGTCGGCCCGAGAACACCGTCAACCAGCACCCGAAGATGGGCCGCCTTCTGCGACTCGAAGACCTCGCCCGTGAGCTTTCGCGCGGGCCAGAAGAACGCCCACGCGATGCCGCCGGCCTTCGGCTTCTTGAAATCCGTCGCGTACTGCAGCGTTCGAAGCGGGATCTGGAATCCGTACGTATTGCCGGGTGGCAGCGCCCCCGCGCCCTCGAACTGCTCGCCGAGTTGTGCGGCCCCGCCCAGGCTCTCATCGTGTGAGATTGCGAAGGTCTGGCCCCCCTCGAACGAGTATCCGCCATCCACCTTCTTGACAAGCCGGAACCGGTCTTGATCAGCGATCCCCCCCTTAGAATCACCCCCGCCGATAGTCACGGTTCGCGGCGTGCGATCCGCCACCTCGTGCCAGAATCCACTCCGCAGCTCGATCATCTCCTTGAGCGCTCCGGACGCCCAATATCCCAGCCCGATCACCAGCAAAGCCGACGCCGCGAGTCCGCCCATCATCCAGATCCGCCGGCGGGTCTCGGCCTTGCCCACGCTGCGCTGCGCCGTCACCAGGCCCGATTCCTCGAACACCTTCCGCTCGAACAAGTCCTTCAGAAAATACGGCGACCCATAGTCGCGATTCGGGTCATCCTCTTCCTCGCCCACGGGCCGACGAAGCTCGCTCACCGGGATATCCAGTTGCTCGGCAAGCAGCAGGTCCAGCACGTCGCCCTTCTGCTCGGCACTCGTGAAATAGATCCCCCGCATGAACAGCGGCGTGCCGCTCACGCCCTGGCTCATCGCCTCTTCGGCGTAGAGCTGCAGGCGGTAGCCGATCCGCCGAAGCGCCTCGGGGAGCTGGTACAGCTCGTCCACCTCGTCCAGCCGCCTCGCATCGGGATCCACCGCGATCGCCTGCGGCGTCGGGTTCTGGATCACGCTCATCCGCAGCCGCTCGACGTTGGCCGCGATCTCATTGACGTATTCCTGCACGCGCTTGGCGTCGAACGGCTTGTCGCTCTCGGCGCTGCTGATCTTGACCGGGTTCGACCATCCAAAGATCTGGTGCTGCTCCTCGGCCGCGGTCAGCTCGTGGAGCATCTCGCGAAACCCAGTGATCTTGTCGGCCTTGGAAATGATCACCCAGACCGGAAACCGCACGCCCAGATCACGATTGATCTCGCGCAGACGCGTGTTGGCGACCCGCGCCTCGTCCTGTAGTTGCTCGACGGTCTTTTCCTGGATGCTCTCGGCAGAGATGAACAGCAGCACGCCGTTGATCGGCGCAAACGGGCGCGCCTTCTTCAGCTTCCGCAGCAGCTCCGACCAGGTAGAACTCACCCGCTCGGCGTTCTCGGGGAACGCCATCTTGCCCGCGGTATCTATGATCACCGCGTCTTGGGCGAACCACCAGTCCATGTTCTGCGTGCCGCCCGAGCCCTGATATCGGTTGGTCAGCAGCGGATCGAACCGGATCGACCGCTTGATCGCCTTGGTCTTGCCGCTCGACGGCTCGCCGATCACCAGAAACCACGGCTGCTCCATCACCCTGCGCCCGGCCTGGCGGTACTTCTCGATCCCCTCCTCGAACGCCCGGGAAAAACTCGCGTCCTGGGCCTTGTCGCCCTGCCCGGGGAGCGACGACATCTCCTTGGTGAACTCTTTTCCCCGCTTATCCGCCTTGCGCTTGCGGAAGAAGCGGTAGATCGCAAAGCACACGATCACCAGCAAGATGGCGACGCCGATGATGATGATCCAACCCCCGCCCGAGCGCCAGAAAAACCAGGCAAGGTAGAACAGGCCCATCACGCCCAGGCTCCCCGCGCCCAGGGCCATCTGGACACCCATCGGCATCGCGCCGAACCTCGAGAACATGCTCAGTCCGCGCATCAGCCACCCTCCGCGTCAGCCATCGGCCCAATGTCGCGACGGATCTCGTCGATCGCGCCACTCATCTCATCCGCCCGGCTGCGATACATCCACAGGTGCCCGATCAGCACGACAACCAGAAACACCAGCGCGACGATCAGCACCACCGCCCGCCCGATCGACACGCCCGCGTCGATCGGCGCACGCGAATCGGTATGCTCATATGCCTGACGGCACAAACGCGTCCCCGGACTGCGCACCAGATCGCCCAGCGCCGCGGTGATCTGCTTGGCCAGCGCCTCCAGCTGCACGAGCTGACCCTCGTACGCCCCCTGACATCCGAGGCCGATCGCGACGTAATACACCGCAAGGCGCGAGCGCGCGTCGTCATCGGGACGCTGGCGATACGTCTCCAGCGCATCGCGTGCCCGCTCGATAAACGACGTCTCGAACGCCCGATCCTCGAACAGCTCTTCGGAGATCGTCCGCTGGGTCTCGCTGGGACCCATCTCCCAGTTCCGACCAAGCTCGCCCGGCATCGTCCGCATCATGCAGTCGCAAAAGCACACCAGATCGCGATGGATCTCCGGCGCAAGATGCTCGAGCCCCGCGCCGCGGATCTCGCTCTCGGTGCGACTCAAGAGCTGCTTGAGCTCGTCGCGCGCGACGAACTTGTCCAGCTCCCCTCCCCGCTCCAGCCGCCGATTCAGCTGGCAGATGTGCTGGAACACCGGCTCACAGATCTTCAAGAGTTCCTCGGTTCGACCGCCCATCACTCACCCCCGCCCGCGGGCATGACCAGCGAGACCCCGTCATCGCCGAACCGCCCGGTGTCCGAACCCTTGAACCGCGTCGCCATCCGCTTCTCTTTGACGATCTCCTCCCACATCAGCTTGCTCCACTCGTCCTTCTCGCGCACCAGGCGGAAGTACGCGTACTTCGCGTCCGGCGACACCCCCCGCGGCGGGTGCGGCTCGTACGCCAGCGCCACACCCTGGCGATTGCGATGGCGATGGTTGTACGACATCAGCTTGAACCGCTCGCGATCCTGCACCTCGTCGGCCAGCGCCGTGTGATCCTCGCGCGTCGTCAGACGCAAGAGGTAGTACGACCGATTGGTCAGCTCGTCCTCGCTCAGCTCCTCGCTCAGCACCAGCACGCCGTCCTCGGGACGGAACTTGATCGCCCGGATCGCCTCGCCCCCGCTGGGGATCAGCTCGCGGATCCGCTGTTCCATCAGCTCGAACGCCGCCAGGCAGTGCTCGTGGTCATAATCCGGCACGTCGAACAAGTCCGCACCGTGCTCGCTGAACCCCTCGCGCGGGATCACCGACAACTCGCCCAGCCCGTCGCGCAACTCCATGTGCAGATCCAGCGGCGTCACGCCGTTGACCGCCTCGTCCTTCAGCAAGTTGCTCATTCGCCCCAGCAGCCGGTTCACCGCCTGCATCTTCAGCACGTCTTCGAGACGCGTCCAATCGCCCATGCTCAGGCGAAACCCCGTACGCCGAAACCCGCTCAGATACTCTCGCCGAGCCGTCCGCAGGTGCGTCAGCAGATCCATCAGCAGGTTCCGCAAGCGCGGCGACGCGCCGATACACAGACACGGCGGCACATACTCATCGTCCACAATCGCCCGACGATCACCGGCCTTGGCCCGTGTGATCCGCACCAGCGGCATCGCCTCCACCTCGCTGGTCAGCTCGTTCTCCAGCACCAGGCGGGCATTGACATGCATCAACTCGATCGGCTGGGGGTTCTTCCCGGTGTTCTCGTCGTGCGCCTCGCTCAGCTCGTGCACGCGATACAACCGACCATCGAGCGCGTCGGCACGCTCGCCCAGGCCGATCGTGTTCGCCCGCCGATCCTGGTAATGCGGCGCCGCCAGGAACACACGCAAGGGCTCGTCGGTGGACGTGAACGCCCGCTCGATATCCAACGGCTCCAGGTCTGCCTGCTCGGGAAATCTCACAAGCCGCCCGCTCGTCGGCAGCACCGCAGTCAGCCGCCGAAACCGGACCTGAAACTCCTCCAGATGGTCGCGGCTCATCTCCGAGTCGATCACACCGTAGGGGTATGGATACCGCCGACGCCGCTCGGTCGCGATCGCTTCTTGGGTCGCACGTTGCAGAAACTGCAGGTGATGCGGGCGCAAGAACAGGCCCTCATGCCAATGGACAAGATCACTCATGGGAACTCAACTCCCCCCTTCTTGCTGATCGAACTCAGCCGCCCCTTGTTCCGCTCGTGCCGCTCGTGCCGCCCGCGCCCAGAACCTTGCGCAGCTCCTCGCCCAGATCGCGCCGGATCTCCTGCTGGAAGATCTCCCGCTCGATAAACGACGCCCGCTTCTTGTACGTCACCCAGCACTGGTGCTCGTTCGAGCGCGTCAGCGTGCTCTTGGGCGCCATCCGCTCAATCTCCGGCGGCAAGAGAAACTCCACCCGGTTGAACGCCACCCGCCCGGCCTCCGCCAGCGTCCCGATCATCAGCTGCGCTCGCTGGCGAAGATCCTTGATCTGCTGCTCGACCTTGTCAGTCTGGGCCTGCGGGTCCCCGGTCAGAAAGGCAGTCAGCACCCGATCCAGCGCCGCCGGCTGGCGCAACCGATCATCGGGCACAAGGCTTACCCACACCGCCCGCACGACCTTGTCCAGACGCAGCGCCACGTCGCCCAGCATCGCCAGCAGCTCGAGTGCCCGCCCCTCGTCGATCGGGCCGGCATCGCCGCCGTAATACCTCGCGTGGACCTTGCCCGCCGCCTCCTGCGGCCAAGCCCCGTGGGCCTGGGCCTTGCTCGCCATCCCTTTGGCGACCAAGGCCTTGCAGACTTCCTCGCGCTGCTCCTCGGGCAACTCCTCATAGAGCGATGCCAAGCGATCGACATGCCAGGTCCAATCGCGGTCCTCTTGCTTGTCGGCCTGCGACGCGATGGCCCCATCCTCGATCACCCCGCGCACGTCGCTGTCCCACGTCGGGAACCGTTTCGACAACTCGACGAGAAACCCGCCGCGCTCGCTGGGGACCAGCTTCTCCAGCCCCTCGCGGATCAACTGCTCGATCGCCTTGGCCCGCTCGTCGCCGGACTCGTCGCTGAAGCTGCCCTGGGTCTCGCGGATCGCTGCCGCCAGACGATCCACTTCCGATACCTGCATGCGTGCTCCTCGCCCCCTGGGCGTCCATCGCCATGATAACGCCCGAGAACGCCCCGTGAGGCCCCCGCCCGGTCCTTCGCCGGACGCCCGCCAGAATGTCCCGATCGGCCGGTCGGACCGAGGACGCCGCCTGGGCTCATCATCCGGATCACGATGGTCCGATCCAACCCGCCCCGAACAACTGTCCTCGACCGTGATCTCCCGCGAGCCGATCCGACAGACTGAGCGGATCTCAGCCGCACGCCCCACGCAGCCCCAAGGGAGAGAAACCATGACCCGCGCCGCCCTGACCACGATCGTCTCGCTCGCCGCCCTCGCCGGCTGCTCGTCCACCCAGCCCGTCTATAGGACCCATGTCGTCGCGACCAATACCGGCGAACTCGAGGGGACGGGCGACGCGCTGGGCAATGCCCTCTTTGCCAAGAGCGTCATCCTCGCCAAGCACTCGGATCCCGATGGGCGGTTCGCCCGCGAGACCGACACCACCTTCGTATCGGTCCCGTCGGATCAAGACTAGATCCAACGCCCCACCGACGGTCGGCTCAGAGATATGGCATTATCGAATCCACGCCGAGAACGAGCTGATCTCCTCTGCGATCTCATCGTCGCTGGCGAAGGTCTTGATCTCCTGCTTCTCGATATCAAGAGCGACGCGAAACCCGACGTCATAGACCCCGTATCCGCCTAATAATCTTGGCGTGACCGGCTCGCTGTATCCAAGTTCCGCCGGTGAGATCGCCGACGCGCCCATCACGCGGGCCGAACTCGCGAGGGTTGGATCGCCATCAACGACCCACTCCGCGACGTTGCCGACCAGATGGCGGAATGTCCGGCCCCGTGGCACGTCGACGGGCTCGAACAGTGTGGCGCCATCGTCGTGCGCAGCCCACAGCGTCGCTTCGCTCCTGTCCGGATACCTGTCCCCGGATCCCCACCGCCCGAAGTCATCCAAGTACAGCACCCGACGGCTCACGGACTCTGGAATGCCCATGGCATGCTGTCGTTGCGAATCGAATCCCCGGTCGCGAAGATTCCAATCGACGCCAAGAGGACGATCGCTTGCATCAAACAAGTCTCCCCGCACGCCCTCCATCGCGAGCGCGATCGCGAACTCCGCGACGGTCGGCAGACGCCCCCCTAACAACCGCTCGCAGAGCAGCTTGGATGCGTCAAACCCCACATCTTCCAGCGGCATCAACCGAGAGCCATCGAAGTTTGTCCACGTCTGGTCTCGGTCGTCCTCGAGGAGGACGGTCCGTGTCATCCAGGTGATGTTCGGATCGTCCAAAGCGTCGTGTGTGACCGCAAGGCCAGACCCGTCGTAGTCCCAGACAACCAGTCGCCCCTGCCCGCTGCCCACGCCCGCACGGTCGGCGAGTTCCTTCCATGTGGTCGCGAGTGCGCCCAGGGCATCTGGATCCAGGAGAGCCGCGACGGCGCCCACCGACATCTCCGTCGTGCAGAGGAACACGGCCTTGGCGTCCTGCCCCACGTCCGCGCCATTGCCATCGCGCAGGCGCACAAAGCTCAACCGCTCGCCACTCGCGCTATGGGACAGATCCAATCGCTCCTTGGTGTTCGTGTCCAGCACCGTCCACCCAAGGTCCTCCTGGGGATCGTAATCCAGCGCGCCCTCCTTGACCCCCTCGCGATCGAGCAGTTTGCGCAGCGCCGCCAGGTCGGTCGACACGCCAGGTGACAGTGCCTCGCCATCATCGACACGTGCCTGAAGCAACCTGTGCAGATCCTCGGCTCGCTGGCGAGCGCCCGACGTGCCATCCGCGGCGTCGCCACGCGCGACCAGAATCTCCTTGTTGACCTCGATCTGCGCCAAGCCGACGCTCGGGATGTCCGCATCGTCGCCGGGATGCAGCGCCATGATCTGTTCGGCGACAACTACCCACGCCGCAAGCTCGCCAGACCCGTTCTCGCTCCAGCGGACCCAGCCCCGGTCCCAGACCGACGCTTCGAGCCCCTCCCAGACCTCCAATCGATCGTCGTTGCGGTCAATAAAGAACTCCAAGGCGTCGTGACTCAGGGTCAGGTCTTTCTCCATCTGATCGACGACCGGAAACACGTCCCGCGCCGCCAGCGCCCGCCACGCCGCATGGGCAACCGCCGAGTCCGGGCTCGGTCCGTCTTCCAGAGCGTCTCGCAGGTCCGACCTGATGTCGTCAATCGACCGCCCGCCGTCATCCAGAGCCGCCACCTTCGCGGCACGCGAAAGGACCCCGTCACCCGCCGTCCCCAGCGCCGCGAGCATCCCTGCCACATCGCTCTGCTGCACGGCGCGACCCGCGGCCAATCCCTCGGCGACCTCCGAGAACGTGCGGGCACCGGCGTCATCGTCCCGCACAACAATCTCGCTCCCGAGCTTCATCGCCCCGAGCCCAGAACGCAGCAGATCGACCTCCCCGACAACCCGATCAAGTTCCAAGAGCCACGCCCCAAATCCCTCGGCGTCCTCCTGCGCCAGCGCAAAGGACGCTTCACCCTCTGCCAGGAAACCCCCGCCGGCAAGCAGGCCATTGATCACCCCGACGCGCCGCATCCGAACCAACTCCTGAACGTCGCGCCATGCACCCGGATCGCCAGCCGAGGTTCCGGTGACTTCCAGTTCGCCTGTTGCCGCGTTACGAATCAACTCGATCTGAGCCCGCAGTTCATCCGCCGCCTGCTGAAACGAATCAATGTCGAGTGAATCCCCACCGTGCTCGAGGGCCAAGACATCCAAACGGCTTTTCCAGGCCGACCCAAGACTCGAGGCGGCAATCGGCAGCGCCTGGATCCAGCTCTCATCTTGAAGGCTCGCTTGGCGGGCGCTCTCCTCTGCGACCACGGCCGCGGCGTACAAACGGCGAGCGCCGTCCAGAGGGTCCGGGCCAACGATGATGGGCAAGCCCTCGACCAACGCTATCAACTCGGTCTGAGCAATCGTGCCGAGGTCCGACCCCGACACGCTGGCACTCACTCGATCTCGTGTCTCCTGGTCCAGCGAATCGCTGCTTGAAGCCGTCTTCGCGGCCGCGACCTGCTTGCACAGCCCGAGGATCTCTCGCAGCGACGACGCGGTCGCCGACTCTCCCATCTCCGCCCGGATCGCACTGCGGATCGGGTCGCCCGCCGAGCTAGACCCGACCATCGCATCGCCGCCGAGGTCGTCCCACACGCCCCGAAGCGCCGCCGCACGCCTCACCACGGTCTGACCTTGCGCCCAAACCAACAGCGTTTGCCCCATGGCAGCGCCCGTGTCCGGCTCGCCAACAAGGCCTGCCAAGACGACACCAAGCTCATCGTCAAGATTGTCGGCTCCAAGGCTGGTGCGCGCAAAAGTCGCCAGATTGGACGCCTCGTCCCGCCAGGGACCGATGACCCCGCCGATCGCGCTCTGCGCAGCTTCCAGCCGCTTGCTCGCGTCTCTGATCGGTCCACTCGCGGCGGGCGATGCCCAGGCGTCCGGCACGCCATCGCCAAGCTGAAAACCCGTCTCCAAGCCACCATCCAAACCCTCGAATGAAACCAACTCGTCCCAGTTCCGCTCCTGAGCTGTCCGGGCCAGAGCTGCCTCTTCACGCAGCCCCGCACTCTCGATCGCGCCTAGCCCCTCATCCCCCGCCGCCTGCGCAACCTCGCCCAACCACGCGACCGCGAGCCTCAGCCTCTCAATCTCCCCCGCCGTCGGTGCCTTGGGCTTCACGACCTG
>CBDVAM010000083.1:0-14700 GCA_965371965.1 uncultured Phycisphaerales bacterium
GTGTCCAAGGGAGTCGTGCCGGTCGTGTCCAAGGGAGTCGTGCCGGTCGTGTCCAGGGAGGTAGTGACGTTCTTCATCTCAGTTTTCGGGGTCATTCAGAATCTCCTTGTTGAAATAAGACCCGTGATACACCAGACAAGTCGCGGATTGCGGGCGGAATTCAACCACGACAGAAGAAAAACTACTCTCGGCGGTTTCGATCGATCTGATCGACCCCAAGCCCCACGATCGCTATCACGATCAACTCGATGCCCATCTTGACCATGAGTGCCTGATTCATGACAGACCCACCGACCGTCAATCCGACGCCACTCGTGCAGAAGAGGAAAAACGCGTATTGCAGCATGGGAACGCTCCATCTACCTCCCCGAACGGACGCATCAACTAGATGAGTCGTCGGAAACGAGCGTTTTTCAACTGCATACGCCAGAAGACACGCGTACCTATATGCTCTGGATATTCACGATCTTCCGGAGCATCGCTTCGATGATCTTGAAATGCTCGTCGCTCAGATCATGATGCATCGGCAAGCAAAACACTTTCGCCGACAGCGAGTCCGCGACCTTGGGATGCTCGGTGACGTACGGATCAAACGCCGGCTGGCGTGTCAAGCCGCGCGGGTAGTGGACTGCTGTTGGCACGCCGCGGTCTTTGAGAGCCGCGCAGAACTCGTCGCGTGAGCATGAGAACTTGCTGAGATCCATCTTGACGGTGTAGAGGTGCCACGCGCTGTCGGCGCCTTCGGTGCGGGTGGGGGCGTGGAGGGCGTCGATCTCGTTGAGCATGGCGTCGTAGCGGTCGGCGTTTTTGCGGCGGGTTTCGGTTTGGGCTGCGAGGCGGTCGAGGCGGGAGCAGCCGATGGCGGCGGTGATGTCGTTCATGCGGTAGTTGAAACCGATCTTGGTGTGGAGGTATTTTTCGGTCTCGCCGTGGGAGCGGAGGGCGGCGATGTCCTTGGCGAGGGATTCGTCGTTGACGGTGACCATGCCGCCCTCGCCGGTGGCGAGGTTTTTCGTTGCGTAGAAGGAGTAGGTGTTGGCGTCGCCGAAGACGCCGAGGCCTTTGCCCTTGTATGTGGCCAGGTGCGCCTGGGCCGAGTCGTAGATGATTTTCAGGCCCTTGCGTTTGGCGAGGTCTTCGACGGCGTCGATGTCTACGGGCATGCCGTAGAGGTGGGTGGCGGCGATGGCCGTGGTCTTGGGCGTGAGGCGCTTCTCGGCGTCCTCGATATCGAGCTGGAAGGTGTCCTCGCGGCAATCGCAGAAGATCGGCTTGCAGCCGGCGGCGACGATCATGCTCGCGGTGGCGATATACGTCCACGCCGGGACCAGGACCTCGTCGCCGGGCTCCAGCAGGGCCCCGTAGGCCAGTTGGAGGGCTGTGGTGCCGTTGGCGCAGGTCAGGCCGTGGGCGGCCCCGGAGGCCTCGCTAAATCTCGATTCCAGCTCTGCACACTTGGAACCCTGGCGGAGGATTCCCGAATGGAGGACTGAGACCGCCGCGTCGATGTCCGCTTGCGCCAGCGCGAGCGACATGAAGGGCACCGGGGCGATGGACGGGCTGCCGCCTTGATTGGGGGCGGCCTGGTCCTTGACGGCGGTAGAATGGGACATGGGAAATCCTCCGTATCTCCGCCGATCCCTCGGCGGGGTGAGCGGAAGGATAGACGGCGCGGGCAGTCAGGCCTCTAAAGGGGCTTGGCAAACCGGGCGGCCCATGCCGATAGAGCCCAGGACTGGAGAACGCGATGGCGAGAACGAAACTGGTAGCCGCATGTGGCGTCGTTGGCACCGTGGTGCTCGCGGCCCTGGCCAATATCCCCCAGCCGGACCCGACACGCGATATCGAGTCCCTGGCCCAAGAGTTCGGCGGCGAATCCACCTTCACCCGCCCGGGCCAGGACGCCGAGATCAGCTTTCGGATTGCCACCCAGGTCATGCTGGTCGGCGTTACGCTTGGTGACGTGGTCCCCGAGGGCACGCTGCTCATCCAGGGCGACGTGGGCCTGGAGCAGGCCGCGCTCGATGTCCAGAAGGCAAGGACCGAGACCGACATCCCCCTCCGGCGCGCCAGGGAACAGCACGCGCTGGCCAAAGTAGAACTCGATCGGATCCGAACGGCGGAGGCTCAAGGCGGCGTCGGCGAGCAGGAGCTCAACCGCGCGCGCGTTTCGGAGGCCATCGCCGCCATCGATGTCGAACAGGCAGAATGGAACGGCGCGCTGGAGATACTCCGGCTCAGGCAGTTGGAAGAGAATGTTCGTCGACTCTCGCTCCGCGCCCCGTTCGATTGCCATGTGGTCGCGGTCGAAGTAGACGTCGGCGACACCATGCGCGAGGGTGAGCCCGTCGTGCGTGTGGTCAGCATCGACCCGCTGAACATCGACGTCGACGCCCCGCTCGCCCAGGCGCTCCAGCTCTCGGTCGGCGACCCCGCTTGGGCATTGATCGGCGTTCCAGGCGATCCGAAGGTCATGAAAGGACGCGTGACCGCCGTCAGCCCGGTCGCGGAGTTCGCCGCAAGGTCGCTGCGCATCCGGATAGAAATCGACAACGCCCAGGGCCTGCCCGCGGGCCTCCCGGCGTGGGTTCGATTCAGTGAGCCGAGCGCGCAGTTCCAGGACATGATCGTCAGCGCGGGCACAGATCAGAGCGTCGGCGGCTAGTTCTCACCTGGTTTTCACTTGTTTTCTCGTCGGGGAGCGAACGACTTGATAGACCTGACCAAACTCAAGGCACCGGGATGGCAGCGCGTCGTACGCGAGCTCACCTCCCCCGCGCCCGACGACCGCACCTTCCTCGCCAAGCTGACCGCCGTCATCGGACAGGTCAGCGGCGCACGCCAGGCGGTCCTCTTCGGCGTCGAGAACCCCTCGGGCGCAGAGGGCGAGCTCGAGCCAAGGCCGCTGCTGGTCTGGACACCCACCGGTGGCATCGAGTCCCCCAACGATCAGGCGATCGACAGCTCCCACGACGTCTTGAGCGCGACCAGGTCCGCCGCCAGTAGCGGGCAGACCCGCGTCTTCGGCGTCGAGCAGTCCGATGGCATCTACGAGGACCAGAGCCAGGGCTACGTCGTCGCCGCGTGCGTGCCCCAGCCCCAGGGCGGCTCCTCCAACGCGCCCACGCAGGTCATCTCGCTGATCCTCGAGCACCGCTCCAAGCAGGCCCTCCAGACCACGCTCGCGCTCATCGAGGTCCTGCTCGGGTATTCCCACGGGCACGCGCTCGCGCAGGCCCTGCGCAGAACCCAGTCCACCACCGCCGCGCTCGATCTGGCGACCCGCCTCATTGGCTCGATCAACCAGGCGCCCGGCTTCAAGGGCGCGACCATCCAGCTCGCCAACGACCTCTCCCGCCAGCTCAGCCTCGACCGCGTCGCGATCGGCTGGGTGAAGGGCGTCGGCAAATCCAGCGGCGTCATCCGCGTCGTCGCGATCAGCGATACCGAGCAGCTCGATCGACGGATGGACATGGTCAAGGGCCTCGAGAGCGCCATGGACGAGTGCCTCGACCAGGAGCAGGCGGTCATGCACCCCGCGCCCGACGAGCGCGAGGACGTTCTGCTTTCCCAGGCCATCACCCACGAGCACCGCAAACTCGCGAGCAGCGACGCAAGCCTGCGCGTCGCCAGCGTGCCGCTCCGCGACGGCGACGAGGTCGTCGGCGTTATCACCGTCGAGCGCGCCGGCGAGGATTCCCCGCTGGACGCCCGCATCGTCGAGTGGCTCCAGGCCTCGATGGACCTGGTGACCCCGGTCATGAAGGTCCGGCGCAGCGACGACCGCTTTCTCGCGACCCGTGCCTGGGGCTCGGCGATCAAATGCGGCGCGTGGGCCGTCGGACCCAAGCAAACCGTCTGGAAGCTCGTCGGGATCATGGTCCTGGCGCTCCTACTCGCGATCACGTTCATCAAGCTGCCCTACAACGTGGACGCGCCGTTCGAGATCCAGGCACGCACCCAGCGCGTCGTCTCGGCCCCGTTCGCCGGCGTGATCGAGCGCCTGGGCGATGGCGTCGAGAAGGGCGCAGAGGTCAAACAGGGCGATCTGCTCGTCCAGATGCGAACGACCGAGATCGCGCTGGCCCTTGAACAGGCCATCGCACAGCGTATCCAGGCCCAGGCACGAGCCGACGCCGCCATGGAAATCGGCGACACCTACGAACGCACCCAATCCGAGGCCGAGATCAAGGGATTGGTCGCGCAAATAAAACAACTCAACTACAGACTCGGGCGAGCCGAGATCCGCGCCCCCATCGACGGCGTGATCGTCGACGGCGATCTCGAACGGCGCATCGGCGCAACGATCGAGCTGGGCGAGGCGATGATGATCGTCGCCCAACTCGACAATCTCGAGTTCGTCGGACGCGTCAACGATCGCGACATCTCGTTTGTCACCGAGGGCATGGACGGGGCCTTGGCCCGCAAGAGCCGCCCCGGTGAACGCGTCCCGATCGTCGTCGATCGCATCGTGCCGCTGGGCAGGCCCGATGACGGCGCGAACGTCTTTGAGATCCGCGGCTCGATCGACTTCGATCAGATGGATCCGCAACTCGCTGAGGAGTTCCGCGCCTCGCTCCGCCCGGGCATGGAGGGCACCGCCAAGCTCGACACCGGGGAGCGCTCGATCGCGTGGATCCTCAGCCGGCGCATCCGCGACACCCTGAGGTTGTGGCTGTGGTTCTGAGGAAGAGCGAAAAGCAGCAAAGCGAAGAGCGAAAAGCAGGAAAGGGACATAGTGTGGGCGAAATGAGTTCTGGCTTTGTTGTTTTTCGTTGTTCGCTTTTCGATTTGGGTTGATCCATGGCTGAGCGTCCGACCTTTTCTCCTTTCTGGCACCGCGTCCGTGCGATGACGCCCCGCTTGCGCCCGCACGTGCAGATCACCCGCCAGCACTACCGCGGGCGCCGCTGGCACGTCGTCCACGATCCCTCGAGCAACAACTTCTACCGCGTCAACCCGATCGCGCACGAGTTCGTCGGCCTGCTCGACGGCAAACGCACCGTCGAACAGGCCTGGGAGATCTCCCTCACCCGCCACGGCGACGATGCGCCCACCCAGCAAGAAGCCATCCAGCTCATCGGCCAGCTCTACCAGGCCAACCTGCTGCGCGTCGACGCGACACCCGAGATCGACCAGCTCCTCCAACGCGGGCGCGAGCGGATCAAGAAGAAAGCCATGAGCCAGGCCATCGGCATCATGTATTTTAAAATCCGCATGTTCAATCCCGATGCGCTGGTGACTTGGTTCGAGCCGATCTTCCGCCCGATCCTCAACCGCTTCGGCCTGCTCATCTGGCTCGCGTTCTGCGGCTTCGCGGTCATCCGCCTGCTTCCCGAGCTTGGTACGCTGCTCAGCGGCGTCGACAGCGCCATCGCACCCAACAACTGGCCCTTCCTCATCGCAGTCTTCATCGTCACCAAGGCCATCCATGAGATGGGGCACGGCGTCGTCTTGAAACGCCACGGCGGGCAGGTCCCCGAGTTCGGCATCATGCTCCTGGTCATGTTCCCCGCCCCCTACGTCGATGCCTCCAGCGCCTGGTCCCTGCCCAGCAAGTGGAATCGCATCGCCGTGGGTGCCGGCGGCATGCTCTTCGAGCTGTTCATCGCCGCCATCGCCTCGCTCGTCTGGCTCCAGACCCTCCAGACCCCCGACAGCCTGGTCCACCAGATCGCGTACAACGCGATGTTCGTCGCCAGCGTCTCGACGATCCTCTTCAATGCCAACCCGCTGATGCGCTTTGACGGCTATTACATCCTCAGCGATCTCATCGAGATGCCCAATCTCATGCAGCGCTCGATGAACCAGATCAAGCACTACTTCAAGCGCTACCTCTTCGGCATGAAGAACGACACGCCGCCCACCGTCCACGTCGGCGAACGCTGGATCCTGACCATCTACGGCATCGGCGCGATCATCTACCGCATCTTCCTCTTCTTCAGCATCAGCCTCTACGTCATGGGCAAGATGTTCGCCATCGGCCTGCTCCTGGCTATCTGGACCGCCGCCATGTGGTTCATCATGCCCGTCGGCAAGTTCATCAACTTCCTCGCCGCAGGCCAGAGCCTCAGCGAGAACCGCCCGCGCGCCGTATTCGCCACCCTCGCGATGGTCATCATCGGCTTTGGCCTGGTCGGGGCGCTGCCGATGCCCGATTACCGCAGGGCCAGCGGCGTCGTAGAGAGCCGCGCGTGGTCCGGCGTCTTCTTCGCCGCCGACGGCTTTGTGATCGACGCCCACGTCTTCCCGGGCGAGCGCGTCGCCAAGGACCAGCCCCTGGTCACGCTCGAGAACCGCGAACTCCAGACCCAGCGTGACGTGCTCAGCGCCGAGATATCCCGTTTCGAGGGCATGCGCCGGCGCGCCATGGAGCTCGAACAATCCGCGGCCTCGCGCCCCCTGAGCCGGCAGGTCGCCCAGCTCAGAGACCATTTCGACTGGGTCGAGCGCCGCCTCGCACGCCTGGTCATCCGCGCCCCCCATGCCGGCGTTTTCATCGGACCGGATCCGCACGCCATGGTCGGCTCGTTCGTGCGGGAGGGCGATCCCATCGGCGAACTCGTCGAGCCCGGGTCCCTGCGCATCGTCGCAAGCCTCAACCAGCGCGAGAGTTCCTGGGCAGACGACGGCACCGAGTACGCCGTCCGCATCCGCCTGATTTCCGCCGCGCCCACCGAGATCATCGGCACCGTCGAGAAGGTCATCCCCGTCGGCCAGCAGCGCCTCCGACACACCGCCCTGAGCTACTTCGGCGGTGGCGGCGTCCAGACCGCCGCCGACGATCAGACCGGCACCCTCGCCAAGAGCAAGCAGTTCGTCATCGAGATCGCACCCGATCTCGACGGCATCGAATGGGCCGGCCTGCCCGGCGAGCGCGTCAAGCTCCGCTTCGAGCTGCCCCCCAAGCCCCTGCTGGTCCAGTGGGGCGACTGGCTCGCCAAGCTCATCCAGGATCGGATAAATCTGTGAGCAAGAGAGCGACGAAGCGACGAAGCGACGGAGCGACCAAGGGGCTTGCGTTGGCGATTCGCCGCCGACAGTCGGACCCTTCGTCGCTCCGTCGCTTCGTCGCTCGGTCGCTTCCCTAATACATGTCCCAAGCCCTCACCCAATACAGCGCCCTCTACGACTCGCTCATGAGCCGGCGGCGCAAGGCCGAGAATCTCAAGGGCGTCGACAAGCTCGTTGCCTGGGCCGCCATGCGCCTGCGCCATCGCAAGGCGCGCCTCGCGTGGCTCACGCGAGAGGCCCACGCGATCGACAAACTCAAGGGCGAGTGCCGGGGCTTCTCCGAGGCCGTGCTCGACGACCAGGTCCTGGAGATCCGCGCACGCTTTGTGCGAGGCAAGGTCGAGCGCGACGAGCTCCGGCGCGCCATGGCCCTCGTCCGCGAGGTCGCACGCCGAGAGACCGGTGAAGAGGCCTTCGTCGTCCAGATCGTCGGCGCGCTCGGGCTCTACCACGGCAGGATCGTCGAGATGCTCACCGGCGAGGGCAAGACCCTCACCGGCTCCATCGCCGCGCCCCTGCTCGCCTGGCGGCACCGCAACATCCACATCCTCACCGTCAACGACTACCTCGCAAGGCGCGACGCCGTATCCCGCGCCTCGATCTACAAACGCTGCGCATGCACCGTCGGCGCGATCCAGGAAGAGCAGCCCCCCCAGGATCGCTACGCCATCTACGCCAAATCCATCGTCTACGGCACGCCCAAACAGATCACCGCCGATTACCTGAGAGACCAGCTCCGCGTCGGCCCCGTGCGCACCCCCTGGACCGCCCGCATGCTCGCCGGCCAGACCGGCTCGGGCCCGATGATTCCCGGCCTGCGTGCCGCGATCGTCGATGAGGCGGACGCCGTGCTCATCGACGAGGGCGTCGTGCCGCTGATCATCGCGCGCAGCCGCCAGGAATCGGAGATGTCCGATGTCTACCGCGACGCGACGCGCATCGCAGAGGCGCTCGACGAGGGACCGGATTTCACGATCGAGCACGTCAAACGCAAGGCGGACCTCAAACGCCGCGGGCGCGAGCGCGCCCAGGCCGCCTGGGAGAAGCTCGATGCGCCGATCTGGAAGGCCAAACGGCGCGCAGAAGAACTCGTCCGCCAGGCCCTCGTCGCTCGCGAGTGCTACAAGCGCGGCTCGCAGTATGAGATCATCGACGGACAGATCGTCATCGTCGATGAGTACACCGGACGCTTCCTGCACGACCGTAGCTGGGAGCACGGCCTGCACCAGTCGGTCGAGGCCAAGGAGGGCGTCGATGTCACCGCCGACCGCGAGACCCTCGCACGCCTCAGCTTCCAGCGGTTCTTCCGCACCTACCGCGTGCTCAGCGGCATGACCGGCACCGTCGCCGACTCCAAGCGCGAGATGGAGCAGGTCTATGAGCGCCCCGTGACCAAGGTCCCTACCAACCGCCCGCTCATCCGCAAGGCCCGTCCCACGCAGACCTTCCGCACCGCCAAAGATCGCTGGGATTCGGTCCTCGAAGAGATCATCCGCCTGCACGAACTCGGGCGACCCATCCTCGTCGGCACCCGCTCGATCAACGCGAGCGAGATGCTCAGCGCACGCCTGGAAACCCGCGGCGTCGAGCACCGCGTCCTCAACGCCACCCAGCACGCAGAAGAAGCAAGCATGATCTCGCTCGCCGGACGCGCGGACGCCGTCACCGTCGCGACCAACATGGCCGGTCGCGGCACCGACATCATCCTCGACCCCAAGGCCCGCGAACTCGGCGGCCTCGCCGTCATCCTCACCGAGATGCACGGCGCAAAGCGCATCGACCGCCAGTTCATCGGGCGCGCCGGGCGTCAGGGCGACCCCGGCTCCTCACAGATCTTCACCAGCCTCGAGGACGAGCTCATCCAGCACCACGCCCCGCGCGTGCTGAAGCTGCTCGCCTTCCTCCCCGGCAAATCCCAGCTCGGCGCAGGCCCGGTCGCCCACTGGGCCTTCCGCCACGCCCAACGGCGCAGCGAATCCCGCGACCGGCGCAACCGCGCCGCGGTCCTCAGACAAGACGACTGGATCGAGAAGCACCTGCCGGGCGGCTGAGGGATGGAATGCGGATGTTGCGGCGGCGCTCTGGAGGGATCTCGGCGCTGAGATCTTCGTCGGCGATCTTGTGCTTGAGACGCCGCGCCGCGTGCCTGTTCGCCCAGAATAGTTCGGTAACCAATGCGGGCCACTCGCCTCAAATGCTCGTTGGTGCATTGGTCCCAGAAGAGCGCCGTCGACTCACGGCACCGTCGATCCGCTCCTCGCCCGTGAGTTCATGACGACGCGGACCCGCCAGTTGCCCACCGCGCGAGGCGAATCTTGAGCGCCCATTCGGGGGCACGCCAGGCGAGGTACATCACCAAGAGTCCGACGATCACGCCGAGCAACGCCAGCCCGATGCGGAACGGTCCATCGATGTCGTCCCGCACATGCTCACCGATCCACCTGAATCCAAAGCCGTACGCGACGGCGAGATAGAAAAGACCGGAGAACAGGAACGGCCGCCACTGCTTGAGGACGCTCCACGCACACAATCCGAGCGACACCCCGCCCACCGAGACAAGCCACACCAGCGATGTCCACGTCCCGTCGGCTTCCCCGTAGAGCACGAGCATGCCGACCAGAATGTGCGAAGGCACGATCCAGCGCAGAGCCTCGCCGAGGCGACGCCGCACCACGGTCCTCCGCGACGCGAACAGGTTCGAGACGAGGTACAAGAGCACGCCGTTCATCATGAAAGCCGCGGCATGGCGCGAGACCGTGGGGTCATCCTGCGTCAGGAAGAGTCCGAGCGTCTGGATCTCCGGTGCGCGATACGCGATCACGAAGAGCCCGACGGTCAGGCAGCACACGCTCATGGTGAGGACCGCCCATGAGTCGTGCCGGCGCAGTCGGTGGCGCCCAAGTTCGCGCGCCAACACTTCCTCGCGCTGATTCAGGCGGAAGCCGACGGCCACGAGCAGGCCGGCGAGCGCGCACAACCAGAGCGCCGCCCCCGCGTCCCACCAGCGGACGAACCGGTCGTCGTCCTCCGCCACCAGCCCCACCGACGCCCAAAGGGCGACCCACCCGCAAACGAGCGCGATCACCGCGAACGGCGTCATCGCGCTCGACGCCGTCCGACGCCGGAAGAAGATCGCCACGGCGCACCAGATCGACGCCTCCAGCACGAGCTGCGCGTTCGAGAGGCCGATCCACTCTGGGCTGATCGGAAACTCCACCCGGTCGAGCAGTTCCGCGTTGCCGATATCAACAAGCCACTCCGTCTCATACAAGAGAAGCCACACCGCAACGGGGCTCGCCAGGCACGCCGTGAGCAGATATGCCAGCGCCGCTCGGTTCTGCTGACGCCGAAAGAGCACCAGGCCGAACCACGACAGCGCGATCGCAACGACCCAGGCCGGCGCAACCCGCAGGGCGGGCACCGCACCGAGTTCGTCCCAGGCAGAGTACATCCCCACCGCCAGACCCACCAAGACCAGCCACCCTCCCAGGTAGAGCGTGACCTGCGACCAGGTGAGCCGGCGCGTATCCAAAATCCAATGCGACTCCGGACGAATCACGCGTGTCAGGATCTGCTCAAGCCGGTCGAACTCGCCCGACGTGATCAGTCCCTGCGTGTGCCACGACTCGCCCTCGCTGAGCTGCCTCTCCACCTGCTCTTGAAACCGCTGGGTGAGGAACGATGGCCGCGCCGCGACGGCCTCGCCCCGGAGGTACCGTTCGACGTCGTCGAGCATGGCCCTCGCGCTTGGGTACCGATTCCCGACGT
Organism: uncultured Phycisphaerales bacterium; assembly: GCA_965371965.1. Taxonomy (GTDB): domain Bacteria; phylum Planctomycetota; class Phycisphaerae; order Phycisphaerales; family UBA1924; genus S146-42. Next base: position 10,783 of record CBDVAM010000083.1, read on the forward strand.
CGCGCTCGAGGGCTTTTAGGCAGATGCGCTGAATCGGCCACGGCGCGTCCGGCGCAAACTCCTCGGGGAGAGGTGGATCCCGCTCGCGGATCGAGCGAATAACGGCCTCTGGATAATCCCCGATGAACGGGACACGATTCGTCAGCAACTCGAAGAGGATCACGCCGAGCCCGTAGACATCCGTCCACGGACCAACGGTCTCCTCCCCGCTGAACTGCTCTGGCGCGGCGTACCCCGGCGTCCCTCCCATCGTCGGCCCTGCACGGGCCTCATCGACCGATCGCGCCAGTCCAAAGTCCACGATCATGGGCTCGTCGCGGCTCGTCACCAGGATGTTCGCGGGCTTCAGATCCCGGTGAACGACGCCGGCCTGATGGGCGGCCGCCACGGCGTGCAGCACCTTGACGAACAGGCTCAGCCGCCGCTTGAAGTCCGAGTCCGACCACGCCGAAACCAGATCGCGCCCATCGATCCACTCCATGACGATGAAGGGGACTTCGGTGTCGAGCGAAATCTCGTGCACGCGACAGATGTGCGGGTGATTGAGGCCCGCCATCGCCCGGGCTTCGCTCAGCAGCAGTTCGCTACCCAGGACACCGTCCGATCGCCCGCTCCCGCGCATCAGCTTGATGGCCACCTTGCGTTTGAGCGTCTGATCGTGCGCCGGGAACACGCTTCCCATGCCGCCGGAAACCGGCTGTCCCAGAATCCGGTACCGCTTGCCGACGATGGCCTGGGCGCGATCGGCATCCAGCGGATGCAGAGAAATCGCAGGCGTTGTGCGGGCCGACTCGCTGCGGTGGTGGACCGCCTCGAAGGGCGGACGCCCAACGGTCGAGTCGTCCCGTCCATCGGGTGCGCGCGTGTCCGCCTCATCCGGTTCGGCCATGATGGCGAGTATACAGCAAGTATGGTGCGCCCGAGCGACGGGCGTGCGAGTGCGTACGATCAGTACATGCAATCAGAAAACTCCGCCCATTGCGTTTTTGGGTCGGGTTTGGTAGCGTTGCGCAGAGGTTCCATCGGCCCGAAGGCGGATTTGGCCAGGCCGCAGGTCGAGGAATCGAGCGGTGGTGCACACCGGTGCACCTCGTCGTGGCGGGGGAATATCGGCATGATGCAGACGAGCTATTGCCGAGCGGGCGTGTACATCCCTCTCCCCGGCGAGGGTAGGGGACGGGAACGATCACAGTTCTTTGTTGGGAGAACAACATGCGACGACTAATGGTGCTGGGATGCGTCTGGGCGGTATTGAGTGCGCCCGCCGCGGATGCACAGGATCCGTCCCAGAGCGATCGGATGCAGTGGTGGCGCGACGCCCGCTTCGGCCTGTTCATCCACTGGGGCCTCTACTCCACCCTCGAGGGCGAATACGCCGCCAACACCGGACACGCCGAGTGGATCAGAACAACCGCCCAGATCCCCGTCGGCGAGTACGACAAGCTCCTGAACGACTTCAACCCCGTGAACTTCGACGCCGACGAGTGGTGCCGGATGGCCAAAGACGCCGGCATGAAGTACATCGTCATCACCTCCAAGCACCACGACGGCTTCGCGCTCTTCGATTCAAGGGTCAGCGACTTCGACGTCATGAATACGCCCTTCCAGCGCGACATCATGAAAGAACTCGCAGACGCCGCCGAGCGCCACGGCCTCAAAATGTGCTGGTACCACTCGATCATGGACTGGCACCACCCCGACTATCTCCCCCGCAGAGGCTGGGAGCAAGCCGACCGCCCCGCCGACGGCGCAAGCTTCGACACCTTCATCGACTACCTCCACGCCCAGGTCACCGAACTGCTCACCAACTACGGGCCCGTCGGCGTCATGTGGTTCGACGGCGAGTGGGAAGCCACATGGGACCGCGAGATGGGCAACGCGCTCTACGAACTCTGCCGAGACCTCCAGCCCGACACCATCATCAACAACCGCGTCGGCAAGGGGCGAGGCGGCATGGCCGGCATGACCACCGGCCCGGGCTTCGCCGGCGACTTCGGCACCCCCGAGCAGGAAGTCCCCGACACCGGCTTCCCCGGCGTCGACTGGGAATCCTGCATCACCATGAACGCCCACTGGGGCTGGAATCGCGCCGACACCCAGTGGAAATCCAACGCCGACCTCATCCAGATGCTCATCGACGTCGCCAGCAAGGGCGGCAACCTGCTGCTCAACGTCGGCCCCAAGCCCGACGGCACGTTCCCCGATGAGGCCATCGAGCGCCTTACCGCCATCGGCGACTGGATGGACATCAACGCCGAGGCCATCTATGGCACCCAGGCCAGCCCCTTTACCGATCTCCCCTGGGGGCGCTGCACGATGCGCGAGAGCGACGACGGCACGACGACGACGCTCTATCTCCACGTCTTCGATTGGCCGGAAGACCAAGTCCTCGTCATCCCCGGCCTCGGGAACGACCCGCTCAGCTCGCACATCCTCGGCTCCGAAGACTCGGTCACGATCACCCGCCGGCCCGGCGAGGGCGACACCTACCTCTTACTCCCCGAGAATCCTGTCCACGACGCCAGCACCACCATCGCCCTCGAAATCCGCGGCGCTCCCATCATCTACGAGACACCCTCCATCAACGCAATCAGCGATATTTTCGTGAGCGACCTTCAAGTAGATCTGTCAACCCGATCTCCCGATCTCACCATCCACTACACCCTCGACGGCTCGCGCCCGACAACCGATTCACCCACATTCGACGCGCCCATCACCCTCGATACCACGACCACCGTCCGCGCCGCGACCGCCCATGACGGCAAGATCGTCAGCAGTATCAGCGAAGCCAGGTTTAAACGCGTCAAGGCCTGGCCTCAGGCCGACAGCCGCCGAACCTTCCCCGGCGTGATCCGAAGAACCTACCCCGGCGACTTCAACCAACTCCCCGACTTGGACGCTCTCAAGCACGCCGACTCGATCGGCATCGAGTCCATCGACCTCGGCGACCTGAAGGGCAGGGAGTTCATCGCCGTCGAGTTCGAGACCTTCTTCCTGGCTCCCGCCGAAGACCTCTATGTGTTCTCCCTCGCCTCCGACGACGGCTCACGCCTCACCATCGACGGCAGAGTCGTCATCGATAACGACGGCCTCCACGGACTAGTCGAAAAACGAGGCGTCGCACCTCTCGCACGAGGCCTCCACAAGATCCGTGTCGAGTGGTTCAACAAAGCCGGCGGCGCAGAACTCAAACTCATGGTCGCACGCCCAGGCCAGACCCCAAGCGAGATCGCCTCACACCAGCTCCGGTACGATAACCCCATGGCGGCCAAGTAAGCCCCACGCCGATCCCCTCAATACCGCACCGATCCCCCCGGATTCCACGCCTATCCCAAGAGTCTCCCTTTGCGCACACCGCCCGTCACGCTACGCTGTTGACATGGCGCATCGTCGCAGGCGAACAATGGGCGGATTCTGGCGGATCGCCATCGCCTTCGCCGTCCCCTGGGCCGTCGTGGTGGGCGTCCTCATCGTCCTCCGCGCCAGCCCCAACAGCCAGCCCGCCCCCGCCGTCCTCCCCGTCAGCACCATCGAACCACCCAGGATCCGCTTCAACCGCGACATCCTCCCCATCCTCAGCGAGAACTGCTTCGCCTGCCACGGCCCGGACTCCGCCGCCCGCAAGGCGGACCTCCGCCTCGATACGCGCGAACCCGCGATCGCCGTCCGCTCGGAGGGCACCCAGCCCATCAACCCGGGACACCCCGACGCCAGCGAACTCATCCGGCGCATCACCTCCAACGTGGCCCAGGAGCTTGGTGACGAGGACTACGAGAGCACCCGCGACGGCTGGCACGACGGCAGGTTCACCCGGCTGTTCGACGACATGCCCGGTGACTGGCGGGCGTCGCGAAGGGCCATTCCGTAGCATTTATGGCCTGTTCCTTGCGGTGGGCCCCACCCTCGTAGCATCTTGGG
>CBDVAM010000084.1:0-14686 GCA_965371965.1 uncultured Phycisphaerales bacterium
GAGTCACCAGTGCCCAAAAACAACAGCCCCCGCCTGCAAGATGCGGGGGCTGTGATTCAGCATTCAGCTATCGAAATCGCGATCAGCGACGACGACGACTGGCAACCAGACCGCCGAGGCCCAGAAGGGCGAGGCTGGCCGGCGCTGGGGTGACAAAGAACGTACGACCGTTACTGGCCTCAACGACGGCACCATTGACATCGCTGCCATCACGCCAAAGGCGAGCTTCGCCGTTGGTCTGGGCGTCCCAGGTGTCCTCGCCGCCGCCGTAGACGTAATCGAACACAAAGATCGCCTCACCACTCTCCAGCGGGAACGCAGCGCCCAGGCCACCGAGGCCCGGAGGCGTGCTGGCGAAGTCAAAGTAGTCGTTGTTCACATCGGTGATCACGCCGCCGGAGGCCATGATGTCCTCGTTATGAGGCCTTGTGGCGTCGGCGGGACCATCGGAAGCAACGATACGGAACAGAGGCTCGCGCCCGATCTCCCAGGGGTCAAACGGGAAGCTGAAGCCATCCTCGGTCAGCACGATGTCGCCGTCATCGACGCCACCGTAGGCAACGTCGACCTTGCCACCAGCAAAGCTGAGCGAATCGTGATGCACACGAAGGCTCATGCGGATGACATCGCCGGCATCGGCGTTGGCCGTGCCACGACCGGCATCGGTCATGTTCACGCCGTCCAGAAAGTACTCAGCAAACGACTGGGCGCTGGCGGCGGTCGCCATGCCCGCTACTGCAAGCAGAACTGCACTCTTCTTCATCTTCTATCTCCTCACTAGTCCATGTCGAGGGGCTTCTGCCCCAAACATCCACACAACTCTTGGAAACAACGTCTCCTGACTTGTCCCGAGGATAGGGCACCGTCCAAACCCATGCAAGCCCAAAATCAAGCCATTTCCAGACTTTTTCATACTTCTTTTCGGAACAAATCCTGACTCCTTGGGGTATTCACCCTATCAGACTCCTCTTTGCCGCCTGCGATCATCGATCCCGCTCGTTGCTCAACCTGGCCACCTGCAGCTCTAGACGCTTGATTTCACGCAAAATGGACACCCTGTCCACCTGCATCCAGTTCCACATCTTCAGCATCGCCACCCCCATCCCAAAGAACAGGAAAGATGTCGCCCAAAGGAGCTTCGCATCCAGATTATCGGTCCCAAAGAAGAGCACCGCGCTCACCACCTGCATGATGAAGAACACCAGCACGAAGAACCACGTCATCCAGGTAAACAGGCGAAGCTTGCCCCGGAACGTCTCGGCGACCAGCTCACGCATCCCGGGCTCGCCGGTCTCGAAGATATCGCGATCCTCGCCCTTGAGGGCTTCTCGGATCCTCTCATCCAGATTATCCATGACCATCTCCTTGTGCATCCATCAGGCCCCGGATCTCGCCCCGGGCCTGGTGCAGTCGTGATTTCACTGTGCCCACTGGCACCTCCATGAGCGAGGCGATCTGCGCCACGCTCAACCCCTCTGCATAAAGTAAGGAACAGAACCGCTCGGCGCTCGGACGGGAGCCCCCGGATCGCATGACGCAGGCGGGTCAGCTCGTCACTGTCGGACGCCGGGGGTGTTTCGTTATCGGGCTGGTGCGGCTCGAACGACCCATCACGGCGCTGACGCTTCCTCAGCGAGATCCAGTCCGCGGCCTTTCGGCGGACGATCCCTCGCACCCACGGCCCGAACATCGCGGGGTCTCTCAGGCGCCCCAGACCCCTGGCGATAGCTCCCCAGGCCTCCTGGGAGACATCCTCGGCGCCGGTGTGGTCTCCCGTGAGCCGATGTGCCGCGGCCAGGACCTTGGGCGACCAGCGATCGACGAGCAGATCGAGGCACGCGCGATCGCCGCACTGGGCCTCGATCACGAGGATCTCGTCCACGATCTGGTCTTCGTCGGACCTCATACCCCCTCAAGGTCGGCTCGCCCCGTAGCGGGTTCGCCAATCCCCGGGCTAGTTGATCCAGAAGGCGTACCGCCCGAGCTGGAAGTCGAACACCCGCGACGCCGTGTCCCAGAGGTCACGATCGGTGAGGTCGCCCTTTTCGAGGTATGGGACCGCGTCGGTGCCCTGGATCCAGAGAATCGGATCGAAGTGCTCGCTCTCCAGGACGGCCCGGCGGACATTGACCCCGCTCTCGCTCGGCCAGCGGCCTCTCCAATAAGGAGCGAGCTTGCGACCCTCGAGCATGGCCTGGAGCTCATCCAGCAGCGAGAGCCAGGTCTCCATTCTCTGCGTGGACATCTCCATATTGCGGAGAACCCCGCTTTGGAACGGGCTCGGCAGCCACTCGCGGTCGTCGTCGGTCTCGCGCACGACCCGCTCGAACATCACCCGGCTCTGCTCGAGCATTGTCACGAGGTGCCCCAGGGCACGCTCGCGCCGGACGCCGCCCTCATCGCGCACGGGCATCCGCGACAGGTGGACCATCGCGATCATGTCCAGGAACTGCGGCGTCTCGCCTCGCCCCTCGTTGCCCAGGAACACAAAGCGAGGCTCGGCCTTGGGAAACACGAGGCGCCCGGTGCGGTCGAACATCTCGGAGTAGTCCAGCGACAGCGCCACCTCGCCGGCGGCCATGGCGACATGGGCGTAGCCGCGCATCCACGCCGCGTCCGAACCGTCGAACCCGATGACGAACGCTCTGGCATCCTCGGCGGAGAATCTCCTGTTCCTGCGCATCTGGGCGAAGATCCGCCAGAGCGATTCGCTCTCGGCGAGCTCGCCATCGGCGTCGAAGTCCATGTGCACAAGCCCGATATGCAGGCGGAGCTTGGCGTTCGGGTCATCGACGTGCGCGAGCGCCTCGTCTGCATGTGCGAACGCCTGGATCCACGACTCGATCGCCGCGTCGAGCTCGCCCATCGTGACCGGCTCGGGGTCTAGATTCGCCTCGACCGGCATGCCGACCATGGGCGCAAGCATCATCAGCGGGAACGGGGCTCGGAATCCCTTGCGATAGAGGAACTGGCCGACCTGCTCGCCGGCGAGCAGCATGCGGGTCGTGCCCAGTGCCAGCCAGAGTTGCTGGTCGTCGGGGTGGTCGGCCAGGGCGTGTTGCAGCATCGACTCGACCGCGCCCAGCGGCTTGGTCTCCATCGCCTGGACATACCAGGGCGCGTCGCCGGGCTCGGGCTCGCCAGAACGCGCGGCGGCGCCGGCATTGGCACCGAGAGGCAGCAGCAACAACGCGAGCGCAACGCGCTTCAACTGGTTCGACATGGTGGCCCTCCTGCGCCCGCCGGGTGGAGTCCGCGGCCGTCGAGATCGGCGGGCATAAGTTAGCGTATGCTAATCAGAGCGGGAAGTCCAGTGTCTCGCCACCGCAATCGCCAACCAGCCGATGATCTGACGAGGCGGACCTACGATTTCGCGCGGGATCGAGGGGCAGATTTCGGCCCCACCCATGGAGGGGTCGCGGCATCGAGTTGCCGCTTGGCGAAAGGAACGGACGGATGGCCATTCGCATCGGTATCAACGGCTTTGGACGCATCGGGCGGCTGGTCTATCGCATCGCCAGCGAGGACCCGAACTTCGAGATCGCCGGGGTCAACGACCTCGTGCCCGCCGACAACCTCGCGTATCTGCTGGCCCACGACACGATGCACGGTCGTTTCCGCCTCAACGGCGAGTTGGCCCAGGTCAGCGCGAGCGAGAACGCGATCACCGTCAACGGCAAGAGCACCCGCACGACCAGCGAGCGGGATCCGACGAATCTGCCCTGGGGTGACCTCGGCGCCGACTACGTTCTTGAGTCCACCGGTTTTTTCACCACATTTGAAGCGGCACACAAGCACATTGAGAACTCCAGCGCCGGCAAGGGCTGCAGGCGTGTGATCCTCAGCGCCCCGACCAAGAGCCCCGATGAAGTCCCGACGATGTGCTACAAGGTCAACCACGAGGTCTACGACCCCGACAAGCACACGATCGTTTCCAACGCGAGCTGCACGACCAACTGCCTCGCGCCGATTGCCAAGGTCATCAACGACGAGTTCGGGCTGGCCGAGGGTCTGATGACGACCGTCCACGCCGCGACGGCTACCCAGCCAACGCAGGATGGCCCGAGCAAGAAGGACATGCGCGGCGGGCGGAACGCCTACATGAACATCATTCCCGCGAGCACGGGCGCGGCCAAGGCCGTGGCGCTGTGCATCCCCGATCTCAAGGGCAAGCTCACCGGGATGGCGTTGCGTGTGCCGACCGCCGACGTCTCGTGCGTCGATCTGACGTTCCGCACTGCCAAGAGCACGTCGCTGTCAGCTATCAATGACGCCATGCGTGGCGCGAGCGAAGGCCCCATGCGCGGCGTGCTGGGTTACACCGAGGATCCGGTGGTCTCCAGCGACTTCATCGGCGACCGGCACAGCTCGATCTTTGACGCCGAGGCTGGTATCGAGTTGAACGAGAACTTCTTCAAGGTGTTGAGCTGGTACGACAACGAGGCGGGGTATGCGGCGCGGTGTGTGGATATGTTCAGGATGCTTGCCGAGAAGGACGCCTGAGACCGGTAGCACCGGCTTCCAGCCGGTCGGACTTCAACACACGAGCCCGAAGCGCGAGCGAGGGAACACCTTCGCAGCGTCGTCTCACTTCGAAGATTGTCCAACGGACCTCACCGGAGGTGCCGTCATGTTACAGTTGGTCCAAGCGCAGCCCCCACCGTCCAGCGATCAGTGCCGCATTCCCAGCACGCGTCGAGCATGGATACTTTGAACAATCTTTAGCTCATCCTCTGTCATCTCGAACGTCGGCGAATCAAGCCTGTCGAAGATGCTCTTGGCGATCGCAAGATCGACATACCAGAGCATCCGCAACGCAATACCCCGCGTCACTGACGTGCCATCTCGAATGGTGTCCCAGAGCGATGCCTCCACCGCAACCCGATCCGCCTCCGGGGTCAGCCACGCGTCCCTGGTCCATTGAAAGCTGGGACCATACGGCCCCCACTCCGGCTCCAGGAAATCGGTGAGATACAGCAGCTCGTGGTCATTCGCGCCGATGCGAATGTCGGCCAACCCCTCCACAATGATCCCGATGAGCATCGGCTGATAGGCCCTTGGATAGCGGTTCGCCGTCATCTGTCGACGAACTGCCTCAATGAACGCCTTGCGCGCGCTCGCGTTCTGCCATTCGTACCAGGATGCCGCGAACTCCGTGCATGGGGTGTCATACATCCGGACACCATCGCCGAGCATCGCCATCGCATCGCCCAGCAGCTCTTGTGCCGATGACCTGACAGCCACGTCTCGCATGACCGCGAGCATCACCTGTTGATGACCAGGGTCCTGCGGCCATCCGCGCGAGAGCAGCTCTTCATATGCCGCGTTTCGATCCACGAACCTCGTCACGTACACGACAGGAGTTGGCAACGAACGCAGTTTCGCGTTTGCCATCGACCACGACCCGCCGAAGCAGATCAGCGAGATTGCGATGCACAAGTAGAACCGCTTGGGAAGTCGCCTCACTCGCCGAGGGTCATCGCCGCACTCCGGACACACGAGTGGGTCAATCGACGCCTTGCAGTCATACCCGCACTCGCAGACCTGCCCATCGCCAAGCTCGCGGCCGCGCAACCGTCGCCAGCCAATCCTCGCCGAGCCAACCGCGGCTAAGAAACCAAGCACCAGCAGAATCTCGGGCACAGGCGATATCACGACATTGCCCCCGTGGTCATGCAAGCCACCAGACCGCTCACACGAGATTCGAATCGCCGGCCGTTGCGGATCCCCTGACCGGGCGAACCAGCGATTGAAGCCCGCTGTTCATAGAAGACAAGGCCCGGTCGCTCCTAACCTCCCGATCAGCCAGAACTGCCGCCGACAATGACCATAGAGATCCACCAACCCCATGACCCCTTCGATCGACCCATCTGAGCTGACCCGCACCGAGGCCATCGAGTTCCTCCTCGAAATCGGACGCGACCTCCACCAGGCCGGCACGCCGGCCCATCGGCTCGAGGAGACACTGGAGGCGATCGCCGTGCAGCTCGGCCTGGAGGCCCAGCTGTTCAGTACGCCCACGAGCCTGCTCGTCGCCATCGGTGCTACCTCCGAGCAACGCACCTTCCTCTTGCGGATCGAGCCGGGTGAGGTCGACCTCGAGCGGCTCGCGCTGGTCGATGATGTCGCCGGGCGCGTCGCACGGGGCGAGACCGATCCCGCCGATGGCGTCAAGCAGCTTCGTGAGATCGAGAATCGCCCGCCACGATACCCGCGTTGGCTCTCGGCTTGCTGCTTCGGCTTTGCGTCCGCTAGCGTTGCGGTCTTTCTCGGCGGCGGGCTGGCCGATCTTGGTGCAAGCGGCGTTCTGGGCGTCGTCGTTGGGTTCATAACGGTCTATCTCGCGCGCAATCGGAGATTCGCCCGCGTGCTCGACGCGGTTTGCGGCGTGGTTGTCGCCGCGGGCGCAATCCTTATTGATCACTATGTCCACGATGTCGCGGTCAACCTGGTTACTCTGAGCGGGCTGATTGTGCTGCTTCCCGGGCTGACGCTCACGCTCGCGGTGAATGAACTGGCGACGCGCAATCTTGTCAGCGGCACAGCGCGGATGGCCTACGCCGCGACGATCCTGGTTTCGATCGCCTTCGGCGTCGCGATCGGGACGCAGGTGGAGCAGCTCTTGGCTGTAACGGAGCATGTCGATCCCACATCGGTCGCGTCGTTCTGGCGATGGCCGACGCTAGTTGTTGCTGCGCTCGCGTTCACGATCCTGTTCCGGGCCCGCCCCGCGTCGTTCTTTCCCATCGTGGCAAGCGGCACCATCGGTGTGCTCAGCGCTCAATACGCGAGTTCGTTTGTCGGTGCCGAGTTGGGCGCGAGCGCGGGGGCGCTGGCGATCGGGATCGCGGCGAACCTCTGGTCGCGGATCACCGACCAGCCGGCAGCCATCCCGGCGCTCCCGGGCATCATCCTGCTGGTGCCCGGCGCATTGAGCTTTGGCGGGATCGTGGCGCTGGTTGGCGAGGACACCATGCTGGGCGTCGAGGGCGTGTTCAAGGCGCTGTTGGTTGCGGTGGCGCTGGTATTCGGCCTGCTGATGGCCAACGTGCTGGTGCCGATGCGTAAGACGTTGTGACCGATCCGTCAAAGCAAGAAAAAGCGGGCGTGGCCGATGCCCCGCCCGCGCTCCAGTTCATAAATATCAGGCCCAATCAGCGCCGCCGACGGCTGGCGACCAAGCCGCCCAGCCCGAGCAGCGCCAGGCTGCTCGGCGCCGGCAGAAGCGTCAACCCGGTCACGACCGTGACCAGACCGGTCCGCCCGATCATGGTCGGATTCCCGGTTGCCGGATCAATGGTGAAGATGTCGCCGGTGTTTGCCTGCGCGCCGCCGCCATACAGCAGGCCATTGGACCCGAACTCGATCGAGCCGACGGTGATGCCCATGTTGCCGATGAAACTCAGCGCACCGTTGCTCAGATCGATCGTGTAGAGCTCCTGCGTCCGTCCGCTAGAGGCGTACATGGTGTTGGTGTTCACGTCGTAGGCAAGGCCGTTGAGCGGATTGTTGAAGCCCGAGTCTCCGACAAATGTCTCCACGCCCGTCACCGGGTCGAGCGTGTAGAGCGTGGCGTTTGCCCCGCTAAAGCCCGCGGCGTACAGCGTGCCGCCGACATACTCGAGCCCCTGGTAGACGTCGTTGGTCGGGTTCGTCGGGCCAAGCGAGGCGCCGGTGACTGCGTCATATATGTTGCCCGAGAACGCGCCGTTGGGGTTTTGGGCGTAGCCGATACCCGTCGCCGGATTGACCTCGATCTCGGTTGCTCCACCCAGGAAGTTGTACGTCGAGTCGTCGCTGGTGATGAGCGTCGCGTTGCCGTTGGTCTCGTCGACCAGGAAGTAGTTCCCTTGGTTGTCCGAGCCGTAGAGCTGGGCCGAGGCGAGGCTGGAACAGCCCGCCAGGGCGACGATCGCGCACACATGCCTAGTCATTGTCTTATCCCCTCCCACACGCGCACCGCAGGCGACAGGCCCGGCGGATCGCGGTGTTGTCCCTCCAGCCGCGGTTTCCCACGGCGTGTCTAGTGGGATCTTACGGGGTCGAGGGGGCTGGACCAAGGTTTGTGGCGGGAGTTCTTGTGAGTTTGGGTCGGGTTTCTACCGACCCGGCTGCTTCGATTCTGGGTTATCGGGGGGAACGGGGATCACAGTTGCAGCCGTGAGTCTTGGTAATGGAGTGAACGATTGAATGCGGTGGTTCGGGCGCGGGGGCTCCGATGCGATGACCCAGGAACCAGCGGAGCATGATCCTGCGGTGCTCCGGCCTCTCACGCCCGAGTGGGGTCTCACTCGACCGGCGGATCCGACCTCGGTCGCAGGAAGTCGTAATCGAAGCCTCTGCCTCGTTCCATGTATTCGAGCGCAAAGTCGTCATGGAGGACTGATGTGTTTCCAGAGTTGTGGACCCCGTCGTACCCAACCGAGTAGAGGTGATAGCGTCGTGCGTGCTGGTCCGGCGTGCTCAGGAGGCGGTAGCGGAACGGCTCGGCGCTGACGCTGTCGATGGGGACCGTTTGCAGCAGAGCCGGCACGAGGTCGCTTAGACGGTTCGGATAGCGGTCGTTGGCAGCGCGATACCTTTCGAGGGCCAATGTGATGCGCGTCGCATCGGCCTGCGTCTGGAGATGGCGATCCCAGAGGATGGCGAGGACACTCTTTTGCTGAAACACCCTTGACTGAAATCCGATGAGCTCGACCTGCGATGCAAAGAGCTCTCTTGATGGCTTGGCGAAGTCTCGCTTGAGCCTCGTGAGCACGCCGTTGGCTTCTCTCTCGTCGACTTCCTTGACCGCCAGTCTCTTGTTCAGTCTTCCGAGGAGCGCTTCGTCGTACCAATGGAGGATCGCAGACTCGATGGGGACGGTTGGGCGACGCTGCTCGATGATGTCCTGGAGCCTTTCGCATTGATCCGATGAGAGCCGATTCTCGGCGGCGAGCGTGCGGACCTCATTGAGCGCGCTGTAGGCGATCGACCCGCCCATAGTTCTGTCTTCCCAGGTGAGTTGCTGCTGCGCGGCGTGCTGCCAGGCGAGCGATATTCTCAAGCTTGCCGCCAGCGCTTCGGTATTCCCGTCGTTGGCGACGACGCGCAAGCGTGCCGCGACTGCTCTGCCGAGCCTACGGGCCTGGCTGTCAACGAGCATTGTGTTTTGGCTGTGCTCGTACGTTGTGTCGAGTTCAGCGGAGTACCAGTCGGCATCGGCGAACTTGTCGAGCAGATCGAACACGCCGCGTTGGTCGAGGGCCTGGAGGAATGCAAGTTCGCCTTCGAGCCCTGGTCGGGGAAATCGGCCGTTGCGGATGACCCCGACGCCGTAGGTGCTCATGCGATCGCGGTGGGCTTCGTGGATTTGGGTGAATCGGGTGACGGCCCTGGTGAGAAGAGGGCCGCCGTCGGTGCCGGGGGGTCTTTGGTAGGTCGTCCAGTTGCCACTGGGTGGGGCGGGCGTTTGCGGCTGGGCCGGGTCCTCTTGGCAGGACAGGAGGAGCGATGTGAACGCGAGAAGGCATGGGCGGGTGTAGTTTGACAATGTGTCTTCCAGATGAGAATGAGTCGTCCTCTTATAGTTGTGAAGATGTCTAAGGGAGTTTCACGTTAGGCGAGAACGCTGTTGGTCGAAGTGGGTGACGACTTCGCGGGTGTGCATGAGCAACTGCGTGTTGTATCGCTTCGCGATCGGCGGCAGGATGCCACCGCCCCGCGGAAGAGGGTGGAGTTTGGGCATAGGAACAGGAGGAGCCCAGGCTTGCGCCAGGGCCTCTACTTGGAGTAATCGAACACGCCGCGTCCGGACTTGTCGCCGAGGCGTCCGGCGGTGACGAGTTGCTTGAGCAGCGGGCAGGCGCGATACCGCTCGCTATTCAGGCCGTCGGCAAGCACGTCCATGATGTGTACGCAGGTGTCCAGGCCGATGAAGTCGGCGAGGCGCAGCGGGCCCATGGGGTGGGCGCAGCCGAGTTTCATGATCTCGTCGATGTGCTGGGGCTCGGCGACGCCCTCCATCCAGGCGTAGAACGCCTCGTTGATCATCGGCATGAGCACGCGATTGGAGACGAAGCCGGGGCGGTCGTTGGCGGGGACGGGGGTCTTGCCAAGCTTCTCGGACAGGGCGATGGTTCGCTCGGTGGTGTCGGCGCTGGTGGCCAGGCCCTTGATGACCTCGACGAGTTTCATGATCGGGACGGGGTTGAAGAAGTGCATGCCGATGACGCGGTCGGGGCAATCGGTCGCCGCGGCGATCTCTGTGATGCTGATGGAACTCGTGTTAGTCGCGAGGATCTGATCGCCGGTAAACATTGCGGCGAGCTTGGCGAAGAGGTCTTTCTTGATCTGGGCATCCTCAATGATGGCCTCAATGACTATGTCGGAATCGCCCAGCGCATCGAGCCCGCCGGTGTCGTCCAGATAGGTCAGGCGACCCTTCGCGGCGTCGGCGTCGTCCTGGGTCATGCGACCCTTCTCGACACCTCGGGCCAGCAGCTTGGTGTGCAGGGCCTTGCACTTGTCGATCGCGCCGGGGAAGGCGTCGTAGACCTTGGTGTCAAACCCGGCGACCGCGGCGATCTGGGCGATCCCGCCGCCCATCTGACCCGCGCCGATGATGCCGATTTTCTTGATCTGTGCCATGTCCATGCTCTCTCTCGTTGGAGGGTGATTCCCGGGCCTGAACGATAGGGCAATGCCCGCCCCACGGGCACCCGTTCGCCCCGTCTTCGTCGCTATGCTGAAGGGATGCCGACGATCGAGCAGCTAGAGCGTCTGCGTGAGAGCGACCCACAGGACCCGTTCGTGCTGTACGCGCTCGCCCAGGAGCAGGCCAAGCAGGGCCAGCACGCCGAGGCGATCGGGTCGTACCAGCAGTGTCTCGGGCTCGATGCGGACTATTTGTACGCGTATTTTCACATGGCCCGATCGCTCGAGGCCGACGATCGCGACGACGAGGCGATCGAGGCGCTGCGCGAGGGGCTTGAGCGGGCGAGCGCGGCGGGCGATGACAAGGCACGCGCAGAGATCGGGCAATACCTGGATTCGATCGAGCCATGACCCTGACGAGCCGCCATCTCGATGACGCAGCCTCGACGGGTGCCGACCCGTCTGACGCCGATCAGATCCGGACGATCACCGCGCTGCGGCCTACGACCTCGGGCGAGAGGATCAAGATCTATGTCGATGGCACCCTCGCCGCGACGATCGACGCCCTGGGCATGCACGAGCTCGACCTTCATGTGGGTCGAGAGCTGAATGACGACGACCTGCGCGCGATTGAGCTTGCGGGAGAGCTGGGACGGGCTCGGGAGATGGCTCTGCGGTGGCTCGCGGTCCGCCCGCGGTCGCGGATGGAAATCGAGCGTCGGCTGATCGGGCGCAAGATCGATCGGGACAGCGCGCGTCGGGTCGTCGATCGGCTGGGCGATGCCGGGCTGCTCGACGACGAGGCGTTCGCCCAGGCCCGTCTGTCGGCCCTGCGCGCCAAGGGGTCCGGGCCCCGCCTGATCGAATACAAGCTCCGCCAGGTCGGGGTGGACCGGGAACTGATCGAGCGGCTCGTCCGAAGGGAGTTCCAGGACGCCGATCTCGATCGCGAGGCGATCGACCTGGCGTCGGCTCGATTGGCCCGCTGGCAAAGCGACCTCGACCGGCGAACAATCACCCGACGACTGGGCTCGTACCTGGCCCGACGGGGATACGAGCCGGGCACCTGCGCCAAGGCGGTTGAGGCCGCCCTGCGAGAGGCCGAAGAACTCGCAAACGACCATCCGGAGAACCTCGAATGAGACGCCGATGCCTTTCTTTCGTGCCGCTGTGCTGCGTGATAAGTGCATGCACGAACAGCGAGAACGCCCGCCTGTCGCTCGACCGCGGGCTGGTGCTCGAGGGTGTGAATCCCGGGCGGGCCGAGCGCATCGAGCCGTTGGAGCGTCTACTTGCGAGCGAGAACTCCATCCGCCCGGTCGCTGCGTCGCTGGATCGTTCGTCGTGGGAATCGACGCGCGTGCGTGTGCCGGGTGGTGGCGTCCGACATCTCCCGAGCTACACGGATCAGTGGATCCCGGCGTACTCCGATCGTGCGCAGGGGCTGGCACCGAACCTGATGTCAGCGCTGGATAAGGGCGACGCGGGGCTCGAGGTGGGGTTTGGCGAGGGCGTCGCGAGCGTGGCTATCACCATCTTCGACGCCCTGGCCATCATCCCGCGCATGCTCTTTGTCGATCCGTACTGGGAATACAACCAGAGCCCGGAACTCGCGTACGAGCGCCGCACGATGCGCCCCTGGATCCCTCTCGCCATGGCACCGGATGGCGACGAGCCCCGGGTGCTGGAGTTCGATGCAGACGCGGTGCCCGGACGGATCCAGCGGATCAACGAGCCCGAGCAGGCGGAGAGCGCACAGCCTGAGGGCGAGTCGCCCGAGCCTGATCCGCCCGCCGATGATCCGGCCCCCGGTCCATCCGAGAGTGATCCAGCAGAGACTGATCCAGGCGAAAGTGATCCAGGCGAAGCGGATCCGCCCGTGGGAGATGATCCGCCTGGCGAGGCGGGTCAAGAGGACGACACGACCGACCCCCCGGGTGTCTCTGGGCCATGAGCCACGATCCGAGCCTGCCCGAGGGCTATCGGATCCGCGTTGAGTACGAGGTTTCGTGCGCGCAGGCGAAGGCATCGCTCGACGCCGGGGAAGCGATTCTCGTGGACTGTCGAACCGAAGACGAGTGGGATCTTGTCCGCCTGGATGGTGCGATGCACCTGCCGCTGAGCGAGATCGAGCAGCGGTTTGATGAGATCGAGGGTGACGAAGACACGTCGGTGCTGGTGATGTGCCACCACGGCGTGCGGTCGCTTCGCGTGGCGCTTGCGCTGCAGCAACTGGGGTTTCCGTTGGCGAGGTCGATCGTCGGCGGGATTGATCTGTGGTCGCAGCGGATCGATCCGGGGGTAGCGCGGTATGAGCGGGAGCGCGGGGGCTGCCGGGCGATCTGAGTCGGTGGTACACTGCGGCCTGTGCCAGTTCTGATGATCATCATGGGCGTGGCGGTTGTGGCGGTGGTCGGTCTGATCGCGTACTACGCGCATCTGCGGGCGCAGAATCGTCGCGACGAGCTCTCGGCACTCGCCGCGGAGATCGGCTGGCGATTCAGTCCAACTGCCGTTCGCAGCCGCGACGAGATGTACGCGCACCTTGACATTTTCCGGCGAGGACACTCGCCCAAGGCGTACAACACGCTGATGGGGAGCGTGGAGATCGACGGCGCACACTGCGACGGGCTGATGGGCGACTTCAAATACAAGACGACCCACACCAACTCAAAGGGTCAAACCAGAACGTCTACGCATCGGTTCAGCTATCTGATCCTCGACGTGCCCTATGCAGGCGTCCCGGACTTGCTGGTCCGGCGAGAGGGGCTCTTCGATAAGCTCGCGGCGATCGTGGGGTTCGACGATATCGACTTTGAGTCCGCTGAGTTCAGCCGGAAGTTCCACGTCAAGAGTCCGGATCGGAAGTTCGCCTACGCCGTGATCACGCCCGAGATGATGGAGTTCCTGCTCGCCAGCGATGCCCCGGCGGTGGATATCGAGCGAGGGAAATGCTGCATGTCCAATGGGCGGAGCAAGTGGCAGGTGCCCGAGTTTCGCCAGCGCCTGCCATGGCTCATCGCCTTCTTCGATCGCTGGCCGGAGCATGTGAGGGCCGATCTCGTCTCGCGCCAATCGGAGTGGGCGTCGTGAGCCCGGGTGCGGTTGGGTTGATCATCGCCGGCGGGTTCGTGCTTCTGGTCCTGGTGTGGGTGGTGGCGACGTACAACCGGATGGTGTCGCTGCGAGTGCATGTGCGCGAGAGCTGGGCGGATATCGATGTGGAGTTGAAGCGCCGGTACGAGTTGATCCCGAATCTCGTCGCGACGGTCCAGGGGTATGCCAGGCACGAACGCGAGACGCTGGAGCGGGTCATCAAGCTCCGCAACGCCGCGGCGGCGAATCATGGGGCGTACGACAGCCAGGCGAGCGACGAGTCGGCGCTGATGGTGGGCATGAAGGGCCTGTTCGCGCTCGCCGAGGCGTACCCGGATCTCAAGGCGGATCGGCACTTCCTGGAGCTGCAGGAAGAGCTGGCGCTGACCGAGGATCGGATCGCGGCGTCGCGCCGGTTCTTCAACGCGAACGTGCGGGATCTGAACCAGCTTTGCCAGATGTTCCCGACGAGTGTGATCGCGGGGATGTTTGGGGTGGAGAGTGCGGGGTTCTTTGAGTTGGAGAGTGAGGCGGAGCGGGTGGTGCCGCGGGTGGCTATCTTGGAGGAAGCGTGAGTAGTAGCGTCACCGCGGAGAGCGCGGAGATATAGAGACTCTCGATATTTTCAAGTAACGGAGTGCAGGACTCAAGCATGATCGTCAGCGCCACAGAGTTCGACAAGGCTCAAGAGGAGCTTGGAGGAACGGGTCACCGAGTTGCAACGTCGCACCAGGTGGGCGAGAAGGGCATCATGAAGATGGGTACCCATACGATGATCACCCACTTGCACACGACTCTCACGGAGTTTGAGTCAGCCTACGGACGCAAGCCGCTGCAAGCAGGCCGCGTACGATCTGTTCGTGTTTGTCGTTGACTCGGAGGAGCCGACATGAGAATCAAGACAGCACATATTCACAACTGGCGCTCCATCCAAGACGTGGACATCACTTTTGAA
>CBDVAM010000085.1:0-14334 GCA_965371965.1 uncultured Phycisphaerales bacterium
CAATCGATCCCATACTTCCGTAGAATGTTGATCATGCGCCGCTCGCCCACCACGCATGATCCGATCTGCGCTCGCATGTCCTGCCTGACGATGTCGAAGCGGATGTTGGCGAAGATGAGGTCCCAGACGTCCTTGCGCAGCCGACCCTTTTCGTAAACCTTCACCGGAGGGATCCGCAGGGCTTCCTGCCAGACTTCCGTGGCGTTCGGGTTGTATCCGCCGGCCACAGCGCCGCCGATGTCCGCCTGGTGCCCCTTGCAGGCAGACCAGGCGACGAGTTCGCCTTCTAAGAAGATCGGCTTGAACGCTGCTACGTCGTTGTTCTGATTGCCCATGCTGAACACGTCGTTGTGAAAGATGACGTCGCCGTCGTGGATATCCCCGTCGTAGTACTCGATGATGTGCTTGCACACCGGGCCGAGCGAGAACGACAGAATCGGCAGATTCTCGGTCTGCTCCAGCATATTCCCCCGCGCATCGTACAACCCGGTCACGAAGTCCTTTGCCTCACAAAGAATCGGCGAACGAGTGGTCTTCTCAAGCGCCATGCTCATCTCGTCCGTCACGGCCTTGAACGCCCGTGCGAACACGGAAAGTAAAATGGGATCCACCGTGCGGTCGCCTCGGTTCATGCCGTGGTCTCCTCCATCGCGGTGAAGACGCATTCCTCGCGCCCCTTCTGATACACGATCAAACTCCCGTACTGGTCACAGAAACAATCGTCCGAGGCGGGCAGCAGCAGTGACGTGTTGACCTGCTCGATCACCGCCGGGCCAGCGATGCGATTCCCGTGTCGCAATCGATGCCCGTCGTAGATCGGCACGGTTCGTGCAACGCGCTCCTTCGGTACGAAGATAGCTCGCTCACCCTTCAACGCGCCGGAGGCGTCTCCTTCGGCCGGAGGCTCGCCAGCCCGCTCGAAACTGTCTGTCAGCCCGGTCGCCCGCAAACGAACGTTGATCAGTTCGATCTGGACGTCCTCATCTTCCAGCGCATATCCGTACAACCGGCGATGGGCCGTGTGAAAGGCGGGGACGATCCGGTCCACATCGCCTGCAAGGATGGCCTCAAGATCAACGGGGAACGACACTTCGTGGTATTGCCCACTGTACCGGCAGTCCAACTTAGTCAGGAATCGACGCTTCTCCGGCACGATGCTCTCGGCATCAAGGAGCTCCGAGGCCTCCGTGATCATCCGGTTGACCAGCGCACCAAGTCGGGGCCAATCCGCATCGTTGAGTATGCAGATGAAAGACGTGACGAAATCATGCTGTATATCGCTCAACAACATCCCCGTGGCACACAGGATCGCGGCCTCACGAGGCACCACGAACATCGGGATTTCAAGTTCCACACAGATCATGGCTGCGTGCACGGGCCCGGCGCCCCCTGCGGCGACGAGAGGGAACTCGCGTGGATCGAATCCGCGCTTGATGGAAACCTCCCGCACGCCGTGCGCCATACTGGCGTTGATGACCTCGTACATCCCGACCGCCGCCTCTTCGACCGACAGTCCCAGCGGATGGGCGATGTGTTCTTCGATGGCGTTCACCGCAGCCGCGCGATCGAGCTTGATGCGACCACCGGCAAAGAAGTCTGCGTCGAGGTACCCAAGCACGAGATCGGCGTCAGTGCATGTCGGGAGTGTTCCACCCCCACCGTAACACGCCGGTCCCGGATCGGCGCCGGCGCTGTCCGGCCCCATCCGCAACAGGCCGCCTTCGTCGATCCAACCGATGCTCCCACCACCGGCGCCGATGGTGACGATGTCGAGCATGGGGAGGGCGATGCGATACCGGTTGATCTCGCCCTCGGTCACGACGACGGGGGATCCGTCCTGCACCATCGCCGCGTCGAAACTCGTGCCGCCCATGTCAATGGTGATACAGCAATCATGCCCCATGGATTGCACCGAATGCAGGCCCGCGAGCGGACCCGCGGCGGGGCCTGACAGGAGTGTCATCGCTGCGTTGCGCTGCGCAATCTCAGGCAACACCACGCCGCCGTTGGACTGCATGACGAGCAGCACACCATCGAACTCAATCTCGCGAAGACGAGCCACGAGTTGATCGAGGTAGGCGCTAAGTTTCGGTCCCACGTACGAGTTCAGTACTGTCGAGCTGACGCGATCGAAGAAGCGGATCGAGGGAAGGACGTCGGAAGATACAGTCAGGTATGCATGCGGGAGTCGCTCCCGAACGAGCGAGGCCGCTTGCCTCTCGTGCGCCGGATTGGCGAACGAGTTCATGAAGGTGATGGCCACGGCCTCGACCTGCTCGGCGACGAACATGTCGATCGCCGCATTCACATCCTCAAGGCTCAGGGAAACGACTTCATCACCCTGATAGTCGAGTCGTCCGCGGATCGGCATGCGAAGGTGTCGTGGTACGAGAGGCGGTACGTTCGTGAAGCGATTGTCATACGGCTTTTCGCGTACGCCGCGGCGCATTTCCAGCGCGTCGCGCACGCCACTCGTCGTAAGCAATCCCGTTGTGGCGCCGGCGAGCGTCAATACGGCGTTGGTAGTCACCGTCGTACCGTGAACGATGGTCTCGATCGATTTCGCGAACTCGACAAGGGTGACGCCTTGGCTCCGGGCGATGTCATCGAGACCATTGATGAGCCCGATCGAGGGATCCGCGGGTGTGGACAGAACCTTGTGAACGATCGGCTCGCTTCCCGGCCTCGCGACCAGGAAGTCCGTGAAAGTCCCGCCAACATCCACGCCGATCTTCATGCTTGAACCTCCGTTTCCCCAGCCCGTATCCCCTCACCAATTGCCGTGCCAAGCTCAAATGCTCGTTCATTGACCCTCGCCCATGCGGAAGGCGCGCTGTCAGCAATGGCCAACCAGAACTCTTCCGCAGGGCACGGGAGCAGACCCGAGCCCAGCAGACATCCGAGCATGACGACATTCATCACCTTGGGAGATCCGGCCTCGACAGCAACCCGAGTGGCGTCGATCGGAAACACGTGTGACGTGGCGGCCCGGATCAAGCCGATCAGCTCGTCAATCTTTGGAAACTCAACTTCACCCTTGTTGCGGGCTGCCTCCTGCGCGAGGACATAAGGATAAACGAAGGCCGTATTCATGAGCACGTTCGTGCGCGAGGACATGAGGGTCAGATCCCTCGCGGTTTCGATGGGCTCAAACCCTAGAATCACGTCCGCCGAGCCGGGGGCAAGCATGGGGCTCGGTCCGGCATCGATCATGATGCACGATTGAACCGCCCCGCTTCGCTGGGACATTCCGTGAAACTCACTGCTCACGACGTCATGGCCTCGATCGACGAATGCATTGCAGAGCAGTCGAACCGCGGTGGAAACACCTTGTCCTCCCGTGCCCATGATGCCAACGCGCCAACCGGACCGCTCAGGTCCGCAGGCGCTCTCTGGCGGTCGGAACGTCTTCATTCAACTCCTCCACAATCGGGTGGATGGCATCGCGCCCGCATACCTCGGCGCACAGGTCGCAGCCGGTACACAGATTCCGATCGATGCGATATTCGTTTTCAATCACAAGAATGGCCGGACAACCGAGCAGACGCACGCATGCCGAACACGAATCGCACACGGCTGCATCGATTTCGAGCGGTGTGGAAGCCGCGACCGTGGCCCGCTGTCGGGGGTCCACGACACATGGCGAAGCGCAGATGACCACGTTGACACCCTTGCCATCTTTCGCCTGTCGTAGTGCCGCCAGCGCTGTCTCCGTGTCCAGCGGATCGACGGTGCGCACGTTCTTCACGCCCAGGCCGCGTATCGAGTCTTCGATCGAGATGCGCGACATGGACGGCTTAGCGCTCTGCGACTCGCCGGAGGTATCGCCGGAAGCCCCCGTGGTCAGGCTCGGTTGGAATCCGGTCATGGCCGTGACATAGTTGTCGAGGATTACAACCGTGATTTCATCATTGGCCTGCACGGCATTCGCCATCGCCGGCATTCCGCTGTGGAAGTATGTCGAATCGCCGATGAAAGCTACCGTGCGCTTGCCGATCATGCGCGAAATGCCGCTCGCTTGACTGATTGATGAACCCATGCAGAGCAAGACGTCGCACACATCCAGCGGCTCGCCGTAGCCGAGCGTGTAACAGCCGATGTCGCCGCAGTATACCGTTCGCTTGCCGAATGCCTTGCGTGCAAGATAGAAACTGTTGCGGTGAGGGCAGCCCGGACACAGCACGGGCGGCCGGTCCGGCAGATGCTCGACCTCGATAGTCACCGTCTCGCGCCGATCCAACCCGAGATACTCTCGAAGGGCGTCTTCCACCATTTGCGGCGAGTACTCGAACTCCTCGGGGAAATGCCCGCTGTGCTTGCCCAGCACCGGGATCGTGCGCCCTGTCTGAAACGCGCGCAGGCTGACAATCTCCTCGATGAACGGCGTGAGTTCCTCGACGACCAGGACCGAATCCACGCATTCCAGGAAATCGTTGAGCACACGGTCGGGGACCGGGTAGGCGCCGATCTGCTGCACGGTCACGACGCCGTGCAGGCCTAGATCCTCGATGACCTGCAGCACATAGGTGTGGGCCACGCCGCCGGCTATTACACCGCGACGCCCTCCACGGATCAGTGGAAAGAACGGCGACTCATCAAGCAATGCGGTCGCGTGCTTCACCCGCGCACTCAGTTCGATGCGCATGCGCCTGGCATTGGCGGGGATGGGGACGTATCGCGACGCGTTCTTTGTGAATCGAATCTCGTTGCGCGCGATTGGCAGCGCGCCGAACTCGACCACGCCGCCCGAGTGGCAAATGCGTGTCGTCGGACGCATCAGAACGGGCAGTCGCGTCCGCTCCGACAACTCGAACGCATATCGGGTCATGCGAAAGGCGTCATCCGGTGTGGCGGGGTCGAACGTCGGGTAATACAAGAAGCGACTGCAATGACGGTGATCTTGCTCGTTGGGACTCGTGTGCAGCGATGGATCGCCCGCCGAAACAATCACCATGCCGCCCTCAACACCGACGTATGGCAACGACGAGACCGGATCCCCCGCGGAGTTCAGCCCGAGGTGCTTCATGCTGCACAACGATCGCGCCCCGGTCAGACTTGCGGCAAACGCAGTCTCCACGGAGATCTTCTCGTTCACCGAGTATTCGAAAGTGATCCCAGCCGCCCCGGCAATGCGGCCGAACGTATCGCCGATCTCCGAGGACGGCGTTCCGGGATAACAGGAAACGAACTGCACGCCGGCTTCCAAAGCCCCGCGGACGATGGCGAGATTGCCCAGCAGGCAGGCGCGGTGGCCGGGCTCCTTCTGCATGATGATCTGATCCGGCGTTCTGCTCATGTGAAGACGGGCCCCTCCGCGGTCCTCCTTGAACATCTCAATCCACCCAAAGGCGCCGACGACACCGCTCATCGCAAGCTGGAAGCGAACTGAGCGTCTCAACCCTGAGATTTGCGCCCAGCGCTTCGTTGATCGTATCCACAACGCTCTCGAACCATTCATCGCATCCTGGCTGATCCTCGCTCAGAAGCCCCCGCTTTTCATGCCAATCACACCACGGGCAGGCGTGATGATTCACGAAGGCCTCGTCTCCCTCGCCCGATTCGACCGTGACCTCTTCACCCATGCACGCCGACGACCAGGCGATGCACGCGGCCACCTGGGGGGCCAGCGGCTCCTTCGGATCGAGTCGTTTCAGATAGGCCTCGGCGGTCTGCCGCCCCGTGATCCGCCACATTGTGCGCACGAGCTCGAGCGGATCGAGATCAGGGGCGAGGGACAGTGCAGCCTCGCGCCAGGCAAAATGCTGGGCGCGCGTGATTTCGCAGAGGGCTTTGAAGCGTTGTGCCAACGGTGGATCCATGAGCCTCTCTTCAACGCTCGATCTGTCAACCGACCTTGATGATCATAGCGAGCGCCGAATCACCTGCCGAGCAGCCCGCAAAGAGGCCGTGACCGCCACCGGCGATGACCAGTTCCTCGATGAGTTCGATGAGCAGACGCGCGCCCGTCGGGGCCTGCGGATGCCCCCAGACCAGACTGCTGCCGAAACGATTCATCGCCGAAGGCTCCACACCCATCTCCCGGGCGAAGCAGATGTCGTTGATCGCGAACGGATTGTGCGTCTTGATCGCCTTCATGTCTTCGACGCGCAGCTCGGCCCGATGCAGGGCCTCCCGGACCGCGATCGAGGTGGCCATGGCCATGAAACCCTTCTCAGCCCGTGCCTGGGCGAACGTCACGATCCGAATGGAGATACCCGGGTCGCGGCTCAGCCGCTCGGCTCGCTCCGGCGACGCCACGATCACGCCGGCGTTGCCATCCGCCGGATGCGTCTGGCTGCCGAAGGTCACGGTGCCGCCTTCGATCACAGGGGAGAGCTTCGCCAGGCCTTCGGGCTCCGTCGGGAAGACGCCCTCATCGCCCTCCACCGTGCCGATCGTCTTGCGCCCGCTGGCGTCCTTGATGTCGATCGGCCGAACCATGTACCTGCCGTGAAATGCCCCGTCGTCCGCCAGCGCCTCGAGATACTGTTCGTATCGCATCAGCGCGATTTCATCCTGCTCGGCGCGGTCGATTCCAAGTCGAGCGGCGACGTTCTCCGCCGTCTGGACCATGGACTGCCCTGCGAACGGATCTCCGCTGAAGTTGTCCCACACCCAGTCCTCCGCGGCTCCGATACCGCCGGCTCCCTGCGGGTTCGGATAGTAGATGTGCGGCGAGTTGCTCGTGCGATCGCAGAGCACGGCGAGAATCGCCGACTGCGCGCCGCATTCGATCTCCGTCGCGGCGCTGGCAATCACCCGGCCTGACGTCGCGCACGCCTGGCTGAACGTCGGTCCCGCCAGAGTGGGCGCGCCGATGAGCCCCGCAATCCAGGGCGCTCCGTAAAAGCTGGATTGCTGCGGGATCGTTGTTCCGAGGAAGAGACCGTCGAGTTCGTCGACGTCGATCTCCCGGTCACGCAACGCGGTCGCGGCGATTTCCGCACAGAATCTCAGCGCATGCAGGTGACTGAAGCTGCCCTGCCATCGGCAGAAAGGGGTTGACCAATATGCGCCATAAGGGATATACGCTCTTTCAAACTGCATGCGTCTGCCTCTTCGTGCCCCCGCCAGCGCCATCCAGGCCCTGCGAGAACCGGTATCCAGGAGCCGTCCGGATTGGCCGATCGGCTGCTCGTCTTCCGCTTTCTCCGTGAGTGTATCGTCCCTCCTCGCAAGAACCCAGATCCCAGTCGTTGCCACTGTTTGCGCCCCTCCCCGGTGGCTTGTCCTCTGGGGGGTTGGGGGGCGAGCGTGCGGGCGTGCGCCCCGACTTCTGCGGGGGCTTCGGCCCCGTGCCCCTCAGATCCGCTCTGGGCCCGCGTGCAGCGCGTCATTGCTTCCGCCCCGCCGCCACGACCATCGCCAAGATGCCCGACTTGACCGCCTCAGGCAGACCCGCCCACGCCTTGACCACACGGACCATATCGGGGTCCAGAGGGGGCGTTTCGGCATCAACTGCACCGGATTCTGCAGCGCTGCCATCCGGTGAATCGCCGGAACCACTATGATTCACGGGGTTTCCGCCACCCCTGTTCGAGTCCTGTATCGCCCACTTCTCTTGGTTTGAGCCCCGCGCTTTGGCGCGGGGTTTTGTTTTGGATGTTGGCGAGTGCGCGGGTGGAGTGTGGGGAGAGGAGGTAGGGGTGGGAGGCGCCCTTGCTGATTCGCGGGTGGCGAGTTTGGGTCACGCCCCGCGGACGCGCCAGACCTGGCAGGCCCAGGTGAGGCCTGCGCCGAAGGCGAGCATCATGATGCGCTGGCCCTCTTTGAGGCGGTTGTTCTCGCGGGCGCGCCCGAGGGTGATGGGGATGGACGCCGCGGAGGTGTTGCCGGTCTCGGCCATGTCGAGCATGGCGCGGTCTGCGGGGATCCGGGTGTAGTCCGCGACGGCGGAGACGATGCGGGCGTTGGCCTGATGAGGAACGAGCCAGTCGATGTCGTCTGGGGTGAGGTCGAGGGCCTGGAGGGCGTCGTTGGCGGCCTCAGACATGCGCCGGACGGCCTGGCGGAAGACGGCCTGGCCGTCGAGGCGGAGGTAGTGGAGGCGGTCGTTGATGGTCTGGTCGTTTGCGGGTTGGCGGCTGCCGCCGGCGGGGATTTCGATGAGCTGTGCGTGGCTGCCGTCGGTGCCGAGCCATGAGTAGAGGAGTTGGAGGCGGTCGCCGGGCGGTGTCTGGAGGTTTGCCTTGCGTGCGGGTTCTTTGGCGTCGCAGGAGGTGACGATAGCCGCGCCGGCGCCGTCACCAAAGAGGATGCAGGAGCGCCGGTCGGAATAGTCGGTGACGCGGGTGAGAGTTTCAGCGCCGACGACGAGGACGCGTTGGGCGGCACCTGAGCGGACGAAGCAGGCGGCGGTGTGGAGGGCGAAAAGGAAGCCCGAGCAGCCTGCGCCGATATCCATGGCGGCGGCGTTGTGTGCGCCGAGTTCTTCCTGGATGATGCAGGAGACCGCCGGGACCGGGGAATCCGGGGTGGCGGTGGCGATGAGGATCATGTCCAGATCGGTCGGAAGGATGCCGGCGCGGTCGAGTGCGCCACGTGAGGCGTGGACGGCGAGGTCGCTCGTGGCCTCGGTGGTGGCGGCGCGGTGGCGCTGGTGGATGCCGGTGCGGGCGACGATCCAATCGTCAGAGGTATTGACGAGGGTTGCGAGGTCGGCGTTGGTGATGACCTCTTTGGGGAGGTAGTACTCAAGGCCCGAGATAGCGACGCCCAGGGAATCGCCGAGGAGAGCGTTGGAGTGCTTCTTTGCCTCGCAGAGTTTGTGGATATCGCGCCTCCTTGCATCGGACGTGTGGTGAAACCGGCGGGGGGTTTCGAT
This sequence comes from uncultured Phycisphaerales bacterium, assembly GCA_965371965.1. Taxonomy (GTDB): domain Bacteria; phylum Planctomycetota; class Phycisphaerae; order Phycisphaerales; family UBA1924; genus S146-42. Next base: position 8,825 of record CBDVAM010000085.1, read on the forward strand.
GGTGGATTCTAGGGCGGGGCGGGGTGGCTCTTGAATAGTTGACAAGGGGTTGGTCGGAATCCTCGTAGATGGATTGCAGGGTTGGGAAGGGGTTTGGTTGGGAGAGGGGGTGTGGTATGGGCCGGCGCGGCACACTTGGCACCGACAACTCGCACGGGCGGGACGCCCGTGCCACTGTGTCACCACGGGCCTAGCGCCCGGATGCCTGGGGATAGATGATGATGCGGTCGTGGACCAGAAGGAGGAGGTCGTGTTTGGCGTCGCCGGTGAGGTCTGTGGCGATGGCGAGGGAGGGCTCGAACTCGAGGGACTCGCCGCGGCTGAACAGGCGGGTCTCGAAGACCTTGAACTCGGTCGCGGGGACGATCCTGGCGCTCGCGGCGATGGAGAGGATAGAGCAGATCTGCTCGCGGGCATCGAGGGTAATGAGGTCTGTGTAACCATCGGAGTTGATGTCGGCGGCGGTGATTTCGTGCTCGTAGCGGTTCTCGGCGTCGGGGCGGTAGACGCTGGTGGGTGAGAGGGTGCGGGCAGGGCCGGCGAGGGTGACGAGGGCGAGGTCGGCACCGTCGATGATGAGTGCGGAGGGGGTCTGGTCGCCGGTGAAGCGGGCGGCGTGCATGGGGCCGACGGCGACGCCCTGGACCTTGATCTGGGTGGTCTGGCGCCAGGCATTGTCTTCGCGTTCGAGGATGACGATGCGGTCCTGGGCGGTGTCGGCGACGAGGAGACGGTCGCCGTCGAGGGTGATCGAGGCGATGGTGGCCTCGGGGTCCAGGTTGAACTGCTCGGTGACGCGCCAGCCCAGATCCTCGCTGTAGACGCAGGCGCGGACGAAGTTGGCGTCGGCGATGAGCAGTTCGGGCAGGTTGTCGGCGTCGAGGTCTCGAATTGCGGTGTTGGCGGGGCCGGCGGCCTGGACGAGGCCGAACTGTCCCATGGCGTCCTTGTCGAGGACCTCGCTGGGGCTCCAGAGGGAGTCCTCTGATTCGCCCAGGACCATGAGCATGGGCTCATTCGGGGTGAGCAGGAGGAGGTCGGTCGTGGCGTCGCGGTCGGCGTCGAAGGCGAGGATGCTCTGGGGGGCTTTGGTCACGCCGTCGAGTTCGATGGTGGCGGGGTTGTCGCCCTCTGGAGTCCAGCGGTGTGCTTCAAGAACGTAGTCGCGGCGCTTCTTGACGATGACCATGAGGACGGAGTCGCCATCGATGTTGACGGTTTGCATGGCGACGGGGGTCCCGCCGGCGGTGGTGAGGGCGATGGGATCGGGGAAGCTGAGCGATCCGGTGGATTCGTCGAGCCAGGAGACGCCGACGGTGCTCTCGGCCTCGGAGAGGACGAAGACGGCGGGGTCGTCGCGCCCCGCCCAGCGTCCGACGGCGACGGCAGAGGGTGACTTGAAGGTCGGATGACTCGTGTACATCGAGAGGCCGGCGTCCGGAAGTTGCCAGAGGATGGTGGTCTCGTTGGCGTCGATGCTGAGCGAGATGATGTCCTGGTAGCCGTCGGCGTCGAGGTCGGCGATCGCGATGGGGCGGGTGTTGGAGCTGTTGGCGGGGAGGGTGATGAGCCTTGCGACGCGGGATTCGCCGGCCTGGGTTTCGGTGAGTTCATAGACGATGTGGCGGCGGGTGCCGTTCTCGATGACGGCGATCTGGTCTGGAGATCCGGGCCCGGTCGAGATGACGTCGGCGTCCAGGATATTGGGGACGTCGAAGCGTACGGCGAGGGTGGGCAGCGAGCCGATGGAGCCGCCGTTGTGCAGCCAGAGTTGCAGGGGGGTCTCAGACCCGGGAGCGACGGCGAGCAGGTCGAGCTGACCATCGGCGTCGAAGTCGCCTGTGAGCAGTTGGCGGAGACCCTCGCCCGAGCCCAGGAGGATGGGCTCGGAGAGACGCCCGGTGTCGTCGATGTCCCAGAGCTTGAGGTCGGCGCTGACGATGGCGACGAGTTCGTCGCGACCGTCGCCATCGAGGTCGGCGACGATGAGGGCGTCGCTGTTGGTGGAGAGGCCGACGAGGTCCCTGCGGGAGGCCTCGGTGAACTCGCCGGGGGCGTGCTGGTGGAAGATGACCAGGCCCAGGGGCGAGGCGGAGATGGCGACGAGGTCCTGGTAGCCGTCGGCGTCGAAGTCGGTGACGGCGAGAGCGGCGATACGGTCGCGGACGATGATCTCGGTCCGGTCGTACCACTGGTTGGGCGGGAGCTTGTTGACCTCGTAGTCGCGTTCGATCTCGGCGGTGGATCTGGGAGTCGCGCGGAGGCTGTGGATCTCGATGCGGCTCTTGCGGTTGTTGGCGACGGCGATGTCGGGGCGGTTGTCGGCGTTGAAGTCGGCGATGGCCAAGGGGCCGGCGCCGTCGTCGATGATGATGATGCGCTGGGGGTCGAAGCCGAAGTACTCGGCCAAGGGCGGCTGGGCACTAGCCGTCGAGAGCGCGAACAAGGGGGCGAGTGCGAGGGGGGCCGCGAGGGCGCTGAAAGAAGAGCGTCGCATCCGTTTGCTCCTGTGTAACTTTGTCGTGTGGGCCAGTGGGTCCAAGGTTATGCTCAGGGCGAGGCGATCCAGGCCCGACACTATGAGGGTATGGTACTGGATTCGCCCATCGGGTTGTTCGCGGCGTCGCGACAGGGGCTTTTTGGGAGCAGACTCATGCGTTTTCATAGGATTGCGTTGGTGCTGGTCGGCCTGGGCTTGGGCGGGCAGAGCCTCGGGCAGGACACAATCACGCTCAAGGACGGGTCCACGATCCGGGCGAGGGTGGTCAAGGAGACGGACAGCTCGATCTGGGTGGATCTGGGCTCGACCCTGCTGGAACTCGACCGGGCGGAGATCGTCGAGCGCCTGCGGGACGCGGGCGAGGAGGCGTCGGCGGAGGGCGGGGATGAGGATCGCCTGTACACGGTGCGGAGCGGCCTTGCCGAGCGTTCGCCCAAGGACCTGGCCAAGATGTTTGGTGATGCGGTGGTGAAGGTCTCGACGCCGAGCGGGCTGGGGTCGGGGTTCATCGTGCATCCGGACGGGTACGCGATTACCAATGCGCATGTGGTGCAGGGCGAGCGGAAGATCCGGTGCACGGTGTGGGAACGGAGCGAGCACGAGTTCAAGCGGATCCTGATCGAGGACGTGCGGATCATCGCGGTGAACAACCACATCGATCTGGCGATGATCAAGATGGAGCATCCCGACGCCAAGGCGTTCACAACGGTGAACATACAGGGCGATGGTGAGCTGGCGGCGGGGCAGGACGTGTTCGCGATCGGAAACCCGCTGGGCCTGGAACGGACGCTCAGCCGGGGCGTGGTGTCGACGGCGTCGCGGAGCTTTGGGGGGCTCGCGTATATCCAGACCGACACGCAGATCAACCCGGGGAACTCGGGCGGGCCGCTGTTCAATGATCGGGGCGAGGTGATCGGGGTGACGAACATGGGTATCCCGATGGGCGAGGGTCTGAACTTTGCGATCCCCGCGCGGTATGTGCGGGACTTCATCGATCACCGCGAGGCGTTCAGCTTTGACGCGGAGAATCCGAACTCGGGGTATGTGTACAAGGATGGGCCCGGGCGGAAGCGGGCGGGCGCGCCGGCACAGCTTGATGATGAGACAAAGGTGGACGACGACTGATCGCGCGGGCGTCTTAGGCGGGCGAGAGATCGATCGATTCAACGCTCTACACACACAGGGAAAGACACGAGATGAGACACACGATCGCTTTGTTGGCGGCAGCGGGAAGTTCTTCGTTTGCGACGTTTGCGGCGTCGGGCGGGCTGCCGCCGATCTCGGAGCTGGTGGACGAGCGGGCGATGTTGATCGTCGAGGTGGATGATTTTTCGGAGCTTGCGGCGGCGGCGGATCGGGCGGGTCTCAAGGACCTGATCGAGCATCCGCAGGTCGTGGAGTTCCTTGAGGCGTATTTCGGCGGAGATGGGTCCGACGAGGATGTCGGGCTCGACGAGGTGCTCGAACGCCTGGGGGTTGATCGCGAGGATCTTGTCTGGCCCAGCGGGCGGGTGGGATTGGCGGTGTCGCTGCCGGCGGAGCTGGATGAGGTCATCGAGAGCGAGGAGTTCGCGGACGACGAGATCAGCTATCGCATGGTTGTGTTCGCGGATCTTGGCGATGGAGCCGGCGTGGTTCGCGACGGGATCGAGGCGCTGGTCGATCTGGGCCTGGACAAGGGGTTCATCGAGATCGAGGAGGACGAGCGGGTCGGCGATGCGCGGGTGGTGACGCTGCGGTCGATCGTTCGGATCGAGACCGACGAGGCCATGAACGCGTTCTTCGAGGAGTACTCAAGAAGGATGGAGGCGGTCGAGAGCCAGGAGGACTACGAGGCGCTGTGGGAGTGGATGGACAGCAACAGCCCCGAGTCGCCGTTTGATGATCTCGAGGGCGTGGATGCGGCGATCTCGAATCTCTTCTACGCGTCGGCGGAGTTCTCATACACCTGGATCGGCGACACGTTCATCTTGACCAATCACGGCGAGTCGATGCTGGATCTGCTGGACGCGGTGGAGGATGGGCTGGACAACGCGGCGGCGGATGCGCCGTTCTTTGCCGATTCGCTGGACGGACTGGGCGATGGGGCGCAGATTCGGGCGGCGCTCAACCTCTCGGCGTTCTTCGGGCTGAGCCTGGCGAATGCGGCGATGATGGGCAACGCGTTCGATCCCTTCGGGGTGATGCAGGACATCTCGTTCACGCTGATGGGCCTGCGAGAGATGGAGGGGTTGGGGGCGACGGTGACGCTGGATGCGCCCGAGGTCGCGGACATGCGGATGCGGATGGTGGTGAGTGAGAAGACCGGGTGGATGCGGCTTGTTGATCTGGGCGGAGAGGCGATCGAGTTGCCCGATTTCATTCCGGCGGAGGCATCTGGGGCGGCGGTTATCCGGGCGGATTTCTCGCGGGCGATCGAGCTTGCTGAGGAGGTGCTGAAGGGGCTGGCGGGCGAGCAGGGCGAGCTGGCGCGGGCGCAGTCGCAGCCGTTTCTGTTTCTCGCCAAGCCGATTGTCGAGTCGTTGGGTGATCGGGTGTTGACGTGGTCGATGCCCGCGAGCCCGGACGAGCTTGGTGAGAACCCGATGGCGGGGACGGTTATCGCGATCCCGTTGAGCGATGTGACGGCGTTGCGCAACGTGTTGACAGGCTTTGGCGGGACGGTCGGGCTTGCGCCGCGGGAGTTTGGCGGCGCGCAGGTCTTTGAGAGCGAGACGATGCCCATGTCGGTCGGCCTGGGGAACGGGTATGTCGTGATCGGGGCGACGGCGCGTGTGGAGGACACGCTGCGTCTGGCCGGGTCGCCACGCGGCGGCGGACTCGCGGCGACTGAGGAGTTCAGGGATGCGATCGCGGCGCTGGGCGATGCGAACTGGGTGGGCATCAGCTATCAGAACACCGAGCGGTACTTCGAGCAGCTCTTCAAGATGAGCGAGGCCTATGACGAGCAGCAGGCGGAGTGGTTCGAGGAGTAGTGGGACGAGTTTCGCCCGGCGTGGCTGGACGCGAT
>CBDVAM010000086.1:0-14330 GCA_965371965.1 uncultured Phycisphaerales bacterium
GACGGCGGATTGGCGGTGGAGGTAGCTGAGGCCTTGGATGGGGCCGATTTCGCCTCTGTGGTGAATCCTGCTTTGTTCCTCCGCGTTCTCAGCGGCCCTCCGCGGTGAGTTTCTTCTCGGGCGCGCGGAAGAGGCCGACGACGGCGGATTGGCGGTGGAGGTAGCTGAGGCCTTGGATGGGGCCGATTTCGCCTGCGCCGGTGGGGCCGAGGATGGGGAGGGTGGAGGTTGATCCGGCGAGTTCCTTGCCGGCGCGGGAGCGGGTTGCGCCGGGCTTGGGTTGGGCGAAAGCTCGGGCGAGGACGACGCCGTCGGGGACTCTGCGGTCTGCGCCGGAGAAGACGATGGCGGCGGCGGGGGTGCCGTCGAGCGTGTGCCCATCGAGGAGCATTGCGAGGTCGGATTGGGCGGTCTCGGGGTCGTGGCGGTGGAAGCGGACGGTCTGGCCCGTGCGGATGAGTTCATCGGCGGCGATGGAGCCGGAATGCTCGTCTATGCCGACGATGGTGCGGATGAGATAGTCGCCTCTGCCGCGGGTTGGGCTGTTCTCGTCGATGAGTCTGGCGAGGAGGAGGGGTGTGTGTGCGCCGGCGACTTGGCGTGCGCTGTTGAGGGCTTCGATGGCGGGCCTGCCTGCGAGGCCTTGGATGAGGTTGCCCTTGGCGCGGGTGACGATGAGGTCGGCGCCGACGGGGGTTGTGCCCTGGGAGGTGATGGCGTCGAAGCGGAAGTCGCCGCAGAGGGTGACGCCGACGAGGGCGTTGGAGGTGATGCGGTCGTCGAGGATGAGGGTGGCGTTGTCGATGGTGGAGCCGAGGATCGGGTAGTTGCGGCCCAGGCCTCTTGCGGCGTTGAGGTGGGGGAGCATGGCCTGGATTGCGAGGCCCTTGGGGTTTGCGAGGAGGATGGTGGCGCGGGCGTTGTCGCGGGTGCCGATGATCTGTCCGAGGCGGTCGATGGAGGCGGGGAAGGTCTCGCCGGCGTTCTCGAGCGAGTCGAGGGTGAAGGGATGGGCGTCGAGGCCTGTCAGGGCGAGGATTGCGATGCAGGGGGTCTCGGTGAGGGTTCCCTCTTTGGCGATGAGGCCCGGGGCGGTCGCGCCGATGAGGACCGAGGGCTCGAGTTGGGCGCGGATGAGGGCGGTGGCCTCGCGGAGGTCGATGGGCGAGAGCTCGGTGGCGACGAGGATGGCGAGGGCGGGGGCTGTGTCAAGCTGGGCGGCGATTGCGGCGGTGACGCGCGAGGTCGTCTGGGCGATCGAGCGTCCGCTCGACCACGCGGACGCGGCTTGGAGGTGAGGGGTCACGCGGTATTGTCGGCCTTGATTCTGGCCCTGTCGATGAGCAGCGAGGCTGGTTGGATCAGTTGTCGTCGATGGCTTCGATGCGGATGGGTGTCAGGATTTTGGTGCCGGCGGGACCGGATTCGACCTTGCCGGAGATGCCGACGACCTTGTTGAGGTATGGGGTGAGGTCGGTTTCGCCCGGGCGGACGTAGCCGAGGGTTCGCCCGAGGGCGTCGGGCGAGCGGAGGCGGTAGAGCTTGGGGAGGTTCTTTCCGTCGTAGATGCGGCTGGGGACGAGCTTGCCGACCATTGCGTAGCCCCTGCCTGCGGTGAACTCTTCGAGTCGTTTGGCCATGCGTTCAGAGACGCTGGGCTCGGCGTCGCGTTTGGCGGCGATGGCGGCGGGGCCGTCGCGGAAGGCGATGCGCATTTCGATATAGGCGATGCGCTGGTCGAGTTGTTGGCGGATGCGCTGGTTGAAGGGGTCGTCGGCGAGCGCGTTGAGGGTTCGGCGGTGCTCGGAAAGCAGCGCGTCGAGTTCCTGGGTGAACTCATCGCCGGCACGGGCGGACTGGTAGAGGGTTTCGAGCTGCATGGGCGTGAGGGATCCATCGGCATTGGGAGCCTGGTCCGTGTTCTGGCCCGTTCCCTGGTCGATGACGACGGGTTGTTGGTTGATGGCCAGGGCAGCGGCGTCATCGGGTGTGGTTGGTTGGTCCGGTGTGGCGGCGAGTTCGGCGGGGGTGGGCGGGACCATGGTGTCGAGGAGGTTGGTCTGATTGGTTGCCTGGGCGGTTGTGTCGGGTGCGGGCTGGTCGCCCGGGGTTTGGGCGGTGGTCTTGACGGCGGTCTGGGAGATGTAGGCCAGTGCGCCGGCGGGGGCCTGGACCATGTAGCCGATGATGTTGTTCGTGGTGTCGCCGGAATCAGAGCGGACGATCGAGATGATGGTGAGTTCGCCGCCGGGTGGGATGGGGCGTTGGAGGGCCGAGCGCCAGCTTCCTTCCACGCCCTGGCTGGCGTGGGGGGCGATGAGGCGTGTGGCGCGGGTGACGCGCAGGCGGGCGGCGTCGATTATCTCGACGGCTGCGGCGGGGACATAGACGGGCAGGTCGCTGGGATAGGCGACGGGGAGCATGGCGGCGACGGGGTCTCCCAGGACGTTGAGGCGCATGCCCGGTTCGAGCACGCGGATGGTGTAGAGCTTCTCGCTGGGCCCGGCGTGGAGGCGAGCGCCCTGTTCTGCGACGGTGGCTTGTTGGCCAGCCTGGGCCATGGCCGAGCCTGTGATGGCGGCAAGGCCTGCGAGACAGGCAATGGTGGAAAATCTTGCAAGATTCTTCGGGTTCTGGCCCGAGAAACGACCGAGTGGCATCCTGCCCATGGCCCAACCTCCCTGTATATTCTCGCGAGAGCCTCCCTCCGGTCTGATCCGGGGCTCCCTAGAATGGAGTGTAGCGGTTTGCCCGCGATGGCGCGAACCGACATCCGCCGAGGGCGGACAGAAGCATGCGCCGCTTGACCCCACGGCTCGGCGCGGCTCGAATGGCATAGGTATCAGGGAGCGTTTGATGAACCAACCACGAGGTTTGGCCCTCTTGTCGGCCTTGCTTGTTGTTCTTGGCGGGTGCCAGGTGAGCCCGCTGAATACGTCCGCCGAGCCGGCGATGCGTCGATCGCTGGTGGACATGGTCCGGCGGGAGTTGCTGGAGCCGGCGGGACGCCCCGGGCGTCAGATCACGGTCCAGGACATGTCCGAGGAGGACTTCATCGTGAAGTTCGACCTCGGGCAGTTCGAGGATCAGATCATGGAGATGGCGGGGCCTGATTCGTATGTGGAGGCGTTCGGGTCGCTACCGATGGATGAGAACTTCTTCGGCGAGACGCACGAGGTGGTCGGGCTGAGCCTCAAGGACGCGGTGGGGATGGCGCTGGAGCAGAACCTGCAGGTGCAGTTTGCGCGTCTGACGCCATCGATCAACGGGGCGCAGGTCGCCGAGGCCGAGGCGGCGTTTGACTGGGTCTTCTTTTCGAGCGTGCAGTTTCAGGACACCGAGACGCCGATCGTGGATCGTTCGACGGCGGGGTTCGGCCTGGGCGGGGACTTTCGGCGGAGCACGGACGTGGCGTTCACGGCGGGCATCCGGCGGTTGACGACCGCGGGCGGGCAGTTGACGCTGCAGCAGGAGGTTGGCTACAACGACTCGGACGAGCGGGGGCTGGCGCTGACGCCGAACCCGGCGAATCGGGCGAGCCTGACGGCGCAGTACGACCAGCCGCTGCTACGGAACTTCGGGTCGCGGGTGGCGCTTGCGCAGGTGCGGATCTCGCAGAACGCCGAGCGGGCGGCGGTGGCGAACCTGAAGAGCGAGCTGAACCGGGTGTTGACCGACACCGAGCGGGCGTATTGGCAGTTGGTGCGGGCGTACTACGACCTGATGATCCTGGAGAGGCTGACCGAGCGTGGGCGGACGGTGCTGGCTCAGGTCCAGGCCCGAAGGGACTTTGACGTGAATCGTGCGCAGATCGCCAATGCCGCGGCTCGCGTGCAGGGTCGTATTGCGAACATGGGACGTGCGCGCAACGGGGTGCGTCTTGCGAGCGATCGGCTGAAGGCGTTGATCAACCATCCGGACCTGGCGGTGTCGTCGGAGGTGTTGATTTTGCCGGTGGATCTGCCGCTGGCCGAGCCGATCGAGTTCTCGCTGGCTGATGCGATCGTCTCGGCGTTGGATGAGCGTCCGGAGATCGCCCAGGCGATCCTGTCGATCGACGACACGACGATTCGCCAGGTGGTCGCCGAGAACGCGAGGCTGGCGCAGCTGGATCTGCGGGTGCAGGTGCGGTATCAGGCGTTGGAGGATGACTTTCGGACCGCGTACGCGACGACGCTGGACCAGACGTTCTTCGATGCGAGCATCGGGCTGTTCTATGAGATCCCGATCGGGAATCGGGCGGGCGAGGCGGTGCTGCGTCGGCGGCTGCTGGAGCGTCAGCAGGCGGTGCTGAGCTTTGAGAATACGACCCAGCAGGTGCTGCTGGAGGTCAAGAACTCGCTGAACAACCTGAAGACCAACTTCGAGCTGATCGAGCAGGAGAAGCTCAACCGGATCGCGCAGGCCGAGAATCTGCGGGTGCTGCAGGTTCGTAAGGAGAACCTGCCGGGCGGGTATTCGATCGAGCAGTTGGAGACGGAGCTGAACCAGCAGGAGCGGCTGTCGAACTCTGAGCGTGATGAGATCCAGGCGCTGGTGGACTATGCGGTGTCGCTGGCCGAGAGCCATCAGGCGATGGGGACGACGCTGCGCCGGAACCGGGTGGACTTTGTGGTGCCGGATGTTGAGGGGTGAGGCGGGGGAAGAGGGCAATAGGCAATGGGCAATGGGAAGAGGGAAGAGGGGATTTGGCAATAGGCAATGGGTGATGGGTGCTTTGGTCTGGGTGCGTGATGGGGATGGCTGAGATTGAACTCGCGGCGGAGCGGCTTGGTGAGGGCGGGCTGGTCGGGTTTCCGACCGAGACCGTGTACGGGCTGGGGTGCGACGCGCGCAACCGCGAGGCGGTGGCCCGGGTGTACGCGATCAAGGGTCGCCCGGCGAACAACCCGCTGATCGTGCATGTTTCAGATATCGAGATGGCGCGGTCGTGCGCGGGCGAGTGGCCGGCTAGCGGCGACGTGCTCGGCGGGGCGTTCTGGCCCGGACCGCTGACGCTGGTGGTGGCGCGGGGATCAACGATTCCGGCGGTCGTTGCGGGCGGCGGGGACACGCTGGCGATCCGCGTGCCGGCGCATCCGGTTGCGCTGGCGCTGATCGAGCGGTTCGGGGGTCCGATCGTGGGGCCGAGCGCGAATCGATCGGGGATGGTGTCGGCGACGACCGCCGAGCATGTGCGCGCGCAGTGGGGCGATGAGGTTCTGGTGCTCGATGGCGGGGCGTGCCAGCGGGGGATCGAGTCGACCGTTGTGGATATCTCGGGCGATCGGGTCGCGGTGCTTCGGCGGGGAGTGATTGGAGCCGAGCAGATCGCTCGGGTGTTGGGGCGCGAGGTGGAGGATGCGGGGGGTGATGTATCGGGGGTTTCAACTGGAGCGCTAGCGAGTCCGGGGCTGTTGGAGCGGCACTATGCGCCGCGGACGCCGGCGAGACTTGTCGACGATCTTGGCGCGGGCGAGTTATGCGAGGGCGCGGTGGTGCTGGCGATCTCGGCGATGCCGGCGGGGGTGCGCGGGATCGCGATGCCAGATGATGCGGGGGCGTATGCCAGGCGGCTGTATGCGGCGTTGCGCGAGGCCGATGCGATGGGGGCGGATGAGATTCTGATCGAGCGTCCGGCGAGGGAGGGCTCGACGCCGGAGGCGACCGCGATCTGGCGGGCGATCCATGATCGTCTGGCGCGGGCCACGGGCTAGGGCTGCGGCGCTATGGTTCGCGAGACACGCCTGGGAATCAGGTGATTTTGGTGGTTGATGGTTTCTCGAAAGGACGCTGATCGTGTCGAAGCTTCGCATTGCGCTTGCGCCCGGAGATGGGATCGGTCCGGAGGTGACCCGCGCGAGCATGGCGGTGCTTGAGGCGGCGGGCGTGATGGACCATCTGGAGTTCGTCGAGGTCGAGATGGGCGAGGCGGTGTTCGCGTCGGGGGACCGGCGGGGGATGACCGACGACGCCATCGCGACGATCGAGCAGACGGGGCTGCTGTACAAGGGGCCGATGGGGACGCCGATCGGCGGGGGCGGCAAGAGCATCAACGTCAGCCTGCGGAAGATGTACGGCGCGTTCGCGAATATCCGACATTTTCAGAGCATGCCGGGCGTGGAGACGGTGTATTCCATGGCGGGCGTGCCGGTGGATTTCTATGTGATCCGGGAGAATATCGAGGATACCTACGGCGGGATCGAGCATCGCCTGACCAACGACGTGATCGAGTGTAAGCGGCTGATCAGTGCGCCGGGGTGCGATCAGGTGCATCGCGCGGCGTTCCGGCTGGCGCGCCGGCTGGGCATCGGGCGGGTCCACTGCGGGCACAAGGCCAACATCATGAAGATGACCGATGGGCTGTTCCTGGATCGGTTTCATGTGGTGGCCAAGGACTTTCCCGATATCCAGACCGAGGATGTGATCATCGATGCGTTGTGCATGAAGCTGGTGCTGACGCCGCAGGATTTTCAGATGGTCGTGCTGACGAATCTGCAGGGCGACATCGTGAGCGATCTGGCGGCGGGGCTTGTGGGCGGGCTCGGGTTTGCGCCCAGCGCGAATCTCGGCAATCATATTTCGATCTTCGAGGCGGTGCACGGGACTGCGCCGGATATCGCCGGGCAGGACAGGGCGAATCCGACGAGCCTGCTGGCGAGCGGGCTGATGATGCTGCGCCATGTGGGCATGTTGAGGCAGGCGGGCATCATCGAGAACGCGCTGCTCAAGACGCTGGAGGACGGGGTTCATACGGGCGATTTCGGTGGGTCGCAGACGCCGGTGGTGGGGACGGCGGAGTTTGCGCGGTCGATCATCGAGCGATTGGGGCAGCGGCCGAGCGAGCATCCGGGGGTTGCGGTGCCCGAGGGGGATACGGCGAGCGTGGAACGCCCAGAGCGCCCCACGACGAACACGCTGATGCGGACGTTCACGCAGATGCGGAGCCAACACGTCGGGGCGGACCTGTACATCGATTCGACGATGGCGGCGACGGAGCTTGGCGAGCATCTGAAGCGGCTGAGCGAGGACACGCCGTTTGAGCTGACGATGATTTCTAATCGTGGGACGCAGGTGTGGCCGAGCGGGTCGATTTATACCGAGTGCGTGGGGTGTTGGCGGGCGCGGTTCGAGCTGCGGGCGGGTTGTGGGGGCGGCGAGATGGGGCAGGGGCCGGTGATCGCGCTGATGAACAGGGTGTGCGAGAAGTTTCAGATCGTGGATTTTCAGCCGTTGAAGATGTATGACGGTGAGCGTGGGTTCTCGCTGGCGCAGGGGCAGTAGGGAACCGGGGAATCGCGGGTTGTGCTTTGGGGGTGGGGTCCGTATCGCGCTGGTGGGCGAGGTGCTGGGGGCATGGGGCGTCGAATGTTCGGCAGCTTACGCTGCTCGGCTCTGACAGACAGTTAGTCCTCGGATTGTCGGACGAGGCGTTCGACGGTATCGCCTCGGCCGACGAGGATTTCGTCGGCCTCGGTGAGGAAGAGGCCGTGGTCGATGACTCCTGGGATGTGCTTGAGTTCTTCGTGGAGTCTTTCGAGGTTCTCGTCGTCAGCGAGGCCGACGTCGAGGATGAGGTTGCCGTTGTCGGTGATGAACAGGTCGCCGTTGATGGTGCGTCGGCAGACGCCGCAGAGCCCGAGCGAGCGGAGCTTGGCGCGTATGGAGGCGAGACCGAAGGCCATGACTGCGATGGCGAGGGTGTTGTTCTCGCCCAGGCGGCCGACGAGCTTGTTGTCGTCGACCATGTAGACGACGCGCTCGGCGGTCCAGGCGATGAGGCGTTCGCGGGTCATGGCGCCGCCCGAGCCCTTGAGCACGCGGAGCTCGCGGTCGACCTCGTCTGCACCGTCGAAGAGATAATCAACGTTCTCGATGACGGCGAAGTCTTCGAGGCGCAGGTCCAGCTCGCGGGCGAGGGCCTCTGAGCCCTCGGAGGTGCTCACGCAGCGGATGTCCAGGGCGTCGTTGCGGACGCGGTCTGCGAGGGCGCGGATGCCCCTCTTGGCGGTTCGCCCGGTGCCGAGGCCGACGGTCATGCCGCTGACGATGTCCGCGACGGCCGCGACAGCCAGCACGTCGATCGTGTCTAGATCTTGTTTGACGCCTGGTTCACTGGTCAAAGCGGATCCCCTGTGCCAGTTGGATTGTGGTGCCGGAATGGATGGAGACGGTCTGGCGTCGCATGTAGGCCTTCCACGCGTCTGAGCCCGATTCGCGTCCGCCGCCTGTGTCTTTCTCGCCGCCGAACGCGCCGCCGATTTCTGCGCCGCTGGTTCCGAGGTTGACGTATGCGAGGCCGCAGTCGCTGCCGGACTCGCTGGTGAAGCGTTCGGCGGCGCGCATGGACTCGGTGAAGATGGCGCTGGAGAGGCCCTGGTCGACCTGGTTGTGCATGTCGATGGCCTGGTCGAGATTGTTGTAGGTGAAGACGTAGAGGATGGGGGCGAAGGTCTCGTCGAGGGCGATGGGCAGGTTGTTGTCTGCGGGTGCGCGGATGACGGTTGGTTGGACGAAGTGGCCGTTGAGGCCCTCGACCGTGGCGCGGTCGCCGCCGGTGACCACTTCGGCACCTTGATCCTTGGCCTTGGCGACGGCGGCGAGGAACTGCTCGACGGCGTGCTCGTGGATGAGCGGGCCGACGTGGGTGGCGGAATCGAGCGGGTCTCCCAGGCGGATCTGGCCATAGGCCGCGGCGAACTTGGCGACGACGTCGTCGGCGATGGACTCGTGGCAGAGGAGGCGGCGGGTGGACGTGCAGCGCTGTCCGGCGGTGCCGACTGCGCCGAAGACGGTGCTGGGGATGGCCAGGGAGAGGTCTGCGTCGGGCTCGAAGATGACGGCGTTGTTGCCGCCGAGTTCGAGCAGGCATTTGCCGAGCCTCGCGGCGACCCTCTGGCTGACGACGCGTCCCATGCGGCACGAGCCGGTGGCGCTGATGAGCGGCACGCGTTTGTCGGCGACGAGCTTCTCGCCCACCGCGTCGTCGGTGCCGATGACGAGCTTGAAGATGTCGGGGTGGCCCAGGTCTTTGAGGACGCGCGAGCAGATGGCGTTGGTGGCGATGGCGGTGAGCGGGGCGTAGAGGCTGGGCTTCCAGATGATGCTGTCGCCGCAGACCGCGCCGAGCATGGCGTTCCAGCCCCAGACGGCGTTTGGGAAGTTGAACGCGGTGATGACGCCGATGGGTCCGAGGGGGTGCCAGCGTTCTTCGATGCGGTGGTCGGCGCGCTCGGAGGGCATGGTCAGGCCGTAGAGCTGGCGGCTGAGTCCGACGGCGAAGTCGGCGATGTCGATGGTCTCCTGGACCTCACCCTCGCCCTCGGAACGGATCTTGCCAACTTCGAGGCTGACCAGGGCACTGAGTGCGAGCTTGTGGGTGCGGAGCTCGTCGGCGATGGCGCGGACGGCCTGGCCTCGCACGGGCGCGGGGATGCGTCGCCAAGTGCGGAAGGCCTCGACGCTGTCATTGGCGATGCGGTCGTAGTCGTCGGCGGTATCGAGGCGGACGCTTGCGAGGGGCTCGGCGGTGGTGGGGTTGAAGGAGATGACCTCGGCGGGACGCTCGGTCGCGTCGGCAATGGATGCGATGCGCGGGTCGTTGGCTACTTTGAGTCGATCGAGGAGTTCCGCGAGCATGGGGGACTTTAGGCGACAGGGAGTTGGGCGAGCGCGAGGGGGGCGGGCTCTAGACTCGGGAATGGACGAGTTGGTCATTGCGACGGGGAATCCGCACAAGGTATCTGAGCTGCGCGCGATCTTGGGGGGCCTGGGCCTTCGGGTCGTGGGACTCGCTGAGCTTGAGGCTGACGGGGAGGGGCCGTTTGTCGAGCCCGAGGAGACGGGCGAGACGTTTGAGGCGAACGCGACGATCAAGGCGTTGTCGTACGCGCGGCAGACGGGTCGGGTGTGCCTCGCCGATGACTCGGGGCTGGAGATTGACGCACTGGATGGGCGGCCGGGGGTGATTAGTAGTCACTATTGCACGGATGGCGTTGAGAAGGGGATGGGGCGTGAGGAGCGGGATCGGTTGAACAACGAGCGGGTGATGCGGGAGATGGAGGGGGTTGTGGAGCGGTCGGCGCGGTTTGTGTGTGTGATGGTGCTGGGGGGGGTGGGTGATGTGTCGCGGGGCGGCGGCACGAAACCGAGCACTCCAACCACACCCGGGGTGGCGGGCGTCCCGCCCGCGTTGGGTCCACACAAGCGGAAGGATCTCCCGCATTGGGATCTGGGGTCCAAAGACTACTTCATCACGTTTCGCGTGCTGGGCGGCGAGTTGGGCCCCGAGGAACGCCGGTTGGTGTTGGATTCCTGCTTGTACTTTGATCAAAGCCGGTTGAATCTGCACGCTGCGACTGTGATGCCCGATCACGTTCACCTGCTGTTGCGACCTATTGGCGGGCACAGCCTGGCGGCGATCATGCACAGCATCAAGAGCTACACGTCGCATGAGATCAATAAGCTCCGCAAGACATCGGGGCAGATTTGGATGAGCGAGTATTTCGATCGAGTGTGCCGGGACGGGCGGCATGCAGCGGAGGTGAAGAGGTACATTGTGAACAACCCAGTTGAGGCCGGGTTGTGTGAGAGATGGACGGAATACCCGTACACATATCTGTATCAGCGAGGGGGTCAGGTAGTCTGTGAGTCCAACTGCGGGCGGGACGCCCGCCACCCCGGGTCACTTAGAGGGGGTGCCTTGCCAAAGAAGGACATCGGGGTGATGGCTGTGGCGCGGGGGGAGTTTGCGGGGCGGATTGGGTTGGTTGGGGAGGTGCCGCGGGGGGAGAGCGGGTTTGGGTATGACCCGTTGTTTCTGGTTGGGGCGGAGTTTGCGCGGACGAGCGCGGAGATGGGGCGGGACGAGAAGAACGCGGTGAGTCATCGGGCGAGGGCGTGTGCGGTGATGGCAGAGCGCATTGGAGAGTTGCTGGGCGGGGAACTTGGGGTGATGTAAGAAAAAACCCCGCCATGGGGGCGGGGTGGGGTCTCGTTTGCGACCGGCTGGAAGCCGGTGCTACCGGGGAGGGGCAAACCGGAATCGGCTCGGAGATTCGAAATTCTCGGAATCGGCTCGGAGATTCGAACTTCCCCGAATCGGCTCGGAGAGCCGATCTACCCTGATCTACCCTTCCTTGTTGTTGTCGTCCTTGACCTCGTACTCGGCGTCGATGACGTCGTCATCTTCGGCGTCCGATGCCTCTTCGCTCTGCGCACCGTCTTGGGCGGCGGCCTCGTAGACGATCTTGCCGAGTTCCATGGAGGCGGTTTCGAGTTCGTTGATCGCGGCCTCGATCGGTGAGCCCTCGTCGCCCTTGATCTTGTCTTCGAGGTTGCTCAGCGCGCTCTCGACGCTGCCGCGAACTTCGGGTGAGACCTTGTCGCCGTGCTCTTCGAGCGTGCGCCGGGTTTGGGCGACGATGCCGTCGGCGCGGTTCTTGAGATCGACGAGCTGGCGGTGGCGGCGGTCTTCCTCTGCGTGCGCCTCGGCGTCGGCCTTCATCTGCTCGATCTCGGTCTCGGAGAGCCCGCCGGAGTCGGTGATGGTGATGTCGGCCTTCTTGCCGGTCTTCTGTTCGGTTGCGGTGACGGTGAGGATGCCGTTGGCGTCGATACTGAACTCGACCTCGATCTGGGGCGAGCCGCGCAGTGCGGGGGGGATGCCGGCGAGATCGAACTGGCCGAGCAGGCGGTTGTCCTTGGCGAAGTCGCGCTCGCCCTGGAGGACGCGGATGGTGACGCTGTCCTGGTTGTCTGCGGCGGTCGAGAAGACCTCCTTCTTGCTGGTGGGGATGGTGGTGTTCTTCTCGGTGAGGCGTGTCATGACCCCGCCGAGGGTCTCGACGCCCAGGCTGAGGGGCGTGACGTCCAACAACAGGACGTCCTTGACGTCGCCTCGCAGGACGCCGCCCTGGATGGCTGCGCCGACGGCGACGACCTCGTCGGGGTTGACGGTTCGGTTGGGATCCTGGCCGAAGATCTCCTTGCAGACCTCCTGGACCTTGGGCATGCGTGTGGAGCCGCCGACGATGACGATCTCATCGATCTTGCTGGGGTCGAGCTTGGCGTCCTTGATGGCCTGGAGGCAGGGCTCGCGCAGGCGGTCGAAGAGGTCCTCGCAGAGGCTCTCGAACTTGCTGCGTGTGATGGTCATCTGGAGGTGCTTGGGGCCGTTCTGGTCGGCGGTGATGAACGGGAGGTTGACGCTGGTCTCCTGGCCTGTGGAGAGTTCGACCTTGGCCTTCTCTGCGGCTTCCTTGAGTCGCTGCATGGCCATGGCGTCCTGGGTGAGGTCGATGCCTTCTTTGTTCTTGAAATCCTGGGCGATGTGGTTGATGAGCTTCTGGTCCCAGTCGTCGCCGCCGAGATGGGTGTCGCCGTTGGTGGAGAGGACCTCAAAGACGCCATCGCCGACATCGAGGATGGAGATATCGAAGGTGCCGCCACCGAGATCGAACACGGCGATCTTCTCGTTGGCCTTTTTCTCCATGCCGTAGGCGAGTGCGGCTGCGGTGGGCTCGTTGATGATGCGTTCGACGGTGAGGCCTGCGATCTCGCCGGCGTCCTTGGTCGCCTGGCGCTGGGAGTCGTTGAAGTAGGCGGGGACGGTGATGACGGCGCGGGTGACTTCCTCGCCTAGATAGTCTTCTGCGACCTTCTTGAGTTCCTGGAGGATGAACGCGGAGATCTGTTGGGGGGTGTATTCCTTGTCACGGACCTGGACCTTGACGAAGTCTTCGGGTCCGCCGGTGATCTCGTAGGGGATGAGCATCTCTTCGGAGCTGACCTCGCTGTGGCGGCGACCCATGAAGCGCTTGATTGAGTAGATGGTGTTCTTGGGATTCGTGACCTGCTGGTGCTTGGCGGGCTGGCCGATGAGGCGCTCGCCCTTCTCGGTGAACGCGACGACGCTGGGGGTCGTGCGGTTGCCCTGGCTGTTGATGAGGACCTTGGGCTGGTCGCCCTCCATGACCGCGACGACGGAGTTGGTCGTGCCCAGGTCGATGCCGATGATCTTGCTCATGATGCCTTCCTTCAGAGGGGGGATTGCTGGTTGTATCGGCCCACGCGAGGGGAGGCTCCGGGGGCACCTGTTGGTATTGCAAGGCTGATGCCAGAGGGAGGTCGGTCTGGAACGGGCCGCCCGGGGCGAATCTGGGCGGTCTGGTGGGGCTGATTGGGGGGTGACGCGCCGAGGTGGGCGTTGGCCTGGCGGGGTCCTGCCGATCTGGCAGCGAAGAATCCGGGCACTGGAGCTTGCCTGCGGCGACGTGTCTTCGTATATTTCAGAAAGATTTGAAAACTGGAGCGGGTTGGCCAGTTGGGGGCGGTACACGAGGCGCGAGACGACCGATGGGTGCGATAACTCAGGCGAGCATGAGCAAGGCAACCGAGGCGATGGTCGGGGGGGCGGTCCGTGTGCCGTTGGCGCATGGGGACGAGCGGGTCGGGGGGCTTGGTTCGAGGGTGCGGGCGTTGGGTGCTCGGGCGATGGTGGATCCCCGCCTGGAGGCGATTGGCGAGAAGGTGCTCGCGGGCGAGCGGCTGACGCTGGCTGAGGGTGACGTGCTGTATGCAACGCCCGACCTGTGGTCGGTGCTGGAGATGGCCGACGGTGTTCGGCGGCGTTTGCACGGGGACGTCGCCTACTACAACATCAACCGCCACCTGAACTACTCGAACGTGTGCGCGCTGTCGTGCAAGTTCTGCGAGTTCTATCGCAAGAAGGGCGAGGACGGGGCGTACACGCGGGACATGGGCTATATCCGCGAACAGGCGATCGAGGCGATCGAGAACGGGGCGACGGAGATCCACTCGGTTGGGGGGCTGCATCCGTATCTGCCGTTTTCGTATTACACCGATCTGGTGCGGACGATTCGCGAGACGGCTGAGGAAGCGACGGAGCGACGGAGCGACGGAGCGACGGAGGGAGAAGGTCCGGGTCGAAATCACCGGACTGGGCGGTTGCATGTTAAAGCGTTTACGGCCGTGGAGATCGTGCATCTGGCGCGGATTGCCAGGGTGTTCAAGCGATCGGATCCGAAGGCGGGGATCCGGTGGGTGCTGGAGCGGCTAAAGGAGGCGGGGTTGGGGAGCATTCCGGGTGGGGGTGCCGAGGTCTTCGACGAGCGCGTGCACGACGAGGCGTTCAAGGGCAAGATCCGAAGTGACGTCTGGCTGGATGTGCATCGGGTGGCGCACGAGCTTGGGCTGAACTCGAACGCGACGATGTTGTATGGGCATATCGAGGATCGGCGCGAGCGGCTGGTGCATATGGACATGCTGCGAAGGGCGCAGGATGAGGCGTTGGCGCGGCTCGGGTACGGGCCGGGGGAAGGCACGAAGGC
>CBDVAM010000087.1:0-14310 GCA_965371965.1 uncultured Phycisphaerales bacterium
GTCGCGGCCCTCGTCGATGAGGGAGAGATCGAGGGGTTGAGCGAGCGGTCCGAGGCGATGATCGATCTGCATTCGGGCGGCGAGGACAATATTTTTCCGCATCACGAGTGCGAGATCGCCCAGAGCGCGTGCTGTTTCAATGCCTCGCCGAGCGCCGAGGGGTTCAGCCGCATGTGGTTCCACCCGCGGTTCCTGCTGGTCGATGGCGACAAGATGTCCAAGAGCAAGGGGACAATGTACACGGTCCGCGATCTGATGGATCTGGGTCACGAGCCGGCGGCGATCCGCCTGGAACTCATCAAGAGCCACTATCGCTCGAACGCGAACTTTACCATGCAGGGGTTGAAGGACTCGGCGCGGAATCTGAACTCGTGGCGCAGAGCGGTCTACATCGCGAACGAGCTTGCGCAACAAGGTGTCGACGCGAGCTGGAACGACGACTGGCTGGTCAAGATTCGTGACACGATGTTCCTATTCAGCGAGGCCATGAATAAGGACTTGAACATCGCCGACGCAATCGTCCAGTTCTTCAGGGTGGTCGTCTCGGCCACGGAGGCAGTCAACGACCACGATGCGTTGCTCGATGCAATCGAGAGGGCCAACAGCATGGACCCAACGTCGATCGCCAAGCACGCGAGGCGTCTTCTCGATGAGTCTCACCAATGGCCTTGTAAAGAACTCGACGAGTACGCACGGTGTGTGCGCGAAGTGGATGACGTCGTTGGCGTACTTCGCCTTGAAGGGCAAAGCGCCAAAGATGTTGGCATTGCCATTTTTCTCCCTGGTGTAGACGCCAGTGACGATGTGATGGTCAAGCTCGAGGCTCGCCGGGATGCGAGGGAGGCCAAGGACTTCGCGGCGGCCGATGCGATCCGCGATGAGCTCGCGGCGATGGGGTATGCGATCAAAGATGTCGCGGGGGGGAAGGTCGAGGTCTCGCGGGGGTAGGTTTTCGCCCCGGCGGGGCGCTGTTGCTAGCCCCGGGCGCAGCCCGGGGTGTGTGCGAGATCATCACGGAGCCCCGGAGGGGCGAAGGAGCTACCTTCGCCCCTCCCGGGCTCACCTCATGCGTGTTGGTCTTTCCCCGGGCTACGCCCGGGGCTAATGACCGCGCCCCCCTCCGGGGGCGAGTGAATGACCGCTCAGAGTTGGCGCGATGGGGACCAACGGATGTCAGTCGTCTGTCGCGCGAAGGGCCTCATAGATCGCCAGTCGCTCGAAGCGGGGTGCCGTGATCCGTGTGAGTTCGAACGGCTCGACGAGGTCGTCGAGTGTCGCCGGGCTTCCGTTCAGTCCGAATCGGCGAACGAGCAGGGACGACATGCGCGGGTCCATGAGTTCGAGATTGGCCCGGGCCCGTGGCGGGAGGTCGAGCCACCGCTGATTCCACGCCAGGATCCAGCGCCAGTCGCTGATCGGCGCGTTGCGGGCAAGACGCGGGACCGCGCGCATGGCACGCTGCTCGGGCAGGTCGGCGGCGTGCCTGCGGACCCACCCGGTCGCGAAGCGATCGACCGCCAGCGACACCCGCGGCGCGAGACGCCCGCCGCTGCCCGGGTCGAACGAGTCCACCGCGTCGCCCCCGGCGATCAGTGCGCCCTCGAGCAGCACCCGCAGCGACGACGCGCGGACGTGTTCGAGCGGGCGTTCCAGGCGATTCTCGATGGTCCGAACGATGGTCGGAAGCTGCGCCCGCACGAGCGATTGCTTGAGACGCAAGGCCCAGCGCAGCAGGGTCTCGGCGTCGTCGATGTTGCCCGCCGAGGGCGTCGAGACGCGGATGGTCGAGATGAGCGAGACTGCGCGTGCCACGATCGCTCGTCGGGCCTCGCCCCGCACGCGCTCCTCGACGCCCAGCGGGGCCCCGAGCGCGCGGGCGAACCCAAGAAACTCTGCGATCTGCTCGATGGGCCCGTCGTCCTCCCAGGCCTTGGCCTGCTCGTGGCTCGGCAGGGCGGGCGGCTTGGGCGTCCGCCGCTTGCGGGTGGACGGGCCTTCGGGAAGGCGCATCGTGGTGAGCAGTTCGGCACGTCGGACATTGATCGCGCGCCGGATGCTCGGGGTCGATCGGCGGAGGTGGCGGGCGATGCGGACCAGCGCGATCCCCCGGATCCAGGCGCGGAACGCGACCTCGCGTTCGCGCTGGCAGACCGGCCCACGCTCGCCGAAGATCGGGTCTTCTGTGCGCCCGTCGTGCTTGCGGAGGATCTGGCGGATGGCCTCGTGGCTGCGGACGACCTCGGTGGAGATGACCAGGGCGGATTCGTTGAGTGATCTGCCCTCGGTGGCGAGTTCGAGGGCGCGTGCGACGATCGTCTCGATGGCCGCCGGGCCGATCCGGGAGTATCGCTTGGCCGAGCGGATCAGTTGCTCGTTGGTCGATTCGAATCGTGCCACGACGGTTGCGGTGAAGATGAGGCGATCGCGCCCGGCGTTATCGACCACCCGGCGGGCGATGAGGCCCCGCTTGCGGTAGCGATCGAGGCTCTTGCGGCTGATGGCCCAGCGCGCACAGAGTTCCTCGGTGGTGGCGCAGTCGCCTTCGATCTCGTTCTCGTTGAGGCGGGCCCGGGCGCTGAGGCGTTCGGCGAGTGCCGAGAGGTCGCCGAGGACGGCCTCACCCACGAGGCTCGCCGGCTCGTCCTGGTCGCTGGGGTGATAGCCGGTGACCTGCTCGATGAGCCAGTCCTCGCGGTAGAGGCTGTCGGGGTCTATCGAGACGGCGAGGGCTTCGAGGCGATCGAGATCGCGCAGCAACGCGTCACGCGACGCGTATCGCAGTTGATCGACGAGATCTCGCAGCGCTGTGACGCGCAGGCTGGGGAGCGGGGGCATGGTTCCTCTCGCGCGGTGCGAGCCCTGCGGGGCTCGACGGGTCCGGTTGTTCGCGAGCATCGGCTTGCCGCTGGCGCGGTGCCGGCGGGACTCATCGCGCGACGAGACCCGGCTTGTCGAACCATTCGTAGGCAACCCGGGGTGCGGTTCCAAGTCCGAGGGCCTTACATCTGTCCCAAAATGCCATCAGACCCTCGATCGCCCGCTCATCGACGCAAAAACGCAAGAGATCGCAAACGTAGCGATGAGCCAGCGCCTCGGGCCAGCCGAAGGCCTGAGCACGGGTCTGAACAAGCCAGGACAGGCGGGTCTGATTTCGGCGGACCTGCCTATCCAGCAGGCCCGCGGCTCGCTGGACGGGCTCAGAGAGCTCCTCGCCGCTCCTGCAGGCCCACATGGCGTAGACAAACGGCAGCCCGGTGAGGCGTTTCCATTGCTCGCCGAGGTCGAGCTGATGAGGAAAATCATCCAGTGGCGGGGAGTTCACGACCTTGTCGCCGATCAGCAGCGCGGATTCGACGGATCGGCGGGCGGTGGGGTCGTCGAGCCACTCGGCGGCCTTTCGGGGCTGGATCGTCGGTTCGACGGCGTAGAGCTCTGCGAGGATGATCCGACATAGGGCGACCGACGTGTGGCTCTCGTCGTCGGCGGTGAGGCTGGTGATTTCGCGAATCGGCACGCGCGAAACGAGACGGACGGTCATCGTCGGACCATCGCTGGCGATCATGCCCACTGGCAGGAGGGTGAGATGGGGTCTGGGGTCTGGGGTCTGGGGTCTGGGGTCGGAGATAGGGTGCTGTGAGGGGCGTAGTGCGTCAACGACGGAGACTAGGGCGAGGTCGGTGTGCCCGGCGATGAGGGCGTCGGCGAGCTGGGCGGGGGGCGCGGGGATGAGCTCAAGGTCTGGGAGCTTCTCAAGGCCCTCGATGAGGGGCAGGGTGTTGAGGTAGTGGACGACGCCGAGACGGGTGGGCATGGGGCATCGTATGGAGTCCGGTGGATCGGGGGCTGAGAGTTGCCGGGACGGTCCTCACACCGGGCTCGGGAACTTCCGATACTCTTGGGTATGGCACAGCGCACAAATCGGGGAACGGTGCTCCTGGGCGGGGGCGGTCACGCCAGGGTGGTCGGCGAGTGTCTCCGGCTGATCGGCATGCCGATCGGGGGAGTGTGCGACGACGATCCGACGCCGGCGGCGGGCCAGCCGCCGTTGAGTCTGGCAACGCTGGGGCCTCTGAGCCTGTTGATTTCTGATCCGGGGTTTCTGGCATCGCGCACATGGATGCTGGCGCTTGGGTCGCTGGAGTTTCGGCGGCGATTGCTCGACGGGCTCGAGGGCGTGGGCGAGTCGATCAGCGCGATCCATCCCTCGGCCAAAGTCTCGCCCAGCGCGACCATCGGCGAGGGGGCGTGGGTCGGGCCGGGCGCGATCGTGCACACCGCGGCGGTTGTGGGCGGGCACTCGATTGTCAACTCTGGTGCGATCGTCGAGCACGACTGCCGGATCGGCGAGAACGTGCATGTCGCGCCGGGTGCGGTGATCGGCGGGGGCGTGCTGATCGAGCGGGACACGCTGATCGGCATCGGGTCTCGCGTTGTGCCGGGGGTGAAGATCGGGACGGGTTGTGTGATCGGCGCGGGAGCGGCGGTTGTTGATGACCTGCCCGATGGGGCGCAGGTCGTGGGCGTGCCGGCGCGGTAGCCAAAGTGGCAGAGTGGCAAAGTGCCAGAGGGCCAAATTGCCAGAGGGCCAAATTGGAAGGGCATTCGGGTCTGTCTTGGTTTTCTTTGGCTATTTGGCGCTCTGGCGCTCTGGCCATTTCTTTACTTGCTGATCTGGTCGCGTGTTTCTCGTGCGCGGCTGAGCAGGCCCTCTTCGAGTTCCTGGGGCGACTGGGTTTGCTCCAGACGCGGGGAGAGCTCGAAGTGCCAGTCGACGCGGCTCTCCCAGTCGATGGGGATGACGCCCGTGACCAGGTCGAGCCCGGGATACTCGTAGATGGGAGCGTTGGCCTCGCGGGCCTCGTGGATGGGCTCGTAGCCGTCGAGTTCCAGACGCACGTCGTAGACGCCGTAGAACTTGAAGCCGGTCTGGACCGGCGTGCGTCCGATCTCGGTGTCGTTAAGCCAGACGCGAGCGCCGGGGGGATCCGAGGTGACGGTGATGCGCCGATCGACGCAGGCGGGCAGCAGGAGCAAGCTCAGAAGAAGGGCGAGGCGCATGGGCAGAGCATAGCGTTCGAAGCCCTCGGGTGGCTCTGTGAGGAGTATTGGAACCTGCTGGCGAGTGGTTCCGATGGACATGCCGTGGGACACACCCAACCCAAGACCGAGGGATATCGACCCGTCGTGGGCGAGTCGGGTGCCCGGGCAGAGGGGCCTCCTCGGTCGGGCGCGAGTTCGGCGTGGGCTGTCCGTATCCTTGATCAATGCGCTGGTTGTGTAGTTCATCCTCGAGTTGATCTTGCCGATCGGTGGGGTGTCCTGATCGTCGCGCTCACGGTCGGTGGGGCAGTGATCGGATTGGCCTGACTAGACAGGCGGCTGTCGCGGGCGGCGGCTGAGCAGATCCAAGGTGGTCAGCGGAAACGCCGCCAGCAGCGCAGATGCGGCCGATGCGAGCCCAGCGTGACCCAACGGACGATCTTGGGTTCGGGGGGCCGCTTTATCCCCCGCTCATGTCTCAGTTTTGTGCCAAACGAGACGTGTTTGACTCATTATTGAGTTGTTCTGCCATTATCATCAAATTCAGGAGGTGTACGGGTTAAGAACAAACAAGAGACCAGGAGCAGTGTTACACTCGCGCTGGGGACTCTCTGCGGACGAGTCGGGTGAGGGCATTTGGGACGGGTCTGCCCGATCGTTCTCGATCACGACACGCTGCTTGAGGGTTCGGACGGGGTGAACTCGCGGCAGAGCGGATCTTGCTCGAGCTCGCCCGCCATGACTTGCGGAGGTGAGCCACGATGGACATGAACTGGGATCTTCTTCGCATCTGGTGGGCCGTCTCTGGCATGTTGGTTATTCTCATGCAGTTGGGATTTGTATTCCTCGAAATGGGGTCCGTGCAGGATCGCCATCGCCCCGGGATCGCCGTCAAGAACTTCATGGTGCTGCTGTGCTCGTTTCTGGGGTACTACCTCATCGGCTATCACCTGATGTACGGCGCGGATCTGTTCGGTGTGGAGTCGTCCGGGGAGGGGAGCCAGAGCATCTTGAGCGGGCTCATCGGATGGGGTTGGGGGTATCCGCCTGAGACACCCGGGGGGATGAAGAATGCCTACGAGTGGCTCCTCTTCCAAGCGGGCTTTGCTGCGGTCGCGGCGACGATCATCTCCGGCACGCTGGCCTGCCGGACCTCGCTCTTTTCCAACGTGGTGATAGCGCTGCTGGTCAGTACGATCGTCTACCCGGTCTTCGGGCATTGGGTATGGGGCGACGGGCTCTTCAATCCCGGTGGTAGGATTCCGGCCCACGACTATGCCGGATCGGCGGTCGTGCATTTCCTCGGTGGCTTCTGTGCGCTGGTCGCCGCATGGATCGCGGGTCCACGGAAGGAGTTCCCGGCGACGCCACCTGATCGCTCGCTGCCGTTTGCGACGATCGGCGTGATCTTCCTGTGGATCGGCTGGATCGGATTCAACGGCGGCAGTGTGACCGAAGACCTGCTTACCAGGTATGGCGGGTACGAGCTGGTCGGGCTTGCCATCCTGACCACTTGCCTGTCGGCGTGTGCCGGCGGGTTGTTTTCCATGTTGATCGCCGCGTGGTATCATTTTTCCCTTGGCAGAGCGAAGGGATCATCCACCATTGGGAGCGCGTTGCGGGACCGGCTGCTGTTCGATCCATTCGCCACGCTCTCTGGCGCGATGGGTGGGATGGTCGCGGTCACCGCCAACTGCGACTGGCTGATCGGCAATGTGCAAGTGGCGATCAGCGTCGGCGTGTGTGGTGGACTGGCAACGTTCTTCACCGCGTGGCTCGTGCGCGATATTCTCAGGGTGGATGATCCGGTGGAGGCCATCGCTGTGCATGCGGGCGGTGGCACCATGGGCACGATGATTGCTGGTTTTCATCACGAGGCGACCTTCACGGGCCAGTTCCTTGCATTGCTGTCCTGCGTCATGCTCGTCATGGTCGTGCTGTGTCCTGCACTGTTGCTGCTGCGGCGTCTAAACCTTCTGCGCTGCTCGCCGGAGGAAGAGGCTGTGGGTCTTACGTTCGAGCAGGGGCTTGGTCCGACGCTCGTTTCGGGTCATCGCACGCGGGGCGACGATAGCGATGGAGGTGGCACATGAGCATCCCGAATATTGGGATTCTGGGTGACGGAATCGTGGAGCGCAACATCTCCGAGTACTACCACGGCGAGAATCTCGCGACGTGCAGCCTGCTTCAGAGGCAATCGGGTCACGATTGGGAACGGCTTTTTTCTGTCCATGACGGCATGATCCTCGATTTTCGTGACAAGCCCGCGCCGGAGCGTCAGCTGGATTCAACGATCCTCAACAAGATGCGGGAATGGCAGCGCAGGGTTGTTGTGGTGGGCGAGGACTCTCAGAACTGTTGGTCAGAGCTCGCCGCGATCGGTGTGGAGCCACTGATGGTTATTCAGAGGCCCCCGAGAGGGTCAATCAAGTCGAATCCCTATTGCATTCAGCTCCTGCGGGCAGTCAATATGATTGCCGACGAGAAGCAGAGGCAGGAGCAGCCGGCCGGTCAGAAGTCTCCCATGGAGTCCAATGGCGGGCGGGCTGGTATTGGGCAGCGTAGCGTCGCGCCGCTGCTGCAGGTGACGGGAGCTCTGTTGGTCGTAGGGGGTGTGTTCGGAGTTCTGTCGACCCTGAAAAGCCTCAGTTTCGAGGATGATATAGTCAAGCAGATTGGTCCACAGTTTGTCGCGATGATTTCCACAGGCATTGCGATGCTCGGAGGGCCGGGGATCCGGAAGCACATGAGCAAGAAGGAGATGTCCTGAGTTGCGGGATTGCAATCTGATCGATTGAGGCACCATCAAGAGGCCACGCACCGGTTCGGTTCAGCCGCGACGGCGCTACCCGGCCACGCAAGCCTGCCAATCGTTCGGCCCTTGGGATCATTTCGCTGACAGCCGGCAGCAGGAGCAAACTCAGAACAAGCACGATGCGCACAGCATAGCGTTCGGGGAAGCTGGCAGGGTCTCATAGGATTATTGGAAATTGCGGGTGGGTGGTTTCCGATGGATAAGGTGTGGGACACAAGAGACCCAAAGTCGAGGGCATCAGCCATATCGACCCGTCGTGGGCGAGTCGCGTGCCCAGGGTGCGCCTGAGACACCTCGTGTCCAAGCCAGAGACGCGCGGCGGCATGTTTATCTTGTGGGTCTATGCGCAGATCGCGCTGTTTGTGATCGAGATCGTGTTGCTGATCGGCTGGTTGGCGTTGATCGTGATGATGACGCTGGGTGAGGCGGTCATCGGTTAGCGGTCGGATTCACCACAGAGGCACCGAGGGCACAGAGAAAAGACTCTTGGATTTCAGGCTCTGTGTCTCTGTGCCTCTGTGGTGAGCTGGTTCATCTGGGTTCTGTGATTGGTTCTAGGGATCGCCGACGCTCCTGGTCGGTCACTGCCAGCTCACGACGGTCTGTCCGCTGTCGATCGGGGTGCTGCGTTTGCTCAGGGGGACGACGACCTCGACGACGCCGGGGCAGGAGACGCCCTGGGCGTTGGTTGCGGTGAACTCGATGCGATAGACGCGTCCGTCGCCGGCGCCGGAGCGCTCGGCTCGGAGCAGGAGCACGCCGTCGATATTGACTACGGCGTCCTGGTTCGTGTTGCCGTCGTCGTCTGCGTTGAGCGGCTCGTCCTGGGTGACGCGGTCGATGGTGATGGTCACGTCGAGGTCCTGGGGGTCGGCGATGCCGATGATCGCGATCTCGTGCATGGTGTGATTGGGCGGCCACAGCACGTTGTCACGGCTGAGGCTTCCGTTGGGTTTCACGATCCGGGCTTCGGCCAGGCCGCACAAAGGCGGTGCGATCACGTCACGCACGCCGATGGCGACGATGCTGGGGTCGCTCTCGAGATCGCCATCGTCGACGATGAGCTGGAACTGGAGCGTCTCGGTGCCGCTGGCGACCTGCGGGGCGATGAACGAGGGTCGGACCGGATCGGTCAGGTTCAGCGCGACCATGGGGCCGGAGAGCTGGGTCCAGGTAAAGCTCAGGGGGTCGGCGTCGGGGTCGGAACTGAGCGAGCCGTCGAGGATGACCGCGGAGCCCTCGTCGACGGCCTGGGTGTCGCCCGCGTCTGCGAGCGGCGGGTGGTTGACGTTTTCCACAATGATGGTCGCGATCGCGAGATCGGTATCGATGCCGTCAAACACGAAGATGCCGAACTCAAGCACGATCTGGCCGGTAGTCACCTCGGGTGCGACGAACGTGGCCTTGGGCTCCAGGGCGTCGATCAGCGTGACGGGTTCGCCGGAGAGCTGCATCCACTCGAAGGTGAGCGGGTCGCTATCGGGGTCGAAGCTGGCGGTTGCGTCGAGCGTGACCAGCGCGAACTCGTTGACGGTCTGGTCGCCGCCGGCGTCGGGCACGGGCGGGTGGTTGAGGTTGTTGACGGTGATATTGACGAAGTCGGGCTCGCTGAACAGCTCGCCATCGAATGTGACCAGGTCAAAGGTGAGGATGTCGCCCTCGGGTCCGACGCCGGGCGCGGCGAAGGTGGGCGCTGCGGGGTCGGCGAGGTTGAGCGTGACCATCTGGCCGGCGATTTGGCTCCAGAAGAAGTCGATTGCGTCGCCGTCAAGGTCGCCGCTGCCCGAGCCGTCGAGCGTGACGATGGCTTCCTCGTTTACAGCCTGGTCTGTACCAGCGTCGGCGATGGGAGCACCATTGGGTTCAAAGGCGAGTGGTGTAATGAAGATTCCATTGGAAAAAGGGGTATCTCCCACGGCAACGGTTGCGATCCGGGTGTTCGTCGCGGTGTCGATGACCGCCACGGTGTCTGTATCAGCTTCGGTTACATAAACACGTGTCCCATCGGGATGAACGCTTACGCCCCGAGCCTGACTCACACTGGCCGCCCCAACTACCGTGTTCGTCGCCGTATCGATGACAGTGAATCTCCCCCCGCCTTGGATGCCGACGGCGTACACGCGAGACCCGTCGGGATGGATGGCCACAGCCTGCGTACCGCTGACGAACACTTGGGCCACTTCACCCAAGAACCCCGGCAGGGCGGCATCTGGTTCCAAGACCCAGAGCGTACTCGAGGATGCCACGACGTACACCCGAGCCCCGTCAGGACTGACCGCGATGCCGCGCGGGAATGTTGATCCGAGTGCGAATTGCGATACGAGCGCGTTCGTGTTCGCGTCAAAGACGTCCACGCGACCGGTGAATACTCCATTGATATTGCCATCCGTCGTCACGTACACCCATCGTCCCAGAGGGTCGACGGCGACACGGCGCGGGCCGGCGCTGGTTGGGAGTTCCGCAACGCGCGTGTTCGTGACGGTGTCGATGACGGCCAGCGTGTTGCTTGACATATTCGTGATATAGACCCGGGAGCCATCAGGGTGCACGGCGATTCCGCGAGGCGCCTGCCCTGTTACGACCGATGCCACCACCGTGTTGGTCGCGGTGTCGATGACCCAAACCTTGTCGTTGAAGTCGCCAACTGTGGTCACGTAGACGCGCGACCCATCGGGATGCACCGCGACCGCCCACGGAATTGGGCCAACCGGAATCGTGGTGATTACCGTCTCGGTCGAGGTGTCAATGACCGAGACGGTGTCGTCGTTGAGATTCGCGATATAGGCCCTCGGGTGAGCGGGTGCCGTCGGGGTGCTGGGGGTGATCCCATAGAGGTAGACCGATCCCGAGTTTGAGAAACTGTCATCCGTAAACGGGGCCCCGACGATTGCAACTTCACCACTCACGCCAACAGAGCGACCGAACTGGTCAGTGTCGAATCCGTCAGAGGCAAGTAGTTTGAGCGACTCGTTTCCAGTGGTCACATCAAACATGTAGGCCGATCCCGAGTTCGTGCCCGCATCATCGTCGTTGTGGGCTCCCACGATGGCAAGACCTGCGTCAAGGGCCACGTATTCACCAAAGCGGTCACTGGCTGCTCCGTCACTAGCCAGCAACTTGAAGAGTTGATGACCGGTCGTCAGATCGAAGACATACGCCGATCCGGATGTTGACCCGTTATCGTCATCACCCGGTGCTCCGACAACGGCGCGATCGCCACTTAGGGCTACCGAAATTCCGAAGAAATCTGCTAACGCCGGGTCTCCTGCAACGAGCTTGAAGAGCTGCTCGCCTGTGTTCACATCGAAAACATACGCGGATCCCGAGTTTTCGGCGTTGTCGTCATCGCCGTCGGCTCCGACAATCGCAATGTTGCCATCCAGCGCTACCGAGTGACCAAAGACCTCGCTCCCCGTGCCATCAGCAGCAAAGAGCTTGCGCAGTTGCACGCCTGTTGTCACATTGAAGATATATGCCGAGCCGGCAGTGTTTCCATGGTCCTCATCGAAGTGCGCCCCGACAATCGCCAGATTCCCGCTCACGGCAACAGAAATGCCGAATCGGTCGCCCGCGTCTCCGTCGGTCGGAAGTAGCTTGTGGAGTAGGGCTCCGGTCGTGGCGTCAAAGAGATACGCCGAACCAGACTCGGAACCGTTGTCGTCGTCACCCCACGCCCCAACGATTGCGACATTTCCGCTCAACCCAACGGAGAGGCCGAACTGATCGCTGAAATCTCGATCAGCTGAGGTGAGCTTGAGGGTCTGCGTCCCGGTTGTGACATCAAAGATGTACGCTGATCCTTTTCCAGAGTCATCTGCCCACACGCCGACAATGGCGAGATTGCCGTCCAAGTGCACCGCCGAGCCGAACTGGTCGGATTGTGCGCCATCACTCGCAGCGAGTTCGGCATCCTCAAACAAGAGTGGCGTTTGTGCGGACACCGGTGCGGCCAGCATGAACACCGCACCGATCGCGACAATGCAATTCCTGAAGTTTCTCATTTGAACTCACCCTTTCGTTCTCGGTGTGTCCTCTCAGACACGCCCTTCCAATCCCGCGAAGGATCCGGTACCATGGGCACACCGGCCACGCCCGAGCTGTTTGGGCTCGTTCGACGTGGTGCGGCACCGACCTGTTCACAAGGAGCAGCGCTGGATTCCCGACCGAAAACCACGACTTTTGAGATTTGTCGAAAAAATGACCGACCGCCCCGACAAGCTGGGTCCCACCGATGAAGCGGGCGCGACTGGGCGTAACGCCGTCGATCGCGCCGGGGGAGATGATGGGTCGGACGAGCTTCTCGGTCTGGTCTATGACCAACTCCGCTCGCTCGCCCGGACCATGATGGCTCGCGAGGGGGCGGGGCACACGCTGCAGACGACGGCCCTGGTGCACGAGGCCTACGTGCGGCTGTCACGCGAAGACGCGGCGCGCTGGAACAATCGCAGACACTTCTACCTGGTGGCGGGCCAGGCCATGCGCCGGATCCTGGTAGATCGAGCCCGCCGACGGGCGCGACTCAAGCACGGCGGCGATCACACGCGGGTGCCGCTGGACCAGGTCGTGACCGCAACTTCAGAGGAAGATATTGACATTGTCGGTTTGGACGACGCCATCCGGCGCTTATCGCATATAGACGGGCGTGCGGGCCAGCTGATCACGCTGCGGTACTTCGCGGGGCTGAGTCTCGAGGACGCCGCCGGGGCGCTGGAGATTCCCGTGACGACCGCGAGGAGAGACTGGAACTACGCACGGGCGTGGCTGTCTCGCGAGATGGGCGGCGATGACGGGAGTGACGAGGTCACATGAGCGAGCCAACATGAGCGAACCAGCACGCCACGATGTCAAGGATATTCTGGACCACGCCCTGGAACTCGGCGGGGTGGAGCGGGCGGCGCTGCTCGATGCCGAGTGCGCCGATGACGACGAGCTTCGAGCGGAGGTCGAGGGGCTGATACGAGCCCTGGAATCGAAGGACGGATTTCTGGAGACACCCGCGCTGGAAATGGACGTCGGCGAGATCGCGAGTTGGGGCGAGCCGGAAGCGATCTTCGTGGGCAGACAGGTCGGGCGGTACACGCTGGACCGGGTGATCGCATCGGGCGGGATGGGCACGGTCTACGAGGCGCATGTCGAAGGGTCGGGCGAGGCCTGCGCGGTCAAGCTGATGAAGCCGGGCCTGGTGTCCGAGTCGGCGCTGAGGCGGTTCGAGTTTGAGGCGAGCGCACTGTCGCGTCTGGATCACGTGGGCATCGCTCGGGTGTTCGATGTGGGCTCTTACGACACTGGGCTGGGCAACGTGCCGTTCTTCGCGATGGAGTACATCGCCGACGGCACGCCGGTGACCGAGTACGTCGCGGCGAAGAAGCTGGATGCCCGCGAGCGGTTGGGCCTGTTCGGGAAGATCTGCAGCGCCGTTGAGCACGGCCACCAGAAGGGGATCATCCACCGCGATCTCAAGCCGTCCAACATCCTCGTGGATGCAGATGGACAGCCGAAGGTGATCGATTTCGGGGTCGCGCGGG
Organism: uncultured Phycisphaerales bacterium; assembly: GCA_965371965.1. GTDB lineage: Bacteria > Planctomycetota > Phycisphaerae > Phycisphaerales > UBA1924 > S146-42. Next base: position 13,381 of record CBDVAM010000087.1, read on the forward strand.
CGACGGACGCTGATCTGGCGACGGTGTCGCAGCATACCGGCGAGGGTCAGCTGGTTGGAACGCTGCAATACATGAGTCCGGAACAGTGCGGCGGCGATCCGAGCGATATCGACACCCGCAGCGACGTGTACTCGCTGGGCGTCGTGTTATTCGAGTTGCTGACGGGGTCGTTGCCGTATGACCTGCGTGGCGTCCCGTTGACAGATGCGATGCAGATCGTGCGCGAGCATCCGCCCACGCGCCCGAGTTCACATGATCAGTCGTTGTCGGGCGATCTCGAAACCATCGTGCTCAAGGCGCTGGAGAAGGAGCGCGATCGTCGGTACGGGTCGGTGGCGGAGCTGGGCGGCGACGTGGAGCGGTACCTGAACAACGAGCCGATCCGGGCTCGCCCGCCGAGCACGCTGTATCAGCTCAAGAAGTTTGCCAAGCGCAACAGGCTGGCGGTCGGCGCCTCGCTTGTCGCGATCGGGCTGCTCATTGCCGGCACGGTCGTTTCCGCTGCATTGGCGGTCGGGCAGTCGCGTGCGGCCCGAGAATCACGGATCGAAGCCGCGAAGGCAGAGCAGATCTCTTGGTTTCTCCAGGACATGCTCGGGGGGCTTGACCCGGACTTCGCGAAAGGTGCAGACACCGAACTGTTGCGCCGTATTCTTGACGAGACTGGGCAACGCATTGGGACGGACCTTGCGGGCCAGCCTGAGGTGGAGGCATCGATCCGCTCGACGCTGGGCGACACTTACCGAATCATCGGCGAGTATGAGCAAGCGGAAACTCACTTGACGATCGCACTTGAGTTGCGGAGAGCCGAGCTTGGTGACATGCACGACGACACGCTCACATCGGTCAACAGCCTGGGTGAGCTGTGCTACGAGGCTGGACAGTTTGACCGCGCAGAAGGACTCTTGCTGGAGGCGCTTGCCGGGCGTC
>CBDVAM010000088.1:0-14256 GCA_965371965.1 uncultured Phycisphaerales bacterium
CCCGAGGCGCCGTGGAACAGGGGCTTGTTATTTGGGCTGAGATATTTCGGCGAGCCGGGGGGACTTCTAATCGACCTGGCGGCGCGCGACGCCGACGAGGTGGTCGTGGCCGACCTTGATCTGGACCTGATCCAGCAGGTGCGCGACGTGTGGCAGTTCTATCGCGACCGGCGGCCCGAGAGCTACACGCAGATCGCCAAGGTTCAGGGGTCCGGCTGACCGATATGCGGATGCATCATGGCGAGTGGTCTATCAAATCCCGACCTTGCTCCGGTCCCTGCCGACAAGAGGAACTGGTCGGCGTGGAACATCGCGGCCCTGTGGATCGGGATGGCGGTGTGCATCCCGACGTACATGCTGGCAGCGGGGATGATCGAGAAGGGGATGGCCTGGTGGCAGGCGCTGCTCACGGTCATGCTGGGAAACCTGATCGTGCTGGTTCCCATGGTGCTCAACGGGCACGGGGGGACGAAATACGGCATCCCGTTTCCGGTGCTGGCGCGCGCGAGCTTTGGGACCAGTGGCGCGCATGTGCCGGCGGTGGCCCGGTCGCTCGTGGCCTGCGGGTGGTTCGGCATCCAGACGTGGATCGGTGGGGCGGCGATCTACGCGATCTTGAGCACGCTCGGCTGGATCAGCGAGGATCCGGAAGCGGCGCGGATCGGATTTCTGGGGATCTCCGCCTGGCAGTTCGCGTGCTTTCTGGCGTTCTGGGCGCTGCATGTTGCGATCATCATGTGCGGCATCACGTCGATCAAGTGGCTGGAATCGTGGGCGGCGCCGTTCCTGATCGCCTCGGGCGTTGCACTGCTGATCTGGGCGATCGTCAAGGTCGATGACCCGGGAAAGCTCTTCAAGAGCCAATCCAGTTTCACGAGCGCCGGGCAGTTCTGGTCGGTGTTCTCGGTGCAGCTGACGGCGATGGTCGGATTCTGGGCGACCTTAAGCCTGAATATCCCGGACTTCACGCGGTATACGAGGTCGCAGCGAGATCAGATCGTCGGGCAGGTCGCGGGCCTGCCGGCGACGATGACGCTGTTCTGTTTCATCGGCATCATCGTGACCGGGGCGACGGTGGTGATTTTCGGCGAGGCGATCTGGGACCCGGTCGAGCTGGTCAAACGGATGGGCTCGCCGACGGTCGTGGTCGTCTCGATGCTTGCGCTACTGCTGGCGACGCTCTCGACCAACCTGGCGGCCAACGTGGTGAGCCCGGCCAACGGGTTTTCCAATCTTGCGCCGCGACGCATCGGGTTTCGTCTCGGCGGGCTCATTACCTGCGTGATCGGGATTGCGATCATGCCGTGGCGGCTGATGGAAGATCTCGGGGCGTACATTTTTACATGGCTGATCGGGTATAGCGCGCTGCTGGGGCCGATCGCGGGGATCATGATCTGCGACTATTTTCTGATTCGGCGCACGAGGTTGGATGTCGATGCGCTCTACGACGCCAAGGGTCGCTATGGCGGGGTCAACTGGCGGGCGATGGTGGCGCTTGGGCTCGCGGTGTTGCCGAATCTCCCGGGGTTCATCAACGCGGCGAGCAAACGCACCAACGCCGCATACACCGCCAACCTCGCCGAGATCGGGCAAGCACGCGGCAACGGCATGTCCAGCGAGGCCATCGCCGCCGCTCAGGGAGCAGGCGACCTGCCAATCCCGCTCGAGCCATTCTTCGCCGCGGCCTTCGACCACATCTACGGATACGCTTGGTTCGTGGGGGTTCTGCTCGGGGTTGGTATTTACTACGTCCTGATGATCGGGCGAGCAGACCCGGCGGGGCCCGATGGAGATCGCCCGTGAGCCAGCCGACGCTTCCTGCTTTCGATCATGTCCCGGCACCATACTCGGGACCAAGCAAGGACGAAGTGCGCGCGTTGCGAGCGGCGCACCTGGCGCCGGCAATCCTGAGCTATTACCAGAATCCGGTGATGATCGTCGAGGGGAAGATGCAGTATCTGTTCGACGAGACCGGGCGGCGGTACCTCGACGGCTTTGCGGGCATCGTGACGGTCGGCGTCGGGCATTGCCACCCGCGTGTGGTCGATGCCGTGGACGCGCAGAATGCGCTGCTCCAGCACACAACGACGATCTATCTGCACCCCAATATCGCGCGGTTCGCGGAGATGATCGCCAAAGCCATGCCCGAGGGATCCGGGCTCACGACGTGCTACTTCACCAACTCGGGCAGCGAGGCCAACGACCTCGCGTGTCTTCTGGCGCGACTCCATACGGGCAGCAACGAGATCATCGCGCTGCGCAACGCCTACCACGGCATGTCGCCGACGGCGATGGGGCTGACCGCGCTGCACACATGGAAATATCCCGTGGCGCAGGGCCTCGGCGTGCACCACGCGCTCAACCCCGATTGCTACCGCGGCCCGTGGGGATACGACGATGTCGAAGCCGGCGCTAAGTACGCCGGCGACGTGGAGGATCTCATCCGCAGCGCGACGCCGGGGCGGATCGCGGGGTTTATCAGCGAGTCGATCCAGGGTGTCGGGGGCGTGATCGAGCCGCCCGAGGGATATTTTTCGCGTGTGTACGACACCGTCCGCAGCGCCGGCGGGCTGTGCATCGCCGATGAGGTGCAGGCGGGGTTCGGACGCACGGGCGAGCATTTCTGGGGCTTCGAGCATCACGGAGTGACGCCGGACATCGTGACGCTGGCCAAGGGCATCGGCAACGGAGCTCCGATCGGGTGCGTGGTGACCCGCGCGGAGATCGCCGCGAATCTGAGCCAGCGCCTGCATTTCAATACCTACGGCGGCAACCCGGTCTCGATGGCCCAGGGGATCGCGACGCTCGAGGTCATACTCGAGGACGACATCCAGGGGCGTGCGTTGGAGATCGGCGGCGTGCTGCGTAGCGGGCTCGACGAGCTGGCCTTGCGCCATGAGTTGATCGGCGATGTGCGCGGGCGGGGGCTGATGCTCGGCGTCGAGCTCGTCCGCGATCGGGCCACCAAGGAGCCCGCGACAAGCGAGACCGGCGACGTCTTCGAGCGGTGTAAGGACATGGGGCTGTTGATCGGCAAGGGCGGGCTGTTTGGCAATGTGTTGCGGATCAAGCCGCCGATGTGCGTGACACGCGAGGACTGCGCGTTCATGTGCGAGGTTCTCGACGCGGCCCTCACGCAGACGGCGCGAGGCTAGAGAGGAGATTCGGGCGATGGCGCTTCTCATTCAGGGCGGGCGAATTGTGACCGCGACCGACGCGTACGACGCCGATATCTACTGCGAGGATGAGACGATCACCGCGATAGGCAAGGATCTCAGCCCGCGAGATCTGCCGCCCGACACCGAGGCAATCGACGCGAGCGGCAAGCTTGTCTTCCCGGGCTTCATCGACCCACATGTGCACATCCACCTGCCGTTCATGGGCACCAACGCGAAGGACGATCACGCCTCGGCGTCGAGAGCGGCCCTTGTCGGCGGCACGACCTCCATCATCGAGATGATCTGCCCCGGGCCCACCGACGAGCCGATGGATGCGTTCGAGGAGTGGAAATCCAAGGCGGACGCGCTCTCGGCGGCCGACTTCAGTTTTCATATGTCGGTCGTGCGATTCGACGACTCGGCCCGCGAGCAGTTTCGCAGGATCGTCGAAGCTGGCATCCCGTCCTTTAAAGTGTTTCTGGCGTACAAGGGGGCGCTCGATCTCTCGGATGAGGATCTGTTTGGCGCGTTGACGCTGGCCAAGGAGCTTGGGGTCATCGTGACGGCGCACTGCGAGAACGCCGAGGCGATAGATGCGATGCAGCGTCGGCTCATCGGCGCGGGTCATACCGGGCCGCAGTGGCACGAGCCGTCCAGGCCGATCAGCGTCGAGGGCGATGGCGTGCATCATCTGGCGATGATGGCTGAGTTGACGGGGGCGCACATCTATACAGTGCATACGTCCTGTGAGCCCGCGGTGCGTGCCGCGGTCGATGCTCGCCTGCGGGGAGTCAATATCTGGATCGAGGTGGTGCTCCCGCATCTGGTGCTGGATAAGAGCTACGCCGAGCGTGGGGAGTTTGAGGGGGCGAAGTATGTGATGTCGCCGCCGTTGCGCGAGCGACGCCATCAGGACATCCTGTGGGCGGGGCTTGCGGGCAGGACGATCAGCACCATCGGCACGGACCACGCCCCGTTCGATTTCGCGGGCCAGAAGGACATGGGGCGCGAGGACTTTACGAGGATTCCCAACGGCATCCCCTCGATCCAGGAGCGCCCGGCGCTTGTCTACACCCGCGGCGTACGCACCGGACGCATCGACCTTCACACGTTCGTTGATGCGTGCAGCACCCAGGCGGCTCGGATCTTTGGGATGTACCCGCGCAAGGGAGATATCCGCGTCGGCTCTGATGGCGACCTCGTTGTCTGGGATCCGGAATATTCCGGGACCATCTCGCACGCGACGAGCCTGAGCAGCGTGGATTACAACGCCTTCGAGGGGTGGGACGTGCAGGGGCGGGCATCGGTCGTGACGGTTCGCGGGCAGGTGCAGGCGAGAGACGGCGAGTTCGTCGGCTCGATCGGACGAGGGCGGCTCATCGCGCGCGAGCCCACCCACTTCTGACTGTCACTCGTCGTTGGATACGAGCTTGTTGGACTGTTCGACAAACGTGTCGCCTTCCCACGCCGTGTCCTTGGTGACCATGCCCTCACGCAGCTTCTTGCCCGCGGCCTTGACCTCGGCTTGGCGGCGCACGAGCTCGGCGTGGGTCGTGAAATATCGCAGCGAGTGCCCGCGAAAGTCTTCGAGCGACTCGAACCCGTGTCGATCCATGAACGCCTCGAGCCCCTTGCACAACTCTCCGGCGAGTTTGTAGCCGTGGATCATCACGCCGGTGCAAACCTGGACGGTGTGCGCGCCGAGCAGGATGAACTGGGCCGCGTCCTCGCCGGTTTCGATGCCGCCGATGGCTGACAAGGTTCTGTCGGGCCACTCGCCCTTCAGGGGAAGCTCTCCATTGTCTGGGATGGGAGCGCCCGAGCCGCCGCCGAACATCATGGTGGCGAGTTCCATGACCATGCGCAGCGCGATGGGGCGGACGGCCTTGCAGGAGTATCCGCCGGGCACGGTGTAGCCCTCGACGGTGGGCTCGGGGCGAAGCGTCTCCAGATCGACGCCCATGACCGAAAGGATCGTGTTGATCGCAGACAGCCCGTCGCAGCCGGCGCGGAGGGCCGCGCGTCCGGGCTCGACGATGTGCGTCACGTTCGGGGTCATCTTCGCCCACACCGGCACGCTGCTCGCCTCGTGCACCCAGCCGGCGACCTCTTCGAGGATGGCTGGGTCCTGGCCCATGGCGGCACCCATGCGCCGCTCGGGCAGGCCGTGCGGGCACGAAAAGTTGAGCTCGAAGGCGTCGACGCCGGCGTCCTGGGTGCGTTCGACGATCTCGACCCAGGCGTCCTTGCGGTACTCCTCCATGATCGAGGCGATGAGCACGCCGTCGGGGTACTTGTTCTTGAGCTCGCGGAACTCATCGAGCCATGTCTCGAAGGGGCGGTCGCTGATGAGCTCGATATTTTCCCAGCCGAGCACCTCGCGCGAGTCCTTGGCCCGCACGCGTGCGTAGCGAGGCGCGACGTTGACGACCTTCGAGGCGTCGAGGCTGATGGTCTTGGCGATGACAGCGCCCCAGCCCTCGTCGAAGGCCTTGGCGATGACCTTGGCGTTGGTGCCGGGGGGACCCGAGCCGATGATGAACGGGTTGGGCAGTGTCAGGCCGTTGACGCGTGTCTCGAGCTTGGGCATGTGGCGTTCCTTCTGACGCGCCTGAAGCGCGTCATGGCCAAACCCCCATCATATCGGGTCCAGGGGCACCAAAGGCGAGATCGCCGTGGCGCCGCCCTGTTGGACTGGGGATTGTGGTCGGTTCGCCATTGCCGCACAGAGGTGTGGAAGTTGCACGCGGCGTTCTCACACGATCTGCTGCATCGAAAGCCCGCAGACCCGCCGCGGCGCAGATGCACTTGCTTCACCAAAGTCGGGGTGACAGGACACCAGTTGAACCTCTTCGAGAGCAAGTTGGCCATTGGAGCCTCAAAATGCGACTTCTGTTCTCCTAGAAAGATCACTCATCGCTGGTCCTTGGGGCTGAGCATCCCGAGATACACAGATGCACGCGATCCAACACCCATCACCGTCCATCGGCTCTAAGCCAGCGTCGCAGGATCTTGGCAGCGGTTCGGTAGTGGCTGCTGGAGTTCGCGCCGAGATAGGTAGCCAATGTGCTCTTGCCGGTCCACCGATACCGACCAACGGTCAGCAGATCTGTCTCCGGGATGCTCCGGGCTACTTCCAGTATTTCACAATACGACTCGTCAAGATTCGCGAGTGTTGTCGCGACGGACTGCCTGGTGTAGCGACGCTGGATCGCTCGATTCAACTCGGGAGTATCGCGCCATGCGTAGCCCTTCTCTGGCATATCCGGGGTTCGGCCTTCCAGCTCGGTACGATACCACCGCAGAAACATCTGCTCCCAGACGGTAAGGTGAATCAGGAGATCCTTTGTGCTCCATCCATCACCCCACACGCCCCGCTCGGTCAGTCTTCGCGGCGGAATCGACTCCACGATCTTCAGTAGTTTTGTGTGTTCATCCTCGATGGCAGTGATCAACTGACCCTTCGATGCGTACTTCATTGACCCATGTTATCACTCACCCATCAGGAGAGAGTGTGACCTTCGATCAAGGAACTGAGATCAGCCGAACGCTGAAGGGATCACAAGATGTGGCTGAAGCCCGTACATGCTGAGGATCACGGCATTTGCCGTGGGCACTGAGCCAGCCTAGTCGGGGCGAGAGGATTCGAACCTCCGACCTTCTGACCCCCAGTCAGATGCGCTAACCAAACTGCGCTACGCCCCGGTCGTGCCAGAGGGTACGCGCGTTGGCGGGCGGAGCCAACCCGTGCCACCAGCCGCTGCTCTGAGCGGGTGGTGCTCCTCGGGACGCCCTGACCATGCAAGGCCATGGTCTGCGGCACGGGGATTGTCCGGGAAGCCCGATTCAACTCGCTGGCGCTTCGGGCTCGTTGGGGCGGGTGGGGGCGAGCCCGGCTAGCCTTGGGGCGATGAGCGAGCGAACTCTGATTGTCGGCGGGCGGGTGATCGACCCGGCGTCGGGGCTGGACGAGGTCTGCGATGTCGCCCTGAGCGGGGGCGAGGTCGGCGAGATTGGTGCGGGGCTGAGCCGTGGGCCGGCGGATCGCGTGCTGGACGCGGAGGGGTGCATCGTCTGCCCGGGGTTAGTTGACCCGCATGTGCATCTTCGCGAGCCCGGGCAGGAGCACAAGGAGACGATCCGGACGGGATCTGAGGCGGCCGTCGCCGGCGGGTTCACGACCGTGTGCTGCATGCCCAACACCACGCCCGCGCTGGACTCGCCGGCGGCGCTCGCGCTGGTGCGCGAGCGCGGGCGGACGGCGGCGTGCCGGGTCTTTTCCATCGCCGCGGCGACGCGCAGGCGACGGGGGCGCAACCCGACTGACATCGCGCTGCTCGCCCAGGAGGGCGCGGTGGGATTCAGCGACGACGGCGACTGCATCGCCTCGGCGGGGGTCATGCGCCAGGTGCTGACGATGGTCGCGCCCACGGGACGGGCGTTCATGCAGCATTGCCAGGAGCCGACCCTGACACAGGGCGCATCGATGCACGCCGGCGAGGTGTCGGCGAGACTCGGGCTGAGCGGCTGGCCGCGGGTGGGCGAAGAGGTCATCATCGAGCGGGATATCAGGCTGAATCAAGGGATTGGATGCCGATATCATGTCCAGCATGTGAGCAGCGCGGGGTCGGTGGAGATCGTGCGCCGGGCGCGCGCCGAGGGTGAGCCGGTGACGTGCGAGGCCAGCCCGCATCACCTGACGCTCACCCATGAGGCGTGCGAGGGGTTTGATACGAGCGCGAAGATGAACCCGCCGGTGCGCGAGCAATCAGATATCGACGCGATTCGCGCGGGCGTCGCCGATGGCACGATCACGGTGCTCGCGACCGACCACGCGCCCCACGCCAGGCACGAGAAGGACACGGACTTCGAGAGCGCGGCGTTTGGGATCGTGGGTCTGGAAACGGCGCTTGGGCTGTATGTCGAGGCGCTGGTTGCGAGCGGGGCGATCGATTGGGCACGACTGATTGCGCTGCTGACCATCGAGCCTGCGCGACTGTGCAACCTGGAGCCGCTGGGGGCGCTGCGTGTGGGCGGACCCGCGGATGTGACGATCATCGATCCGGAGATGGCCTGGGTGGTCGGTGAGGACGATTTCAAGGGCAAGAGCGCCAACAGCCCGTTCGTGGGGCGGTCGCTGAGAGGGCGGGCGGTGGCGACGATCGTGGGCGGAGAGATTCGGATGCGCCGCGAGCGGGTCGGGTCTGATTCGCCGGCGTGAGTTCTCCAGGAAGTTGGGTTTGAGACGTGTGGTGACGGCGAGGGGAATAGGGCACCTGGCGGGACGGTTTGCAATGGGATATAGTGTTTACTAACATTGAGAGGCCGGAGCGGGTTCTGGGCAAGGAGCAAACGATGACGAACGTCCGAGAAGTAGGGATGCGATGGGGTTTGGGGCTCGTGGGAGCCGGTTTTGGATTGGGGTTGGGGGGGTGCAGCACGCCGCCGGAGGGCACGGGGTCGGGCAGGGTGCCCGTGGGCTGGTCTACGCCGGCGGAGGCGGGCGATGCGCGGGTGCTGCCCGATGACCTGGTGTCGTTCAGCGACGACTGGTCGCAATCGCTGATGCGGGACCTGCCGGAGATCCCCGAGCTCCGCCAAGCCGCCGAGCGGACGACGATCGTGTTCGGCGATATCCGCAATCTGACGGACTACATGTCGAGCGAGGAGTTCGAGTTCGTGCGCGAGCGGATCAAGGACAACCTGATCGCGAGCCGCACGTTCCGCGAGAACTACCGGTTCATCATCGCGCGGGCCCAACTCGAGGAGTTGCGGGCACGCGAGGTGGAGAGCCCGGGCGTCGGCGTGCGATTCGATGAGAGCAACACATTCTTGCTCAACGGCTCGATGTTCCGGACCGGGCGTGGCGACACGCACCTGTACTACTTCAACTTCGAGCTGGTGAGTTTCGCCGACGGCACCATCGTGTGGTCGGATCGGTACGAGGGCAAGCGGTACGGGAGGTGATGGTGGTGCACGGTGCTGTTCATCTCGGGTCGGCGTGCGCGCTGATTGTCGGGCTTGCGGGATGCGCGGGTTCGGGCGGGGGATCGTCACGTCTGGACAACGAGGACTTCATCGAGTTCGCGGCATCGGCCGGTGAGAGCCTGCGGGCGAGCCAGCAGGTGCGCGAGCGCAATGAGGGATCAGAGGCGTGGTTCGTTGCGCTGACCGATCCGGTGAATCTCTCGAGCGACGTGATCAGCGAGGGCGAGCGTTGGTCGATCATGGAGCGCCTGAAGGACTCGATGCCGCTGGCGTCGTTGCGGGCTGAGCGGAACATCTCGTTCGTGATCCCGCGTGAGGTCGCGGATCGGCTAGAGGGGATCGAGAGCGACTGGCAGCTCGCCATGGGCGATCGGGCCCCCTCTCACACTCTGGAGGCGACGATCCGCAGCGTGACCCGCCGGGCGCATGAGCAGCGAGCGGATCTCTACTCGTTCCAGATGTCGATCGTCGACGTGAGCAGCGGCGAGGTGGTGTGGTCCGACGACCTGCTCCTCAAGCGGGCGGCGGTCGGGCGGGCGTGGGATTAGCTATGCAGCACAGCGTGATATCTAGAGGCTATCCCAAGACCACTGATTCACCACAGAGGCACAGAGGGCACAGAGAGAAGACCGTTGGATTTCAATCTCTGTGGTCTCTGAGCCTCTGTGGTGAACTGGTTCATCGAGGTTCTGGGATAGGTTCTGGTCTGTGTCGGGTGTCGGCGGCGTTGATGCTGTCGGTCGTGCTCGGCGGGTGTGCGGCAAGCGGGCCCGATCAACGGCTGATCCAGGACGTCTCGGCGGGGCAGTACGGATTCGCCCGCACGCATCTGCTCGAGAGCGAGTCGCGCGGGGAGTTCACAGATCTGATGCATCTGGGGATGGTGAATCTCGCCGACGGGCTTGCACCCCAGAGCGAGGATGTCTTCAACCGGATCTATGAACTGCTGCGAATGCGCGGCGTGAACGAGGGCACGCGGTTAGCCGCGACGGTGGCCCACGAGGGGGTCAAGGTCTTTCGCGGCGAGCCATTCGAGCAGGCGATGGCGTACCACTACGTCGCCGTCCAGAAGGCGATCATCGGCGACTGGGGCAATGTTCGTGCCGCGGCGATCGGGGGGCTGGAGCTGCTCGATGAGTTCGATGACCTGCGGTATTCGCGCGGGGGGAGTGCGGGGGGCTACGAGTACGCGGTGCAGGACGCCGACTTCGCCCTGGGATATCTCATGGCGGGGCTGGGAAGTTTGGGGCTGGGGCGTATGGAAGAGGCAGCGGATTACTTTGCTCACGCCGGCGCGTTGGATGAGGCGTTGACCTCGGTCACCGACCCGCTATTGGATGGGACCGCCAACGCGGCATTGATCGTGGACTATGGGCTCGGCCCGGTGAAGCTCGGCGAGGGCGCGAGCGGGTCGGTCGAGTCGTTTCGTCCCAGATTTTCCAGCGATTCGCGGGCGCTGCTGGTGACGCAAGGCCCCGATGAGCATGTGGGCTTTGCGGCGGTGCACGATGTCAATCAGATGGCGTGGAACTACGCGTGGGATGACCTGCGCGGCGTGCGGGAGGCCAAGGCGATTCTCGGGGAGGGGCTGCTTGTGGGCGGCGTCGTGGTCGCGGCGTCGAGCGACAATGAGGAGGGAGCATTGGTCGGACTCGGCTTGATTGGGCTGGGGCTGCTCGCCAAGGCCACGTCGCACGCCGACACCCGCCAGCTCGACACGCTGGCGCAACGGACGTATGTCGTGCCCATCGAACTGCCGAGAGTACCGGGCGCGATGACGATCGAGGTCGAGGGCGATCCTGGGTCTCGACTGACGCTGCCTCTGATCCGTCCCGTACAAGACAACAAACGTTTGCGGGTGATGTATGTGCGTCTGGACAGCGGGTCGCACACCCAGGACTGGGGGTCTGCGGGGCGAACCCGGTACTACTCGGATGCGAATTCGCCGCCCTTGGCGATGCTGCCGTACATCCTTGGGGGTTTCGACGTGCGCACGCCGAGCCCCGAGGTGACGCGCGACTATCACGCGGCGGGGCTGCCCCAGACCATGACGACCGAGGACGTGCGAGAGCTGTACCGGATCGAGGGGATCCGCATCGGCACCGACGCGAGCGCCGGATACGTCGGGCGTCATGTGCTCGAGGGCGGGTCGTGGCTGTTCACGCCGACGCCGGAATCCACGGGATTCGCGCGCCTGTTCGGCGGGGAGCATCCGCCATATCGACCGAGATCGGACCGCGTGCGGCTGCTCGCGCGCGAGATAGCTGAGCAGCGCGAGATGCTGCTGAGCCAACCAGAAGGAGATGAACGATGAGACGATCGACGAGTGGAACTCTGATAGTTGCGCTAGGTGGCGCTTGTGTGCTGTTGGGCGGCTGCCAAACGAACACGCTGCCGCCAGCTGCGCAGCGCGACCCGGTGGGAAGTGAGAACTACCCGCGCGTGGTGATCCTGGATGGGCTGCAACGCTGGGTGGTGGTGGACGCGCCAATCGTGACCAAGAGCGAGCGTGATCCGTTGCGGGTATCGGTTCCTGTGCGCGCGGTGACCCAGCAGGAAGAGCTCAACGTGCAGTATCGCTTTGCGTTCTTTGACGCGGACGGTCGCCCGATCGAGCCGAGCCCGGCGTGGCGGTACGAGCGTCTGCCCAGCAAGGCCCAGCGCTTCCTTGAGGCCAACGCGCTGGATCAGCGGGCCGTTGATTGGCGCGTCGATATCCGCCCGGCCCGCTAGGAACCATCCGGAGCGATTGGCGCAGAGGTCACGAGGCGCTCGGCCAGTTCGCGTTTGACCACTTTGGCCTTCAGGGCATCGGTTGAGCGATACACGCCCATGAGTCGGCGGCCCTGGTTCTCTGCCGCACCGCGCGCGAGCACCCATTGCTCGCCGTCGTTGACCAGGATGAAGACGCGTCTGAACGGCGAGACGCTCGCCGATGTGCCCTGGGCGACCATCTCCATGGCGTGCTCTTGGAGGTAAGCGCGGTCGGGCAGGATCTCGGCGTGGATCTCTGCGACCCGCACGATCTCGCCATCGGAGACCCGCTTGAAGAGCTCATCGGACACCCGTTTACTCTTGTTGCCCGCCCCGTCGTCTTCTTCGAGATCTGCGGCGGCGGGCTCGATGGCCTCGACCCGGACGAAGCGGTACTGGATTCCCATGCCCTCGACGACGTGGGCACCGCGTCGCCGGAGGCCGTCGATGCGGCTGAACGCGATTCGTTCACCTGTGGAGAGGCTTTGCTTGATGTCGCCGGAGCGGAAGGACCGCTCGAGCCATGCGACGGCATCGCCGCCGGCGTCCTTGCCTCCGCAGGCGGAGGTGCCCAGGACTATTCCCAGGAGGGCGAGACGTGCGATATGGCGTGCTCCATTGCTCATGGGCGGGCTCCTTGTGGCGATGCGCCACTGTATCGGATCGGCGCGCGAAGCGTCAAACCGGCTCGACACCCGGTGGCGGCGTGAGATACAATGGCGTCGTCGGGCGTATAGCTCAGTTGGCTAGAGCGCTGTGTTCACATCGCAGAAGTCACAGGTTCGAGTCCTGTTACGCCCATCTGATGCCGCCCGGTGTTACCGCACCGGGCGGCATTTCCTTGCCCACAAGCGCAAAACGCGGATTCGGCATTGTCGCCCGATTGCGTTTGCGCCTCTGTGCCGGCCTGTTCCGGCGCTGACTGCACCGGATTATGCACTACTGCATACGGGCGTATCACCAGAGCCACTAGTTTTCAAGTGGTTTCCCGTGATCCCGTTCGAGTCCCGCCCCGCCCAATGGGTCGCTGTGGGGCGATTCCCCGGGTGCTTTGCCAGGCATGAGAAAAGGCCCAGCCCCGGCGGGCTGGGTCGTTCTAGTGCAATCCGGTGGGCTCAGCACCCCGCCGCGAACAGATCCAGATACCCGAAGAAGTCATCGGCGTCGCAATCTCCATCGGCATCGATGTCGCAAACCGGCAGGTCATCGGCGGCAAAGCTATCCAGGTAAGAAAAGAAGTCATCACCGTCGGCGTCGCCGTCTCCATCCAGGTCCGCGGCACAGGAAGAGAGAACCAGGGCCCAGGCGATAGGCTCGGGGATTCCGTTCACGGTGTAGTTCCCAGTGCCCACAATGATCCGCCCGTCCGGCGAGATGGCCAAGGCCGCGCGGAGCTCCCAGTCGCCGGTTCGTGGGCGATCGCCTCTGCGGATGAGGAAGGCGTTGAGGTCGCGCATCCCCTCGGACTCGGTCCAGATGAATGCGCTGAACTCGCCGTTGGCCCGCCGGGCCCGACCGACGATGACGCTGCCATCGGCGCTCACGTCGTTGGCCATGCTGCGAGGAACTAGCGAATCATTGAGATCGCCCAAATACTGCATGCCCGTCTGCTCGGTCCATCGGAATGCCAACCTCTCGGCGTTGTGCACCGCGACGCCGACGACCGTAGCGCCGTCATCGGAGATGCCCCTCGGCCTGGAACCGGCGTCACCGAGGTTGCCGATGCCACGCATGCCATCGGCTTCGGTCCAGATAAATGCTTCAGTGCCCATCGGATCCGTCGAGGTCGACCAGCCGGTGATGGTTGTTCCGTCGGCTGTGATGTCTGCTGCTTGGCTATCACCATCAACGACGAGCGAGCCCAAATACTCGATTCCGCCAAACACAGACCATCGCCAGGCCTTCTCGGGCTCGTTGTCTCGATCCAGGTATCCGACAACTGTTTCGCCGTCGGCTGTGATGCCGGTTGCGGCACCGTTGCCACTATTACCGAACGGGATGTAAGTGAAGTCGCCATCCTGGTTCCAATAGAACGGCTGGTTGCTGCTTTGCCCCACGACATGATATCCATCGTCGGAGAACGCAAAGGTATTGCGAGGAATTCCATCGAGGATAACGCCGTCCTGCAGGGTCCAGAGCCCCGAGTTGCTATAGGTTTGCCAGAAGTCGTCCAGCAGCACGAGCCCTTGGTTGGTCACGTCCCACGCAGCGTGCACATCGCGGATTTCATGGAACACGGGCTGCGCGATCGCCGAGGGGTGGAGCAGCCTGCCCGTCGACGTTCCCGACGCCCAGAAGATGCAGGCTCTGAACAAGATCACCTATCACGACTTTCTCGTGAAGCACGCGGGTCTCC
>CBDVAM010000089.1:0-14134 GCA_965371965.1 uncultured Phycisphaerales bacterium
GGCATTGCCCATCTGGAGGATGCCGCGGGACTTGTTCCACTTGGTGTTGCTGAGTGCGCGCGTGGGGACGCCGATGGTGGGCTCGCGTCCGCTCATGGACGAGCGGACGACGGACTCGGCGAGGGATTCGATCTTGGCGGTGGTGTCCTGGGAGATCGCCTTGGAGGAACTGGCGGTCGTCTTGGCGCGTGTGGTCGTCTTCTTGGCGACCTTCTTGCCCGAGATCTTGCGGCGGGGGGCCTTCTTGGCCATGAGATTGCTCCGGTGCGTTCAGTCGCGCTACACGTTCATCGAAACAGCGAGGCCTGGCCGTTTCCCGCGGCTACCTTCTTGCGAGATTGCGCCGAGGACGCCTTGGATCGGCGTTTCTTGCTCGATTTCTTGGTCTTTGGGCGGTCTTTCCTCGCTTGCGCTTCGGGCTCGTTGGGAGATGGAGATGGGGCGTCGGTGAGAGTTGGAGTGGGGCCGTCCTCATCATCACCTGGCACGATGATCACGCCCTCGTCACGATCCAGCTTGCCGTTGCCATTCGAGCCGTTTCCGTTCTTGACGACCTTCCCGTCCTCATCGAGCACGGCGTCGGCGATCTCGGTCCGGCGCTTGGCCTGACGCATCAGGGCGTCATAGAGCTCCTCGGCGTCGGTGCCGATCAGGTGCTCGCAGCTCCGGGCGATCTCGCCGATGTAACGCTCGAAGACGTCGCGGCGCTGGCCCTCGCGGCGCATCTTCTGACGCTTGCGCAGGTACGTCCCCAGCTTGCGCCCGCACTCTTGCAGCGCAAGCCGCATCTCCTTGCGAATCTCGTCATAGTCGGCGATCGCTTCCTTGGATTCGCTCGTAAACGGCACCCAGACGCTGGCCATGTGGATCATGATGACCAAAGGGCCGACGGGGGCACCCCCGCGCGGCTGGCTGATCCCGTAGTTCCGCCACCCCGCATCGAGAACGCTCTTGAACGCGCTGCACGACGACTGCTGATAGAGCAGCGGCACGCGGTTGGCAAAGCGGATCACCCGCGCGGGCTCATCGCCGGGCAGGTCGCCGCCGAAGGCGATCGCGGCTTCGATCTGGAACGGATTGCCGCGATACACCGCCGGGTTGCGCGTGCTCGCCGCGTAGAACTCGGCTTTCACGCCCTTCAACAGCCCGGCGAGCATCTGGCGGACGCCGATGGGGCTCAGGCAATCGGTGGGGGGCGCTCGCAGCTTGGCGTTCTGGAGGGCCTTGTAGATCCGCTCGCCCGCGGCATGGTCGATGCGGCTGACATACGTCTGGCTGGTGATGGTTGAGGACTTTGTGCTCGCCGCGGACGTGACCTCCTTGACGATTGCCGGCGGCACGCGGCAGAACTCGTTCTTCAAGAATCCCGCGAGCTGGGTCTCCTTAGTCTGCTTGAGCTTGGTGAGAAACGTGCCGAGTTCGACGCCGTAGGGGTGCGGCTTGATCTCCTTGGGCTCCTCGGGCAGCTCATCGACGGTGCGGGGAAAGACGATGCGCCCGCCGTCCTCGATCGTTCGAAGAGGTTTCACCGCGGAGTTCGCGGAGGACGCGGAGGGGGAGTTGGATTGTGGTTTTGATCTCGCTTCCGCGGGATCATCGATCAGCTTCTTGTCTCTTCCTGACCCAGCTCCCCCCTCCGCGCTCTCCGCGAACTCCGCGGTGAGTTCCTTCCTCGGCGGATAGAACACGATCTGAGCGTGCGGATTGGCGATAGCCGTCTGTTCGAGGTACGCCTCGACCGACGCTTTGCCGCGGACGTACTTGGCCTCGAGTTCGATGGCGACCTGCGTGCCCGTGCCGGTGGAGGTCTTGGGAAAGTCGTCGGTCTCGATATCGACGCTGACCTCGGGCTTGTTCTTGGCGGTATCCATCGCCAGCTCGATGTGGTGGGCCGGCCTGCGCTTTGAGGGCTTGGTGTGGATGACCATGGGCTTGCCGGTGGTCATGAGCCCGTACATGCCCGCGGCGGAGATGCCGATGCCCTGCTGGCCCCGGCTCATCTTCAGGCGATGGAACTTCGAGCCATAGAGCAGCTTGCCGAAAATGTTCTCGACCTGCTTGCGGACAATCCCCGGCCCGTTGTCGCCGACGGTCAGGCGGTACTTGCTGGACTTGGCCGTGGTCCGCTCGGGCTCGAGGCTCTCGATACGGATGACAAGATCCGCCAGGATCCCCGCCTCCTCGCAGGCGTCCAGGGCGTTATCGACAGCTTCCTTGACGCTGGTGAGCAGGGCCTTGCGGGGGTTGTCGAAGCCCAGCAGATGGCGGTTCTTGGCGAAAAACTCGCTGACGGAGATCTCGCGCTGGCCCTTGGCCATGGTCTCGGCGTTGGATCGCCGCTTCTTTGTCGGCTGGGCCATGCCACCCTCCGTGGTGGGGAACAAACTCCTGGCGGAGAATAGCGTGGCGATCGACCGAAGGCATTGGGCACAGCCTTCGTACTATCCCCTAATGGACGCCGAGGGGCATCAACAGGGCGAGGCGAGGCACGCCGAGGGTGTGCTTTGCACGGTTTTCGGAGGCGTGCCATGGCCGCTGCTCTGAGCGGCTATGCGCTGCGGGTGCGAAGACATAGCCACGCCGAGCCGTGGCAATGACACCCGGGACCGTGAAATCAGAAGTCCAACTTGCGGCGTCGGATCGATCTGCCCGTCAAGATGCTACAATGCGAGCGCTCGAGCTAGATGGTGATTCTGCGGTTGAGAGCCCTCGTCGTTTGTAGGAGGGGCGGTGATGCTCGGCACATCTTCAGTCCAACTGGCCGCCATGGAGCCGACCCGATCATTCGTTGATGAGGTTTGGCTCTTTATGTTCGGACCGGGAACCGAGCGGCTCGTGTTCGTTACTGCGAGCTTTGTCGTTGGATTTCTCATTATCATAGGGGATAAGATATATCAAGCCGTAGTAAGAGTGCCGTCGCTGATCGGTCTGGGTCCAGCCAATCCCATTCTAATGATCGTTTTTTGGCCGCTGGGCGCTGCGATCGCGGCACTTCTCTCCCACGCTTTTGGCCTGGTTCAGCACTCGATGCAGGCAAGCGTTGTTGTTGGTGCGGCGTGGACTATTCTCCTTCCGAAGTTGATCGCTCGGGCAAATTTTGAGGCAGGTGGTCCGGTCGAGGAGCCAGTTGAGGAAGACGAGGAGGTCTAAGCAAATGGCTGTGGGATCGAAGTTCCTCGGTTATCGTGATTTGTTCCCGGAGGACGGGATCATCGACGCTGTTAAGGAATCGCGTCGATTTGAGGGCCATGCTGACATGATTGGGTGCGCACAGAGGATCTTCGTGACTCAGAGACAACAGACCTGGCTGGTTGTCATCGGAGAGTGTCTTTACTGTGTGCTTGATGATGTTCGGGGGCCGAGTCCAAGGGTGCAGTGGTCAGCACCTATGGCCAGTATTGTCTCGTCGGAAGGCGAAATGCTGCTTTCGCTTGACGTCCAGCCAAAGTCTCTCCGTACTGTCGCGATCGATCTTGGTCGCCGACGGCGTTGGCTCGCGACCAAACGCATCTTTGGGAACGGTGATGTGGGCGCAGGGATTGCCGAGTTTCTGCTCAGCGCCGCGAAGGCCGACAGATAGCTGGGCCTGACGCGGCGGGTGGCATGGCCGCTGCCATGAGCGACAATGCGTTGTGGGCGCGACGCAAAGGCCTCACGGAGCCGTGGCAATGACACCCCGGCGGCGTCTCTACTTCGTGTCGCTGCGAAGCATGAATCCGAATCCACCGTTCGCGTACGGTATTCGCGAGAGCGACCAGCCGTTGCCAGACCACTCGCTCTTGTGAGCGAGCGCTTCTGCGAACTCCTTCGATGGCTGTAGGGGATGCATGAGCACCTGCGCAGACTGCGCGAACTGACGCGTCATCTCTGCATCGCCGTAACTGGGCTTGTAGAACTCCGCTTCCAACTCGACCCGTTCGACGCGGGAAACGCGTGTGGACTCGATCAGGCACGAGACTTCGTTCGGACCGAATGACCGACGGAGCGTGGCGTTCCAAACACCATCGAACTCACTCTTGTGCCAACCCTTACCGTCATCTCTGAGACTGCACATTGCACCAAGGAACTCTTGATCCATGGATAGTATGGTGACGAGCTTGAAGGGGTATTCTGAGTCGGATTGGACTGAGGATCGCTGCGGAGGTGATCGCGATGCGTCGTGCGCCGATTGGGACGCACTGACCGAGCGGGGCGTGTTCGAGCCGTCATTCTGCGCCCCGATGATCGCGAGGCCCAGGACGAAGACCACGATGAGACCCAGGGCCTTCCCAAGCGACGAGCCTCGCCACTTCATTGAGCCGCAGTTCGGACAGCATTTCGCATTGGTGCTGACCGCATTTCCACATTCCTTGCAGTGCCTCATCGCCATCTTGGTCTCCCCGTCTCTGACCCAATCATCGGTTCACATGGGGCAGGCATTTACCTTACTCGGGTTACCACGACAACCTTGCGAATCCCGATAACCGTCATGACTACCTCAGATGCCGAGGGTCTCGATTCGGAAGGTCGCGGCCGTGTGGCATGGCCGCTGCTTTGAGCGGCTATGCGTTGTGGGTGCGAAGCCAAAGCCACGAGAAGCCATGTCCACGCCACACGACGATCGACCGAGTGCTCTAGGCCAGTCGTTCGTACTATCCCCTAATGAGCACCGAGGACCATCAACCAAGCGAGGGGAGGCACGCCGAGGGTGTGCTCTGCACCATCTGCGGCTATGGCCTCAGTGGTGTGCCGATAGGTCCGTGCCCAGAGTGCGGCAAGGACCAGGGTGAGAGTGTCGAGGGGATTCGTCGCGCACGCGAGGCGACCATCCAGACTTGGCATCGTCGGCGCACTCGGATTGGCTTCAGTTGGATCGCGACCATCGTGGTCTACGCCGTACTTGCCGGCGTGCTCACCGGCATGTCAGAGCCATTGGTCTATGGACTGATTTCTCTTGGCGGGCTGGTGGCCCTAACAGTGACGGCGGGCCTGCTGTTCTCTCTGGCTATCCCAGGCCATCACCGGCGATACTTCCGGATTGCCTGGTTCCAATCGATGTGGACGCTGCACATGCCATGGCTGGTGGCGCCGCTGGTTTCCTTCGTGATCTGGATCGCATACCTGCTCGATCAGTACTTGGATCGAAACGACTTGTTCGCCTTCCTCGGCGTGATCGCACCGCTTGCTCTGTTCGCCTATGTGGTGGGCATGTTCCTCTGTCTTCCGCTTTGGGGAGGGCGCTTCCTAGGGGCTGCCGAGGGGCGGTTGTCCTTACAGATGTCGACCTCCCTTCAGTTTGCAATGAGCCTGTTTGCTATCGGCGCGCTGCTTGTGGCTGGTGTACTGGGCGCCATCGGAGTCCTCATGGCGATCTCGCACGTCTTCCCAGACTGACTCACCCGGGTGTGGCACGCCCGCTGCTCTGAGCGGCTCTGCGTTGTGGGTGCGAAGCCCACAGCCACGCAGAGCCGTGGCCATGGCACGCGCCGAACTCCCGTGGAGGCACCCAAGACCACGCCTATCCTTGACGCCCTATCGAAACAGCCTGGAGGACCCCATGGAAACCACCCTCATCATCCTCAAGCCCGACGCCGTGCAGCGGGGGCTCATGGGCCGGATCATCTCGCGGTTCGAGGACAAGGGCCTCCAGATCGTCGCGATGAAGCTGATGCGGATCTCTGACGCCCTCGCCGCCGAGCACTACGCGGTCCACAAGGAAAAGCCGTTCTACCACGGGCTCGTCAGCTTCATGACCAGCTCGCCGGTGGTGCTGATGGCGGTCAAGGGCAACAACGCGATCACCATCTGCCGCAAGATGATGGGCGCGACGTTCGGCTCTAGCGCCGACAGCGGGACGATCCGAGGCGACTTCGGCGTCTCCAACAGCTTCAACCTGATCCACGGCTCGGACGGGCCCGAGACCGCGCACGAAGAGCTCGCCCGGTTCTTCGCGTCCGAAGAGATCGTTGACTCCGGGCGCGCCATCGACACCTGGGTCTACGACATGTCCGGCGACGAGCCCGAGTGATCGCTCGATGACAGACGAGCCCGACGCGCAAGCGAGGGTTTTCGCTCATTCAATCATCCGTGTCCGTACGAGCCCGACGCGCAAGCGGGGGAGTTCCACCAAGCGTACCCATGCGTCCTTGGGCGCGGGAACGCCATGCGTGCGCGCACGAGAACTCCTCCTCGCTCGCGCTTCGGGCTCGTAGTTTCTGAGATTCGGAGATTCTTGGAGATCGATGAGGCGCTATTGAACGCCCGCGCTGCGTCCCGGCTCGATCCGCCCGACCACATCGGCCTTCTCTTTGATGATCTGATCGGCGACCTCCCGCCGATGGATGTCGATCTCTCGCGGGAAGTCGAAGGCCACGCGGACGCGCTCGCCTCGAACAGATGCGATCCGGACGACACCGATCGGATTGCGTGGATCGCCGATGACGATTTCCTCGCCCTCGCGTCTCGTGATGACCAGCATGAACGCCTCCCGTCCTGAGTTGGCTTGCCCACCTGCTCGCCACTATACCGCGCCCAAGTCGTTGCGCCAAAGCGACTTTCGGTTTCGCACAGGTTGCCAACCCGATAACCGCCTGGGGCGGCCTCAAGGGGTCCTTGGCAGCACTCTCATGCTCCTTCAACGGAAAAAACCACCCTCCGGCGGCGTCACAAGGGCCATCAATCGACCGCCAGGACCTCCCGAATCCCCGCGACGTTGGCCTTCAGGTTCCGTTCGATGCCATCGCGGAGGGTCATGGCGCTGGAAGGACAATCGATGCAGGCCCCGAGAAAGCGGATGCGGACCACGCCGTCGGCGCTGACCCCGACAAGCTCGATATCGCCGCCGTCGGCCTTGATCGCCGGTCGGATGAGCTGGATCACATGCTCGACCCGCGTGCGGAGATCGGTTGCTGGGGTCTCGGAGGCCATGCGGTATCTTAGAATGGCTCTCAATGGCGAGCCACGCCCGCCCGGATTCGGTGCTCGGGCGGCGTAAACTGCGGCATGTCGGCACGGATCGCCCGCAACACCCGCGTCCATCTCGTTTCCTGGGCTCTGCTCGTACTGCTGCTCTCAAGCTGCGCCGGGGGCGGTGGCGGCGGGCGCGATCCGATCGAGGTCGCCTTCAATCCCGACGCCAAGCTCCGCGATCGTGTGCGCGCGATCGAGTCGATCTGGCGCGACGCAGAGCGCGGCGAGCTGCCCCGCGAACTCACCCGTGAACGCCTCACCGATATCGCCTGGGCATATGGCGAACTCGAGCCCATCCGGCGCGCGGCGGTCGAGGCGTTGCTCAGCGATCGCACGCCGGAGGGCGACGAGGACTCGCGGTTGACGTTCCTGGCCATGCTGCCCACCGAGCCCAGCATCCTCTTGGCCAAGTCCTATGTCGAGGCCATCGTGGAACGCGAATGGGTCGGCGCAGAGACGACCCTCGTGCGATCGCTCTCACGCGGTCTGCGCGCCGAGACGATCGAGGATCGACCCGAGGCCGTCGCCCTCATGCAGCGGGCACAGGGGCGCACGCTCGATGAGATCGTCTTTAGCGTCTTCGTCGGCACGCATCTCGAGGGCGAATCCCGCGAGGACGACCTGATTGCTCGCCGGACCCGCGAGGGTGCCTGGAATCTGCTCAATCGCCTCTCGCCGGACCGCACGCGCGTCGCCGAGATGGTCCGCCAGACCACAGGCGATGATCCCTGGCTCGTGGCGCTGCGCAAGGGCGAGAGCGATTTCGGCGTTGTGCCGATGACCGGCCAAGAGCTGGACTGGCTCGTCCGCCTGACCAGTAACGAGCACCAGCAGTGGTGGCAGTCGGCAAAGGACGCGTTTGACGCCCTCGACGAGGATGATCGAGAGAGTTTGGCGTTGCGCCACCTGGAGGCGTTGCGATGGGCGAGCGAGCATCGCCCAGACTGGGTCGAGGCGTCACTGGGCAGTCTGATCCAGACACTTCGCGGACGCTTGAGCGGGCGGAAGTTCTATAGGCGGACCGCCGACCAGGTCCGCTTCAATCGCGGCAACGACGAGAGGCTGGACGACTGGCTCGATCGCCTGACCCGCCTCGACGTCCTGTCGATTCTCGTGATCGACGACGCGATCCAGAGTGAGCGCGTCCGGCGGGTCCTCTTCAAGGAACTCAGCGCGGACCTGGACGACAAACGCAGCGAATACGGCGGGTCGATCGAGGCCACAGCCGATGGCACGCTGCGGGCGAGCGGGTATCGACCCCGCTCCAGCGAGCGCGGGGGCGACACGGTCTACATCGCCCCGCCGGATTTGTTCATCAACGGCGCAACCTCGCTGGCGTTCTGGCACATGCACGCGCGCGACCTGATCGGGCGGGCCTACGCGGGTCCGAGCCGACCGGATCTGATCGGGGCGGCGGCGAGCGGTCGCACCAGCATCGTGTTCACGAGCCTGGGCCCGGGGCGGATCGACGCGGATATCTACCTGCCCAACGGGGCGGCGATCGACCTGGGCGAGATCCGCGAGCCCGGGTCGTGATGGGCCGATCCAGATGATCCAGGTGCAGCTGCTGCTGGCGTGCATGGCGCTGCTGGCGCGCGTGCCCAGAGATGGCGACCAAGGCGCGTGGCTGGCGATCGGGCGCGAGAGGCCCGGGCTGGGTACCGCCATCGTGCTGGGTGTCTGTGGATTCTGCTGTGGAGCGATCATTTTGAGTTGCAGACGCGCGGGGCATCGGCTCGACCGACACGGCGATCACCGCGCCTTGCTCATGGCGCTGCGCGTGCGATCGCTGGCGGTTGCCATCGCGACGATCGCGACCGTCGCCGGGATCCTGGGCCTGGGCACGCTGGACGGTGTGCGGGGGCTCATCGGAAACGTCATCCTGTTCGATGAGCTGGCGGCTCTCCTGCCGTTGCTCTTGGTGCTGGGCGTCGGCTGGTGGGCGCACTATCCCCTCGAGCGGCGCGCACGAGAGGCGGTCATCGTTCGCGCTTTGGACTGGGGCGAGCCGGTGTATCCGATCGAGGGGCGATGGGGCCATCTGCTGCTGCACGTCCGCCACGAGCTGCTGCTGGTGCTTGTGCCGATCTCGCTGATCATGGCCTGGGCAGAGGCGGTCTCGTGGTACGAATCGACGAAGCCCGCGTGGATGGAGGCGATGGGTCCGGGCAGCTGGGCCTCCTCGGCGGCGTTCGTCGCGGGCGTTGTCGTCGTGCTGGGCGTGACGCCGTTGCTCTTGCGGGTGCTGTGGGACGTGCAACGCCTGGGCGACGGCGAGCTGCGAACCCGCATCGAGCGGGTCTGTAGCAGATGGAACGTCAAGGTGCGCGAGCTGTTGTTGTGGCGGACGCATCATTCGATGCCCAACGCCGCGGTCATGGGCCTGATCGCGCCGTTGCGGTACATCCTCTTGAGCGATGCGCTGCTCGATGGGCTCGAAGAGGACCAGGTCGAGGCGGTCGCGGCCCACGAAGTCGCGCATGTGCGCAAGCGGCATATGCCATGGCTCGCCGCGGCTGTCATCGGGCCGGTGACGCTGCTCGGCTCGCTCGCCGAGATGATCGCCAAGGTCGTTTCCTGGATCGATCCAGACGGGACGGTATTTCTCGGGATCGTCGGAGGCCTCACGCTTGCGATCGTGCTCGGCGTGCTCGGGTTTGTGAGCCGGCGATTCGAGTGGCAGGCCGACGCCTTCGGCGCGCGACACATGAGCGAGGTCGCCGGTGAGCAGCACGTCAGCGAGCGGGCGGTCGAGGCGATGTCCGGGGCCCTCTCACGCGTCGCACAGCTAGCGGGAATTCCTCAGGTCAAGGGGTCGTGGCGTCATGGGTCGATCGCGGCCCGCCGCCAGCGGCTCCAGGCGCTCGTCGCCCAGCCGGTCGATCGGCTGGCGATCGATCGGACCGTGGCGCGGGTCAAGCTCGTGGTCGTGGTGGTCGCGCTGCTCGCGGTGGGAATGGCCACTGTGGTCTGATGATGGGGTAGTGTTGTGACACGGGTCTCGTACCGTCAGGCCAATGTGGATCAGTTTGAGTTCGCTTCGACCAGCTTCGCGCCGCCGCGGGGCATCGCATGTGCGCCCGCGCCGCCCTCGTCGTAGATCCACGGCCCGACCAGCGCGTCCATGTTGAACAGCAGGACGGTGTCGGCGTCGCTTGCGAGCCGGCGCGTGGGCGCGAAGGCCTCGCCGGTGTATCGAACACCACTGGAGAGCCGGACGCTGTCGATCTTGCCGTCGAAGTGGCTCGTCGCGTTACCGTCGCGGTTCACGTCCGCGCCGATGATCAGCGGCAGGTCGTTGGTCCGCCGGCGTCCCGAGCGATCAACGGACTTGATAAGCCGCCCATCGACATACAGACGCGTCTGACGCCCGTCGAACACGCCGGCGATGTGGTGCCACCTGTTGGTCTGGAGCATCGCATCGTCGGCGCGGGCCTCGACATAGTTTGGCCCGATGAGCACCGAGAACGAGGGACGACCATCGTTCACGAAGAAGCCGTAGTCGGAGTTCTCCGTCTTGGCGACAAGCCCGGTGCGTTCGCCGAATCCATCGGCGTTGAACCAGCATTCCAGCGTGAACGGGCCATCGGGCAGCTCGAAGCTCGCCGAGGGGATCTCGACGCGCCCGGTCCTGCCGTCCACCTCCATCGCGAACTCGCGTTCCGGGATCGCCGGCGGCTCGATGGTGACGACCATGGGGATCTCGGTTCGACTCTCAGGGATGCTGTAGCGATGCCCGGGCAGGAGCATGTCTGTCTCAAGAACAAGCTCGGCGGTGCGGAAGGCGCGATCGAGCCCGGGCATTCTCTCGATCTGGAAGGTGAACGCCTTGGTCTCGTCCGCCTCCAGCCGCGCGTGGTTGTGATCGGGCAGGGCGAACCAGCGCGAGTCGCCCGAGTCGATCACCAGGGTCGCGTCGATGGGGTGGCTGGTCGGATTGGTGATCGACACGTCGATCGTCGCGCTGCCCGCGGCGTCGCTGTTGAGCGCGATCGGACCGGAAAAAACCGGACGCGTGCGAGAGAGTCTGTTGGCCTCGTCGGCCATCTCGCCCGTGATCTCGCGGACATCCATCACGTCGCCGACGGGGATCGAGGCGTGGGCGACCTGGCCTTTGCGGACGGTGACGATGTTGAAATGGTGCAGCCAGCCGGTCTCGGGCACGGTGCCGGATTGCCCGCCGCCGACGGTCGCCAGGGTGATGTAGTCGATGCCGTCCTTGGGGTCGTAGCGCATGCGGTGGATGTGCCCGGCGAAGACGCCCGAGACGTTTCCCGCCGCGACGAGCAAGGAATGCACGCTATCCCAGTCGTTGCCGTAGTTCCCGCCCAGCCAGCGGGGGTGGTGGAGAAACACGAAGATGTGGTCGAGTTCTGTGCCCTTGTCGACCGTCGTCTTCAGCCACTCGAACTGCTCGTCGGACATGACCTGTGCCGCGGGGTTGTTGATGGCCTTCTCGCCGGTCTCTGGGTCGCCCTCGTCGGTGTAGAGCGCGATGAACATGCTGTTCTTGTGGATAAAGGCGTACCAGAGGGGTCCGAAGTGCATCTCGTACGACGCCTCGTGCTCGCCCTCGGGCTTGTTCTCGCCGCGCCAGTAGATGTCGTGGTTGCCGGCGACGGGGAACCACGGGCAGAGCAGTCGGTCCATGATGTCCTTGAACTCGCGCATGTCACTCATCCACCGGGGCGTCTGGTTGTAGCCCTGGATGAGATCGCCGACGGTCATGACAAAGTCGGGCTCGAGCAGGTTGGTATCCCGGACAGCGTCGGCGAGCACCGAGACCCCGTCTGCCGGCCCGCCGGTGCGGTCGCCATAGACCACGAAGAAGAACGCGTCCTCCTCGTTGGGAAGTTCCAGTATTGCGCCGTCGCGATTGGTGATGAACCGCCCGGGCGTGGGCGGCTGGGTCTGGTGCGCCTCGCCGTAGCGATGCTGGTGGCGCTCGTGGCCGATGTTGTCCTGGCTTTGGACCGACGCCGCCAGTGCGCTAGCGAGCAACGAAGCGACGATGGTCATCTTCTTCATGTCGCGAGGTTAGCGTGGATGGAGGACGATCGGGCAGGATTCTTCGTGCGGGTTGTCATGGGGGGCATCAACCACCTCAACCTCGGCGTATTGGCGACAGGGATGATCGACCTATCCCGTGGGTTGCGGTGGTTTGTCGCGCTGTCACTGAAGGCAGGGCCGACCTGGCCGACGTAGACCGCTCGACAGCCAAACAAACCCAGAACGGCCAGGCATGCCGTTCTGTCTCGTCATCGGATCCTTGTTCCGGGGGCTCGCCCCACAGTTCTGGCGAAGAGATCGGTTGGTCACCGTCGATTCCGGGCGGAAGGAGAATCGACAAGAGATCGATCTTGTGGGAAGAAGCCATTGAAGTGTGTGGGGGTTCTGCGTTAGGCTAGTCTTGCGTTGTCACCGTTGACAGCCCGTTGTTGTGGCCACGGCTCAGATTCGAAGGAGAAGACAGAATGACAAGTGCGACGAAGACAACTCATGCGTTACCAGTGGCTCTCGCGGTTCTTGGTGGGATGACGGTTGTGCCGGCGGCCGCGGACGTCATTACCCAGTTCAATGATCGCACGACCTTCGAGAATGCTGTCGGCGTCCCATTGACCGTCGAGGACTTCACCCCTCAGCACCACTTTCCGATTTCATCGGGCGTGCTGAACTCCGAGACAGAGGACAACGGCGCGACCAATGGCGGGATCCACCCGGGCGACATCCAGCCGGGCGTGACCTATTCGAGCCCAATCGGAAGTGGGAACTTCTTCAACATCGACCAGGGAGGCGGCTATCCGGATGGAGGATTTCTTGACGGGTTCAATCCGTCGGACCGCGACGTGACAATCACCTTCCACCAGGACGACCCGAACGCTCCGCGGGCGGTCTCCGCGTTTGGATTCGACATGGGCTCGCTGGGCATGACCGATACCGATGTGCGGATCTCGTTCAGTTCCGGACCGGATCAGGTCTTCAACGTCGTGTACCCGGCTCAACTCGAGTTCTTCGGGTTTCAGAGCGACGCCGTCGACATTACGTCGGTCGTCATCAGCAACAACGGCGGATCCTTCGGCTTCGATTTCGACAACTTCGCGTTCGACACCATCAGCGACGGTTGCCCGGCCGACCTCGATGGCGATGGCGATGCCGACGCCGACGATTTCTTCGGGTATCTCGATGCGTTTGCCGCCGGTAACCTCGGCGTCTGTGACATCGACGGCGATGGAGACTGCGACGCCGACGACTTCTTCGGCTACCTTGACCTGTTCGCGCAGGGCTGCTGAGTCGCCCGAGGAACGGCGGTACACCTTCCCCGAGCGACGGCTGGGGGTCCATTCCCCCGCGGACTCGGGTATCCCGGGGGACGTTTCATTTGTGGCGCGAGCCTGTTCAAGAAGGAACGTCGTGACCCAGGACTCATGGCTTCGGGGGTGAATCAGAATGTTCGGGCGCGCCCCGTCTGGCTGGGGACGGCTGGTTGTTGGATCCGCGTGGCCGAGATTCGCCGGTGCCCCCCCGTTGAACCCGCACGGGCGGAGTTGTGTCGTACCGGTGCCGATCCCATGGACCAGCCATCAGAATCCCGTGAAGGAGCTCCATTGGTACGGTTCATGACAGCTCAGGCGTGTGCGTGATGAACGGGTCATTGAAGTTGCTCTGCGATCCTGGAAGTTGGTCACAGAAAAACACCGGCCGCCCCGAAATCGGAGCGGCCGGCGGCGCGTGGGGGACTGCGCTCGGATTCAGCAGCCCTGGGCAAATCGGTCGAGGTAGCTGAAGAAGTCGTCGGCGTCGAGGTCGCCATCGCCTTCGAGATCGGCGTACTCGATCCGTGCGTGTCATGGCGATCTGTCCCCTTGGCCGTCCGAGCGGGGTGGGTGCAAGACGACGCCGGGCCGTACACCGAGGGGCGTTCCTGACAGCCGCCTCACCGGACCAAACGGAGACCCATCCCATCGCTCACGGCGCACGCCGAGATTTCTTCGTCTTGCGCCGGTCGGATCGAGCCAAGCCGCAGGATCGCAGGCTTGACTGTGAGGGAGGGCGTTTTCCGCACCTGCACAGTCTCCAGGCTCGCCTGAAGATCATCTCACTGGCGGCGCTCCGCTCGCGCAACGACGAATCGTCCACCGCAAGACCAAGCCGAGTCCGCCGCCGCGTCAAACACCCAATGGGCCCG
>CBDVAM010000090.1:0-14116 GCA_965371965.1 uncultured Phycisphaerales bacterium
TGAACGCCTTTAGAATACATCACAACAAATGGATTCAAATGAAAGGGCGGGCGAGGCAATCCCGATGAACGCGGTGGCGATAGCCGGGCGGAGTAGAAGCCTGGCGAGTCCCGTGGGTTGATCCAACTGTGGGATTCACCGGATTCGGTCCAAGTCTGGTACCGGCACGGGCGAGGGGTCCGTGCAAGATGAGGATCGAGAGCCGCCTTGTGGTACAATCTAGGCATGGCTCATGTCGAGCGCAACCCGAAAATCCTTGGCGGCGAGGCGTGCTTCGCTGGAACACGAGTGCCGGTGCGGTCGTTGTTCGATCACCTCAAGCGTGGTTACTCGATCGACGAGTTCCTGGCTCAGTTTCCGACGGTGTCCCGCGAGCAGGCCGAGGGCGTGTTGGATGAGGCGGGCGGACGCTTTGCGCCAGACTCCAGGCGCGCCGCCGGATGAAGGTGTTGCTCGACGAGAACCTTCCGCACGATTTTCGGCGCCGGATCATCGGGCATGATGTGTTCACCGTCGCGTACATGGGCTGGCAGGGTGTCGAGAACGGCGAGTTGCTCGAGCGTGCGGCGGAGGCAGGCTTTGACATGCTCCTTAGCAATGACGCCGGGCTCGCGTATGAGCAGAATCTGGAAACTCTCGCCGTAGCCGTGATTCTCGTGAAGGCTCCGACAAACGCGCTGGAAGACCTGGATCCTCTGGTTCCGGCGATCTTGGAGGCGATGTCGTCGATCCGGGCGAGAACGCTGGTTCGCCTCGGCGAATAGGCCGGCCTGTCTCACCCCCGTCAACAAGGGCGGGGGCCAACTACGTTCTCAACTCAATCACCAACTCCGCCCACCTCCTACACTCCCCGCCCGAGGAGGCCACGCCTTGCTGACCCTGCCCGCCCAGACCCTCGTCAGTGCGATCACCTTCCTGCTCTTGATCCAGATCGTGCTGGGCACGGTCGCGTATCTCGGCTACGCCGAGCGCAAGGGCGCGGCGTACATCCAGGACCGCATCGGACCCAATCGCGTGGGATTCGACTTTGGCCTGAAGTGGCTCAAGCCGCTGCGGGGGATGTGGGGGCTGGGCCAGTCGATCGCCGACGGGATCAAGTTCCTGGTCAAAGAGGACTACTCGCCCGACAACGTGGACAAGCGTCTATTCACGCTCGCGCCCATCCTGGTGCTCGTCCCGGCGCTGATCGGGATCGCGATCATTCCCTGGGGCGGGACCTGGATCATCGAGGACGATATCCACATCTTCGGGCTGGTCACGTTTCAGGCCGGGCCGGTTGTCGTCGCCGGGCTCAACGTCGACGCCGGGATCATCTATCTGCTGGCGGTCGCGAGCCTCGGGGTCTACGGCGTGACGCTCGCCGGATGGTCCTCCAACAACAAGTACTCGTTCCTCGGCGGCCTGCGGGCCACCGCCCAGATGATTTCTTACGAGATCCCCATCGGGCTCATGGTGATCGCGGTGCTGCTCATGGTCGGCTCGCTCTTGCCCGGTGACATCCTCGCGCACCAGCGCGAGCACGGCTGGCTGATGTTCGCCCAGCCGATGGCCGCGTTGATCTTTTTTATCGCCATCCTCGCCGAGGGCAGCCGCCTGCCGTTCGACAACACCGAGGCCGAGCAGGAGCTCGTGGGCGGGTATCACACCGAGTACAGCTCGATGCGGTTCTTGATGTTCATGCTCGCCGAGTTTGCGCATGTGATTACGGCCAGCGCGTTCTTCGTGCTGCTGTTCCTGGGCGGGTGGTCGATCATGCCGTTCGTGGACATCCTGCCCGAGGAGGCGACCGGGCTGGGTGGCCTGCTGATCGTGGGGGCGAAGTTCGGGGTCTTCTTTTCCAAGACGCTTGCGGTGGTTCTGTTCATGATCCTCATCCGCTGGACGATCCCCCGCCTGCGGTACGACCAGGTGATGATGATGGCCTGGCAAACGATGATCCCGCTGAGCCTGGTCGTCGTCGTGGTCACCGCCGTCATGGTCTACCTGCGCCTGGACACGCTCGTGCCGATGCTCATCGCCAACGGCGTGCTCTTCGCACTGTTCATGGGCATCTACCCGCTGCTGCCGAGGGCGAAGACCAGCCGGCGGATCCCGCTCTACGGCTCGCGATTCAACCCGGTCGAGGGCGAGCGTGTCGTCGCGCAGCCGCAGGACCCGCAGGCCCGCGAGGACCACCCGATCCGCACGGCGATGCCCGCCAACTGATAAGAGGCCCTGGCGCAAGCCTGGGCTCTTCCCTCACATGACACAGAGTGCGTTTCGAGGCTCAAGAAAGCCCAGGCATGCGCCAGGGCCGTTGTTTCATTTTCAACAGGAAAGTTTGACATTTGACGCCAGTGGTGTTTTGCAGTACTCTCTCCATTGGCACGGTGCGATGGAGGTGTAGGATGGCTTTGACGACATGTCGGGATTGCGGTTCCCCTGTTTCGACTGATGCCGAAGCGTGCATCCATTGCGGATGTCCGATCGTCAGCCCAATTCGAACGAGAAACGCAAGGACGCAACTCGTTGAACAAACAGCGAAGCGCTACAAGGCTTGGCAGTTGATTGGGGCTCTCTCGATGGTGGCGAGTGTTGTTCTCGTTAGCGTCGGGGCCTCGGTTGGGGACGAGCCCAATATTGTACCGGCAATGGTCGGAATTCTCGGGTTCATTCTCGGAGCGTTCGTGTATCTTGTTGCCCGTTTTCTCGCGTGGTGGAAGCACGGGTGAACCAAACGGTCGAAGAGAGTCTGATCTGGACGCACTGGCGCACATCCGGGCTTGACTGATACTCGAACAGCATCCTTTAGTTCATGAAAAAAGAGCCCAGGCTTGCGCCAGGGCCTCAACTCGAAAGAAACTCACTGCATCGACTTCAGATCGCTCGCCGGGGCGAGGAAGAACGAGATCTTTGTCATAACCGTGTATGAGCCCGATCCCGACCGTTGGGACCGGACTTTCTCGCATAGGATTCCATGATGGCATGTCCGATCTGCAAGCACGGCGAACTCCAAGAAGGCACGACGAGTGTCACGCTTGAACGTGACGATCTGACGCTTGTGATCAAAGGTGTTCCCGCCAGGGTGTGCGATAACTGCTCAGAGGCATTTGTGAGTGAAGGCGTTTCGCGCAAGCTGCTCAAACAGGCCACGGCGGCGTCCGAAGAAGGGGTCCAGGTCGAGGTCCGCCAGTTCGCGGCTTAGCAACACCGCGACTCGGTCTCCTTGAGTCGGTCTTTCGGGGTGGAACTTCCTTGTCACGGCCCGATTCGATCAGATCACCACAATCTACTGCATCGACTTCAGATCGCTCGCCGGGGCGAGAAAGAACGAGATCGGCAGCAGGTATCTCCGCCCGCGATGGATGTAGTGCCTGCCGCTGAGGATCACCGCTCGCGACTCGCCGGTGCGCGCGATCGCCAGTTCCATCTCCGCCAGCGTCGAGCTGGGCAGCAGCACGATCGGATCGCTCTTGGCGTCGTCCTGGTCGGCGCTGAGCGCGAGGCGCCCGTTGATCAGCCGCGTCACCCGCCCGCGTCGGCGGATCACCAGCTTGCCGTCGTTGAGCATCGCCTCGCCTCGCTCGGCGTTGCTCGATGTCGACGGGCGATCGAGATTCTCGGTCAAGCCACCTTCGCGCTCGAGTTGCTCGAGCAGAGCCGCGACCCGCGGATCGCTCGTCCGCCCCGAGCCCGGCGTGGACTCAGACTCAGCGGCTTGCGGTTCGGTGTCGCCGACGACGGGGTCCGGCAGATTCTGGGCCAGATTCTGGGGCGGAGTTTCGGGCTGTTCGCGCGTGACGGCGAACAAGGTTGGCAGCAGATAGTTGCGGTCGTGGTAGACCAGCACCTGCCCGCTCAGCATCACCCGCACGCCCGCCGGGTTGTCGGCGACACGCCCCTCGAGCTCCTCGAGCGTTGCGCTGGGCAGCAGGACCATCGGCGGGTCGCGTCGCCCCGAATCGTCGGCAGACGAGATGAAGATCCACTCGCCGGTTGGCGCTCGCACCAGCCCGCCCACGCGCTGGACGAGGAAGGCACCCTCGGGCAGCAGCCTTCCCAGCGGCACCGCGATGTCTTCGCCCAGGAGCCCCGCGATCGCGTCGCTGGGCGTGGGCTCGCCGGGCAAAACCGCCCGCGTGCCGGTCGAAATCGAGGGGATAACGATCGTCGGCTCGATCCGGATGGGCGCCTGCCCGACGGTCGGAGGCAGGATCTCGTCCTCCTCGAACTGTCCGAGGGCGGTGTGTGCCAGGAGCCCGAGGGCGAGGCTCGCGAATCCAATCTCTCGTCTGCGCATGCTCATGCACCCCTCATCGGGCGGATATCCGCCGGATCGTTCGCGGATCTTCAAGCCGGCGGTGGCGGATCAGATCCGGGACCCGATCTCATACAGTCTAGAGCCCGCTTCGACGCACCAATCCGCCCGATGGCGTTGACGGGCTGGGAATCGGGCGGTAGCGTTGGTCTCGGCGGGCCTCCCGCC
The DNA here is from genome assembly GCA_965371965.1 of uncultured Phycisphaerales bacterium. Classification (GTDB taxonomy): domain Bacteria; phylum Planctomycetota; class Phycisphaerae; order Phycisphaerales; family UBA1924; genus S146-42. The sequence continues at coordinate 4,466 of CBDVAM010000090.1, forward strand.
AGCCGGCCGTGTGCCCAAGTGGACTAAGGGGACGGATTGCAAATCCGTTATTCGTGGGTTCGAATCCCACCGCGGCCTCTTTCTCGGCTCGTCGAGTCGCCCAGAGCCTCGCCGGGGGATGTGGGCCGGCGCGGCCAGATCTCAGAACTTGACCACCGTGAATCCACAGGTTTTCAACAGCGCCCATCTCCCTGTCGGTTGCGCGATGGCGTGATCGCGTGCGGTTTCACGCCAATCCTCTCGCCCGTTCCGCATTCTCCGGTCGCCAAGAAATCATCCACGCCCGACAAGACAAACCCGCCGCGATGTGGTACATTCTCTGCAACAAAGGACTGACCAGAGCATGGAACGCTCAAACACCGCAACACCATTGGTGCCAAACAGTGCGCGCGAGGCGCAGGCGCGGACCTCGCCAAGAGAACGCAAGGGGATCTTCGGCGACGGCGAGAGCCGCGTGCTCAAGCTGTCTGCCTCGCCCTCCAGTGCCGTTGAGCTCTCCAGCCGCCAGATCGACGCCGCAAACCGCCTGTTCGATCGTCTGGAGCACTGGCGTGCATCGCTCCGGGCGGCGTACGCGTTGTCGAGCAAGATGCCGGGTTTCACCGAGGAGGCCGCGGTCATCAAGATCGTGACGACCAAGTCGCTCTTCGGCGGGGGGATGCACACGGTGCTGGCGATGGCGAACCACGTCGAGCGAGTGCTCGCCGCGGCGGACCCCGCGGTCAGCCCGCCGGACCTGGTCGAGCGTCTGAGCGAGCCACCCTCACCCAAGGGCCAGCCCCGGAGGCGTCACCACAGCTTCGCCAGCAAGTTCGCCCACTATTTCATCGATCCCGACCGATTCCCGATCTACGACCAGTACACCACGCGGATGGTCGCGTACCACCTCGGCCCGCGCAACCGCGTCGTCGATGATGAGCACCGCTATCGCGAGCACGTCGCCAACTTCCGGCGTCTGCGCGGCCTGAGCGGCTTCAAGGGTCGCAAACGCGAGCTGGATCGCTATCTCTGGATCTCGGGCCAGTATCGCCAGTGGCGCGACAAGCCGCGCACGCGGATCAACGCCGAGCTGCGCGATCTGTTCGAGAATCCCCAGGGCGACACCGCAAGCGACATCGAGACCATGACCACCAAGCCCGAGACCGGGACCGCGTGGCTCTGATCTCATTCGGTTCGGTTGTCTAATACGAACCCGAAGCGCGAGCGGTTGGTCTGTCCGTTGCGAGCGAGATCACGCCGATCCGGATCCCTCGAAGACTGTGAACCTGGTCCGTCCGGTCTGGAGCATCAGGCGGATATACGGCTCGCACGTGCCGCAGCCGGTGGTGCATCCGGTCATCCGGCGGAGTTCTCGCAGCGTGAGATCGACCACGCCGGGATCTGCCGCGGGCGTCGCGCCTCGCGGCTCGATCTGGCGTGCCAGGATCTTCAAGGATGCGAACGTCACGTCGTGGCAGACACAGCGATCGACGCCCATCACCAGTCCCGCCAGTCGGGGACATACCACGGGCCATTTTCGCGCGTGATCGAGCCGATCGCATCTTGCGGGTCGGTGATCCAGGCGGGCTCAGCGCGTCGCATCGCCGCCGAGCCGTCCGCGCGCACGCCCGCCGCGCCTCCGGGGGCAGTCGTCGCCCGCCCGTGTCGAAAGCAGGTGGTGGGGGCGCGGTTCTCGCGCCAGCGTCCGTTGCCCCTGAACAGCATCGGCGGGTCGAGCAGCGCGTTGTTGCTGGGCGGCTCGCCAGAGAGCAGCGTGTCGGCGAACACCAGCAGGCGCGACGGTTCGAGAATGTCGGCGATGCGTCTCCACGGGCGATGCCCGATCGAACTCGACCAACCGGGGGTCTTTGCGGGCGAGAGGTAATAGCCGTTGTAGCCGTAGGTGCTGGTGATCGAGCGCGCGGAGCCTTGGGGGCGATAGGTGCCCCAGGGCTGGTTGGGGCATTCGTACGCCGAGCGTTCGCTGAGCGAGGTGTCCAGGTAGGGCGAGAGGAACCCCGCGTCGTGGTCCACATAGCCGCTCACGCTGCCGCTCGTGCCCCACCAGAACACGCCGTCGCCTTGGCCGATGTCCGCAGCGTCGGTGTACGCCAGCGGCATGGCCCTCCCCTCGTAATCGCCCGCGTACGCCTGCCATCCCAAGCCGAGCGACCGCAGGTTCGACGTGCAGACCGCCCCGCGTGCCGAGTCGCGCGCCGACGACAGCGCGGGGAGCAGGAACGTGATGAGCAATCCGACAATCGCGATCACGACGAGCAGCTCGATCAGCGTGAATCCGCCCGACACCCGCATAACGCGTCGCCAGGGAACAGGTTGTCCGGTGTGCATGGCCATTGTCAGTGATTCAGCGTGCCGCGCGGAGATCCGCGCGGGCGATCTCCGCCGGTTACAGTTCCTCTCGGCGGAGTTCCCGGATCAAGAGCGTTCGATCGGTCGCATCGATCGTTCCATCTCCATCGACATCGCGATCTCCCCGCCCCTGCTCCCACGCGTAGAGATCGTCGATGTCGACCAGCCCGTCGCCGTTGATATCAAAGTCGAATGTGGGCACCGCAAACGCGTGCAGGCCCGTCTCGCCCACGCTCAGCAGGAACCCGCCTGCAATCGTCGGCGACCCGCCCGCGCCGCGAAAATGCCCGACCAGGAACTCTCCGCCCAGGTTATTCAAATCGATCGCGTACAGGTCGGTAAACGCGCCGAACTGCCCGCCCCCGGTCGGGATCGCGCCGCCGTAGACGAGTTGCTCATCACCGTCGCGGCTGACGATCGGCTGGTGGTTCCACCCGCCGACGACCAGAAACTCGCCGAGCTCGCACACGCCGTCGCCATCGACATCGTCCCATGTGGCAGTCACCGAATCCCAGGCGAGTTCGGCGCGGTCGCCCAGATCCACAAATACCTCGATCATCGGCTTGCTGCCCGAGCCCGCCAGGCCCGTGCTGAGCACGATCCGCCCGTCATCGAGCACGATCGGGATCGAGTCTGTGCGATTGCTCGCTACCGACCATTGAAGCGATCCGTCGTCGGCGTCGAGCTTGACGAGGTTCGCCGATTCTGTCTGCCCGTCGAAGGCGAAGCTTGCGCCGTAGACAAACGACCGCCCGTCCCGCTCGCGAACACTCACGCCGCCGAAGAAGTCTGTTGCCCGCGGATTGATGAACGTCCACAGCGGGCTCTGTGCCTTGTCGCTGGTCGCGTCGAAGGCGTGGATCCTCCCAGGCCCGAATCCGCCATCGGCGCTGGTCGCGATATACACCCGCCCATCGCGATACGCCGGCGTCGTCCCGCCGAAGCCGCCGATTTCCGATTTCCAGATCAGCTCGCCGGGACGGTACGGATTGAGCGCCGCGTCGAACGGATCGAGGTTGACGCAGTACAGACTCGCGTGGCGTCCGCCGAAGCTAAAGTCGGTGACGAACGCCCGATCGCGCGGGCCGAGATCCTCTGTCACCGCGACGGTGGCGTTGACCGCGTCGCCGTCGAACTCGATGCGCCAGAGTTCCTCCCCGCTTTTCCCATCGATCGAGAGAAGGTACAGATCCGTCGCGAGCAGGATGTTCCTGCGTTCGAGGTCAATCGTCGGCGTCGCCCAGGAATCGAAGAACGCCGGGGGCACCTCGCTGACCCACACGACCTCGCCCGCGCCGAGTTCGATCTTCACCAAGACGCACGCGCCCTCGCGCTCGGCGAGCGCAAAGCCAAAGCCATCGCTCACCACGACCCCAGACATCGCCATGAACGCGAGTTCAACGCCGTCGCGATCAGCAGAGAGCACCCAACTCGCCTCGATCAACGCCACAAACCCGCTCTGCGCCTCGCCCGCCCGATCGCTGGAGCCCGCGAGCGTGGGCCAATCGGGTGGCGTCCCATCAGCCGCGCGCACAGCGCCCAGCCCGCTCGCACAGGAAAGCATGGCCGAGATTGCAAGCAACTTCTGCATCAACCGCACGCCAGACCGTCAGGCCTGACATGCGCACTCCCTCTTGGCACCTATCGCCGACGCCTCCTGATTGCCAGAAGCCCCCCAAATGCGATCACGCCCGCCGGTGCCGGCACGACCGCAAACCCATCGATCTCCGCATTCAGCGAGGTGTTCGGATCGTTGTCGTCGGCGATGCTGATCCTCGCGAACAGGAATCCGGAATCTCCGCCCACCAGCCCGCTCACGTCGATGCCCGTCCCGCCGCCGGAGCCGTCGTACAGCGCACGGATTCCGTCCATGTCCAATCCCGCGAAGTCGTCGAGCACGAGCGCAGGGTCCAATGGCCTCGTGAAATCCGTCGGCAGGCTGCCGGGCGTGTCGTCGAATGGGCCGGAATCAATGAAACCCATCGCGGGCGCAAATCCCTCGGTGAACAGTCCCGCGTCCACGAAGTCCACCCCGTCGACGCTCAGTTCCAGATGGGCCTGGTCGAGCCCGAACATCCCCGGCGGGTCACCGACGACGCCATTGGGAAAATCGGTCTCGATGAACCCGCCATTGCCGAAGATGATCAGATCGACGCCGAACAAATGCGACGCATCGTTGTTGATCGGTCGATCGAAGCGGACGGTCAGGTGTCCGCCCTCGCCTATTGAGACAATCTCGTCAATCCCGAACGCGGGGTTGAACGGGCTGACAACGCCGGGGAAGACGCCCTCGCCGGTGAACCGCTCGGGCTCACCAAGCGACGTGAACGGGTCATCGAACCCCATCACGCCGGTTGAGCCGGCGTCGAAGCTGACGACCTCGACCGCCCAGGATGTCTGGCCCAGTGCCACGCTGTTCCATCCTCCGCTCGCCAGCACTAAACAGACTCCGATTCGCGCAGTGCGCACCGATACAACCATCACTCAACTCCTATCTCCGTCGACGCCGAGTTCGCGTGCGACGACAGAACCTGGGATCTCGCTCGAGTTGGCTCGGTGGCGTGCGCCCGCGATAGCCGCGATTCGATACCCGCCGAGGCCCCTTCTCGCGAGGACCCATCAGACAACGCTCTCGGCAGGTCTTCCGGCTCCGGGCTCGATCGGGGCTCGGCCTTCCCATCCATTCTGGACAGTGGCCCCAGGGCGAATATCCCTGGTCAGAACCCCGCGTCAACACCCGTCACGGCGGCGCGTCCGCGGCGGCTTTCAACCGCACTTCCCTTTTTCACCCCCGAGGCTCCATTTCGCCCCGAAGGCACCGAGAACGCTGCGAGCATACACGGTTGGCCCACCCGGTCAAGCTCGTTGCTAGATAGCAACAGCTCGGAGCCATGTCGTAGCATCAGCCCTATGGGCGACAACGAGCAAAGAGATTCGAACACCGGGACCGAGATCATCGAGGATCGCAAGTGTTCGGTCTGTGACTACAGCCTCCGAGGCCTGCAAACTGGGATGCGTTGCCCTGAGTGTGGGCAGCCGATTCGCAAGCTGGAATGGGATTTCGGCACGCGCAAGGCTCCGAACTGGTTCTTGCCTCCAACCCATGCATTCATCACCTTGTTTGTTTTCTGGTGGGGTTGGAATAGGTGGACCAGCCTTCTTCTGGTCGGCGTGCTCGCCGGTCTCGGTATTGGCGGAGCCCTCGGTGCGTTCATTGGCACCGTCGCCACCTTCATTCTCATCGGAATCCTCGCAAACAGACAGCGACATGATGCTGAATGAGTGATTCATGGCCGCTTTGCGCCGCTGGCCGGCGCAACAAGACTCGCGAGAGGCGCCAGCCCCTCGTCCGCGATGCAACTGACATTCAGCCCCGGATGGGGCGCTCGAGCGCCACTCCGTGGCTGGATCATTCAAAGAGAGTTCTTTGGGGGAGCCATCGCCCCTCGCCACACTCGCAGCGCTGCTCCACACCGCAGTTTCAACCGCAACTACGCAAACAACGCCGCACACGCCTCGCGCCGCGTCCCCGCGCTCGTCGTCACGGCGAACCTGCTGTTCCCGCGCATCACCGCCGAGCCGTACGCCCCGTCCTTGCGCAGCGCATACAGCGTGACGCCGAAGTTCGGCTCACCGCGCTCATTCAAGAGCCGCTTCTGCCTCGTGCGATCGGCGATGCGCTTCATGACCGCCAGGCACGCCTCGGTCGGGCTGAGGCCGTTCTCCATCTCGCGCACGATGCTGAACGCCCCGCAGTTCTGGATCACCGCCTCGCCCCGCCCTGTCGCACCCGCAGCGCCCACCGCGTTATCACAGAACATGCCCGCGCCGACGATCGGGCTGTCGCCCACACGCCCAGGAATCTTGTAGCTCAGGCCGCTGGTCGTCGTCACGCTCGCCAGATCGCCATTGGCATCCACGCCCGAACAGTTGATCGTGCCGTAGGTGAACGGGATCGGACCCAGCGCGTCCTCGCGGTTCTCGTTGGGGTCGAAATCCATCTGATCGGCGTTGAGCCAGTCGTCTTTGGGATTGGAGTTCTCCTTCCAACGAAGCCACGCCTCCCTCGCCCGATCGGTCAGCAGATCCTCGCTCTTGAACCCGTGCGCCAGCGCGAACCTCTTGGCGCCCCTGCCGACGATCATCACGTGGTCCGTGCGCTTCAAGACCAGCAGCGCCACACTCGCGGGGTTCATGATGTCCTCGATGCACGCGACCGCCCCGGCCTTGTGCGTCGGCCCGTGCATCACGCACGAGTCGAGCTGGACCACGCCGTCCTCATTGGGCAGCCCGCCGTACCCGACGGACATGTCGTTGGGATCGCTCTCGACGATGTTGACGCCCGCGACGACGGCGTCCACGGGATCGCTTCCCGCCATGATCATCTCATAGGCCTTGCTGGTCGCGCGCTGCCCGTTGCCGCTGGAGACGCACGCGATGCCCCGATGGTCATCCCCCGGCGCAAGGCTCCTCGAGCCACGCGGCTTGGTAGCGCGCCCCGAACCCCCAGCCGCGGCCCCCGCGAGCGATGCGCCCGCCGCCACCCCGGTCATGCCCAAAAACGTGCGTCTGCCGATGTTGTGATTGTCCATGACGGTAGTGTCGCAGAAAACCGCCCGCCTGTCACCCCCGAGGTGCCAAACCCAGTCTTCTCACGCCATCCGTGACCGCACCGCCCGCCAATTTCGCCGCTTCGGAGGTCAAGAAGACCTATCCGTCCAGCCCGGAGCGATCAGGAAACGCCTCACGCATCCGCACGAGCAGCGCCTTGGCATCGCCCTCGAGTGCACGGGCCTGGCGCTCCACCGGGTCGATCAGCAGCTCGCTCGCCCGATCCAGCACCCGCTGTTCCAGAGTCCGGGCCGACTCCGCGAGATTCTGGGTCACCCGAACAAACGCCCGGGCTTCCTCGGCTCGCGATTGGTCCTCACGGCTCGCGACGACCGCCAGCGTCACGCCACCCGCAAGCGCTCCGACCGCCGCCAGCGCGAGCACAGGGCGCAGGAACACGCCCAGCATCGCCCGTGGCGCATCCTCGCGGCGTTCCTGGCGAGGCTCCTGTCGGACCGCGCTCATGATCCGTTCGTGCAACCCCGCCGAGGGCTGCTCGGTCGTCTCGGGCGCAGCGCGCAGCGCCGCACCCAGTCGAGTCTCACTGTTGGCTTTGTCAAATCGCTCATTCATGTCCCGCACTCCGCGTATCGCGCGCGACCGACTTTCGAGGCATCTTCTGCGCTCTCCCATTGTTGACTTCCCGCCATCGCCCGAAGCGTTTCATCGGGCAGCGATTCTGCGAGGCGCTGGCGTGCCCGGTGCAGCATCACCCGGACCGCCCCGCCGGACTTGCCCAGCACCCGCCCGATCTCCTTGGGGCTCAGATCCTCGACGTACCGCAGCCAGAGGGCGCTACTCGCCTCTGGGCCGACATCCCGCAGGGCGATCGACCACAGGCGCCCGTCGTCACAATCCGCGTCCGCCCCCGGCGTCTCGTTCGGTCCTAGATCCTGCATCCGTCCGATAAGCCGGAGTCGAGACTGGCGAGCCCGGCTCAGCCCGCTGGCTCGCCGGGACATGATCGTGAACAGCCACGCGCCGAACGGCCTGGCAGGGTCATACCGCCCCAGGCTCCGCCACGCGCTGAGAAATGCTTCTTGTGTCGCGTCCTCGCCCTCGTCGGCGCTCAACCCCCAACGCCTCGCGAATCGAAACAGGCGTGCCTCGTAGCGATACACGAGTTGCTCAAATGCGCGGGAGGAGCCCGCCGCGGCGTCGCGGGCGAGCTCCTCGTCGCGCATCGATTCGTGCGCCGAACTTGATCCAGGCAAACTTCCCAATCCAACTCCTCGAATCAGTCGGCCTGCTCGATCAGTTCCATCACGTCGTCGGCGTCCAACTCCAGGCTGATCTCGACGACCGAACCGTCGCTCTCGATCTCCAGCCCCTTGACCAGATCGATCACCATCGCGAGCTCCTCGTCGTGCTCGTCATCCATTATCTGGGCGAAGGTGAGCAACGCCAGAAGTCCCTGGCCGACCTTTACCAGATCGTCTGCGTCATCCTCGTCGTCAAGCGCGATACGGGCATTCAGAAATACCTTGCCGTCATCCTCACCGATCTGCGCGAAAACGCCCTTGACCTTGTCGGCGATCTGTCCGGGCAGCTCACGGTGCATCGGCAGCTCGGACAGATCGAACGCCACGAGCTGAATGAACGCGCCGTCGCGAGCCTGGATACGTCCGAGCGCATGGTCACGACCGCGGATCGACTCCCGGTCGCCGTCGATCGTCTCGCCGACGATCTCCAGGAGATCGGCGTTGGGCGAGACCGCGATGCGATAGCCGGCGCGCGCCTCACGAACCAGCGCGCCGACACGCTTGCCATCGATGCTGAAGATGTGCAGATCGCCGCCATAGCGATGTCGCACGTCGTGGTCGATCTCATCGCCGAAGTCATCGAGCTTCTTGAGCACAGCCTCGATCGCGTCGCTGACCGTTGCGAGGATGACCACGTCCTCCTCGTCGTCGCCGAGCAGGCACACGGTGATGTCGCTGACGTCCTTGAGCGGGTCGATCCCGAGTTCCCGCTTGACCTCATGGAGTTCGCCCAGCCCGTCGGCGTGATCGAGAATGAACTCTCCGATCTTGCTATCGAGCAGCGCCTCGATATCGACGTGTACGATCGCCCGGCTCTTGGCCGGCACCTCGCGCGGATTGATCGGGCCGCCCAGAGCGGTCGAAGCGATGAGCGAACCTGCAAGCACGGCGTGAATAAACCGCATGATGAAACTCCCTGTTGTGGACCTCAGATGGGCGACCGTCGCGCCCGGACACCACTTGGTTCACGCCGCCCAGTCCGGTCGTTACACCGATTTTGGGCGACGGTATTTCACGGACGCCGAGAATCGGGTCTTTCTGAGGAGTCCCAAGGCCCAGGCGGGCTGCGGACAGAGAGGATCCGAACACGCCGGGCGGGCTCAAGAAAAGAGCGCCAGACCGGCGCTCTCCCGCCCCATCGTGTCACGAGTTTCTCGGGCCTTGTTGAAGAAGACTGTCGGACCGCCCGAGCCGCTCGGGGGCACGATTGACCAGCCGCCCATCCCCAGCTCTACCGATCCCCGCACCGTGGCGGCACACAGCCCACCATCGCGATCGCACGAAAGAGCGTCATGTTCCGCTCCCCAATCTCTCATAGACACAGATTGAAAATGCGAACTCATTGCGCTCATCGGCCTCGTGGCGATCCTCTCGCAGCAGACGCCAGCGGTCCCAATCCACCCTAGGAAACCAGGTGTCGCCCTCCACC
>CBDVAM010000091.1:0-14046 GCA_965371965.1 uncultured Phycisphaerales bacterium
CACGCCGGACTCATCACCGGCAACACTGTGTTCGGGAATCTCGGCGAGGACGATGGGAGCGGCATCTTCACCGTCGCGAGTCGCGTCAGCGGCAACATCGTGGCATTCTCGCCGTCGCTGATCGAAGCGATCTCCGTCAACGGTGTGAACGCGAGCGCCGATTTCAACTGCGTCTTTGGCAACGCCGGAGTCGCATTTGGTGGTTGGGGTCAGATCGGAGATGGGAATATCGAGTTGGACCCTCTCCTGGAGCCCGGGCCGGCGGGATGGTGGTCGACGGCGGGCAGCTTCGACCCGCAGACGCAACGAACGACATTCATCGATCTGGGTGTTTTTTTCGAGCCCGATGCGTTGGCCGGCTCGGTCCTGCTGCCGGATACCACGCAGGGACAGCGATTCGCCGTCGTTGCCAATACGTCGGACTCGGTCACGGTTGTGGGCGATGCACATGAGTTCGCACGTCAGGGAGTCCCGTACCAGCTCTTCGATTGGCACATCGGCGTCTCGTCGCCATGCGTCGGTGCGTCGGACGCGAATGGCTCGTTCGCGTCCCTTGTGGGATCGGATCTTGATGGCGAACCCCGTCTCATGGATTGTCTGCCCGACATCGGCGCCGATGAACGCACCGGCGAGCGGACAGCCGTGCTGGGCATCGTATCGACCTCTGCCTTTGCCGGCACCTCCATACAGCCCTCAGATTGCACCGGCGCCGGTGGCTCCGCCGGCAGCGTCAGCTATTTCTTTTCGGGCTCGCCCATCGTCTCGCTCACCGCCGAGCAGTTCGATTCGATTCCATTCCGCTGGATCATCGACGGCGTTGATCAGCCGGACGGGCAGGCAACCGTCGAGGTCGATCTCTCTGCAAATGTTGCCGCCGTTGGCGAGTATGAGTTGGTATCCAACATCACCGCCGGATCGAGCTTCACGACGATCCAGGGGGCCGTGTCGAGCTTTGGCACGATCGATGGAGACGAGATTGTTGTAGCGCCAAACATCTACACCGAGAACGTGGATCTTCTGGGCAAAGACCTGTTCGTGCGTTCCTCCGATCCGGACGACCCCGCCGTCGTCGCACGCACGGTCATTGACGGGAACCTGTCCGGATCTACGGTCCGGCTCTCCGCCGGCGAGATCCGGGGATTCACGATTCAAAACGGCCTGGACTCCAGAGGCGGCGGTGTGTTTGCAGAGGGAACTGCCGTTGTTTCTCTTAATGTCGTTGAGCGGAACTCCGCTTGGCAGTTTGGGTCGGGCATCGGCGCCCACGACGACTCCCTGGTGATCGGCAACATTGTTCGAGACAACGGGCCAAGCCAAAGCGGATCGGGCATCGCAGCGAGCGAAAGGGCGGTCGTGCTCGACAACCTCGTTGAGAATAATATCAGCAATAACATTGCAGATGAGGGCGGTGGGATATACGTCTCTCAAAGCGCGATCGCTTGTAACAATATTGTCCGGGGCAATCGGGCGGGGCGAGGCGGCGGCATTTCGGCGCAGCGCGATGCGATGGTTCTTGACAACCTAATCACCAACAACGTTGCACTGAATCGCGGAGGCGGCGTCTTTGCGCGTGACGAGTGCCTCATCGAGCGAAACTGGATCCAAGACAATGTTGCGCTCGCCAACGGCAACGGCGGCACGGAGGAGGGGGGCGGCGGAGTCTACGCGTTCAACACTCCGATGATCCGGAGCAATGTCATCATTGGCAACGACTCGATCGCGCCCGGCGGCGGAGTTGACCTCGGGTTCGGCGCCGACCTCTTCGCAAACACCATCGTGTACAACACGTCCGATCTAGGCGCAGATGGTGTCTGGGTCGATGGTATCCACGAGGAGTTTCGCGTCATCAATAACATCATCGCATTCAACGCCGAACAAGGCATCGTCGCCAATGACCCCATCACCCTCGACTACAACTGCGTCTTCGGACACACCTCACAGAACTACGGCGGGCTTGCGTTCCCCGGCGACAACGACATCAACGTCGACCCCGAGCTCGACGCAGACCGCGTCCACCTGTTGCCCACCTCCCCTTGCATCGACGCCGGCGTGATCGGCTTTCGAGACCCCGACGCCAAGGACATCGACGGCGACGATCGGGTCATCAATGACCGCATCGACATCGGCGCCGACGAGTTCGCCGGTAGCGCATGCCCCGCCGACATCGACGGCGACGGCGACATCGACGCTGAGGACTTCTTTGCGTACCTGGACGCCTTCGCGGCGGGCGATCTGGATGTCTGCGACATTGATGGCGATGGCGACTGCGACGCCGACGACTTCTTCGCCTACCTCGATCTGTTTGCGGCCGGGTGCTGAGCAAGATCAGACCACTGCTCGGCGCCAAGAGTGTCTAGGGCGAACGCCGGGCTCGACGGTGTGGCCTAGTCCTCCGCCATCCGGATCGTCCTGGGGATCTCATCGGTCATAAACCCCATGAGCAGGGTGAGGGGCTACCACACTTGTCCGTATTACTTGGTATAATCGAGCTGCGGCGCGACCACGCCGGCCCTTGCACTCGCTGGGGACAGGTTGAGGAAAGGAGCAGTGCGATGAGATCCATGCGCGAGTTGGTCTGCCTCGCTGTTGCGAGCGTTGTTTCCGCTAGTTGCTGGGCCCAGTGTGAGCCTACTCAGATCGGAGCCTTCGGCGGTTCCCTGGAGGATGTCGAACTCGTCGGTGGCTTCGCGTACCTCGGCGCGAGCCTCGGCGGGCTGCAGGTGGTCGATATCTCCGATCCGAACGCACCGGAACTCGTCGCAAACCTGCCAGAACTTGGGCGGGTGATGGGTGTCGAGGCGATGGGCGAGGTTCTCTACGTCGCAGCGGGTCACGACGGGTTGATCACACTCGATGTCTCCGATCCCGCCCGCCCCGTGCTGTTAGGATCGCTGGAGCTAGGTGCGTTCGCCTTTGGCAGCGCGATCGGCGAGGGGCTGGTGTTCGTCGGCACGAGCGATGGGATGAGCGTTGTCGATATCTCGGACCCGAGCGATCTCGGCATCGTGGGCTCATACGACGCCCCCACCGATATGTTTCGTCCCACGCTCGATGGGGAGATCTTGTACGCGTCGGTGTTCACCAACGACGTCCATGTTCTTGATGTGTCAGATCCGTCGGCTCCAGCGTTGCTCAGCGTGATTCCAACGCCCGGGGATCCTCGCGGCATCCGCGTCGCTGATGACCGGCTCTACCTGGCCTGCGAGGACTTTGGAGTGATCGTCGTGGACATCAGCGATCCGGCCAATCCGGTGACGCTTGCCAGCTTGGAAACCACGTTTGCGCCGAGCGACCTCGAGGTTGTCGGCGACCTCGGATTCGTCGCGATGCACAACGGCGTAATCGGTGGAGTTCTGCAGGTCGTGGATCTCACCAACCTCGACGAGACTGACGTCGTTGGGGCGTTCCCGTTCAGAGAAGGATCTTCGTATCGAGTCCGTGTGCGCGACGGTCTCGCGTACATCGCGGGACTCGGAGGCGGCTTGCACATTCTCAACGTCTCGGAGCCTTCGGAGATGCTGGAGATCGGGGTCTTCAAGCCCCCGGTGTGGACTTACGACGTGCAGGTGCACGACGGGATCGCGTATCTCGCCGAGGGCGTGGTGACCGGAAGACTGCTGACCCTCGATGTGTCGGATGCCTCGCTTCCTCAGTTCCTCGGGTGGGGACGGATTGTGCGCGATGTGGATGCGCTGGAGATCGATCCGCAAGAGAAGATCGCGTATGTCGTGGGAGAGCTCGGAATGCACGTGTTCGACGTGAGCGATCCCGCGCACCCGGAAGCGCTTGGCGTCGAGAGGATCACAAACGGAGCCTCGGATGTGATTCGCGAGGGTGATCGGCTGTATGTGCAAGGCCGTCAGCTTTCGGTCTTTGATGTCACTGATAGAAGGGCACCGGAGTTCCTCCAAGTGATCGATGAGTCTTTCAGCGCGTTCGATGTTGTTGGAGACTCCGTCTTCCTGGGAGTTGCGTTCCAGGGCCTTCGGATTCTGGACGTCGCCGACCCCGCTGATCCGATCCTCATGGGAGAGTTTGGGCTCAATGGACGGGTGCGGGACGTACTCGTCGACGATCAGATCGCATACGTCGCGGTTGGAAACGACGCCTTTGACCGATTCCCACGCGATCCGAGCGGACTGTACATCATCGATGTGGCGGATCCGAGCGAGCCGCGGCTCATGTCGTTCATCAATCGGCCGGAGACCCAGTCCGAGCGTCAACGTGACGATCGCATCCAAGGGATCCTGGTTCACGACGGAGTTGCGTATCTCAACGATCTGGACCGGGGCATGCTCGTGTTCGACGTCGCCGATCCGCGCCGCCCGAGATACCTGACGACGCTCAGTTTGTCAGACCACGCGTTTGGGCTGTGGGTCGAGTCCGACCGCCTGTATAGCGCAATGACCAACAGCGGGCTGCACGTCTTCGATATCTCGTCGTGCATGGGATGTCGGGCGGATGTCGACGGAGACGAGGATGTTGATGGCGAGGACTATTTCGCGTACCTGGAGTTGTTCTCTGCGAACGACGCACGCGCCGACATCGATCGCGACGAGGACATCGACGCGGAGGACTTCTTCGCGTATCTGGATCTGTTCGCGGCGGGGTGCTGAGCAAGATCAGACCACCGCCTGGTGCCAGGAGTGTCTGGGGCGAGCGACGTGCTCAACGGTGTGGCCTAGTCCTCCGGCAACCGGATCGTCCTGCGGATCTCATCGGTCTTGAACCCCAGCAGCATCGGGCGGCGCACGCCGCGGAGCGCGACCACGTCGTACAGCTCGCGCACAACGCCCTCGATCCGCAGCCAGTGCTCGGCGGCACCCGTGTCGAGGTTCACGATGTGCAACGCGCATCGCGGCTCGGCGTCGCGGGATCGCAGGTTCTCATCCAGCGGCAGCCCTGAGAATGTCCGGTTCTCGCGCGTCGCCGACATCCCCACGATCGCATAACGCCCCACGAACGTCAGGCCGCGGACGAACCCGGGACAGAACGCGACCTCGACGAACTTTCCCGATCCAAGATCGACGTAGCCGAGAAATCCCGTCCCCGCTTGCACCAGCCAGACGCGACCGGGCTCATCGGGATGCACCCTCGGCGAGTGCGGCATGCTCAGACCCTCGCACACGATCTCGTTGCTGCGCACGTCCATGAGCAGCCCGCCGCCCAGGCGCCGATCGCGCCACCCGTCACTCACGTCCGACTTGCTGACCATGGTCGCGTACGCCGGCTCGCGCGTCTTTGGATCCATCGCCAGCCCGTTGAGGTGGCAGCGGTCCTCGGGCGCCATCTTCGAAACGAACGGCGGCTTCCAGAGCGGCTGGAAGCTGTGGGTCTCGCTGATAGTGCCCAGGCAGTTGAACAAAGTCGCGACGAACACCGGCTTGCCGTCGGCCCCGACGTGCACATCGTGGATATCGATGTCGCCGGTTGTGTGCCCGAGCGTGGGCACATAGAGCCGGTCATACCCGTCAGCCGTCGCCCCGCCCGCCGGGACATAGTTCTCAAACCGCCAGAGCTGGTACAGCGAGGCCATCCACAGCGTCTGAGCATCGTCGCTGGCGTACAGCCCCATCGCCCGGTTGAATGTCCGCTCATAGATGCTGAACCGCCCGTCGGGCTGCAGACCCACCATGAACAGCTTGCCGGCCTGATATGTGCTGAAGGCGAGGCTGACATGTTGGTCCGACATCCAGCCGCCCAGATGGCGCGAGCCGGTGATGGCCAGTTCGGGCGCTTTCTTGGGAGGCTGGCTTGTCACGGACCCTCCGGACCGCTTCGGGCGGGCACTGGCTGCGATCGTATCGGCGATCCGGCGTTCGGAGGCGACACCCGGTTGGGGAGGCACCGATTTCGACTATGACGCCGACAACCACTTGGGGATTCTCGACCTCTTCGCGGCGAGGTGATGATCTGCGCAGCCCTCCACTTCCTCACCCCGCTTGGCCAGCCTCGGGCGTGTTGTCTCGGCACGCCGCACTCGCCAGAAGCTCTTACATCTGCCCAGCAACTCAAGGCGCGAGGCCGAGAGGCCCCTTGCGGCCTACCGGAATACTCAGTACACTCGCCCGAGCGGAGGTTGCCCGATCTTGATCCTCTCGTGGGGATCTGAGAGGAAGTCTCACATGCGCTGCGGCTCATCCATAATTGCGTCCTGCCTGGTGCTTGCTGGCTGGGGTGGCACGCCCGCGCCGGCTCAGTGCGAGCCCGAACTCGTCGGATCGCTGTCGGGGTCTGTCTTCGACGTCGAGTTTGCCGGCGACATCGCCTACCTCGCCGCGTCCTACGGCGGCATCCATGTTCTGGATATCTCCGATCCGACCAGGCCGACGTTGATCGGGAAGCTCGATCAACTCACACGCGTGTGGGGTATTGAACTCTGGGGCGACGTGCTGGTCGCCTCGGTGGGTTTCGACGGCCTCGTCACCGTCGATATCAGCGAGCCCACCGCTCCTGTTCTGCTGGGCTCGCTGGTGCTTCCGTACCTCGTGACGGACGTCAGCGTCTCCGCGGGGCGTGCGTACGCCAGCACGCCCGAGGCGATGTTCATTGTCGATATCACCGATCCCACAACGCCCCGGTTGCTTGGTTCGTACGAAGGCAAGGGTCTGCAGCATCAACCGATCATCGACGGCGACATCGCGTTCGTCCCGGTTCATGATGCCCAGGAGGTGCATGTCCTGGACGTGTCGGACCCGGCATCGCCGTCGCTCCTGGCCACGCTGGACGTGACGACAGAGCCCAACGCCTTGCGCCTCATCGGTACTCAGTTGCAGATCGCGACCGACACCGGCATGGCCTTCGCGGACGTGAGCAACCCGGCGGCACCAGAACTCATCAGGACTATCCGAACATTCATACCTGTGAACGATGTCGAAACTCTCGGCGGCTTCGCCTACTGGGCGATGCCCGGGCCCGGCATCTGGGTGATTGATCTGATGGCCATGGATCAAACCCGTATCGTGGACATTGGGCTCTTTGATGAGGGGCGTGCGCGACGCGTGAAGATTCGAGACGGTCTCGCGTACGTCCCCGCAGAAGAGGGCGGGCTGCAAATTCTGGATATCGCCGATCCCACCAATCTTTACGTCGTTGGCGCATACAAAGCGCCCTACCGCGGCAGGCACGTTCAGCTTCACGATGGCATCGCCTACCTTGGCGAACGCTCTCTGTCCTTGTCCCGCATCATGGCCGTCGATGTGCGCGATCCCACCTTTCCCACCGTGCTCGGATCGCTCGTGCTCGATGGCGACATCGAGGCGATCGAGGCCGACCCTCAGAACGGGGTCATGTACGTCGTAGACAGTGACCATGGGCTCAGGCTGCTCGATATCAGCGACCCGACCGATATTCAACTGATATCCACGATCGACGCCGGCGCCGGCGCCAGAATGCTTGTCCGGCGGGGCGACCGGCTGTATGTGCCTGCTGGTGGACAACTGATGATCTTCGATATCTCGGACCGTTTCCAACCCACTCTGCTGAGCGAGACGAGACAGTCGATGACCGGCATGGACGTATCCGGTACGTTCGTCATACTTTCAACACACACCGACGGCTTGCAGATCATCGATGCGTCAGATCCCACTCAGCCGATTACGGTCGGCGCGTTTCCATTACAAACCGCACATGGCTCCGATGTCATCGTTCGCGATGGCCTGGCCTACTTCGCCGTTTCACGAATGAGCCGTCCAAGGCGGGGCGATCCTGCGGGTCTCTACATCATCGACATCAGCCAGCCCGATGCCCCGACACTCGTGTCAATCATCGACCGCCTGAGATTGGACGCCGGGCCCCGCACAGAAACGTGGTTCAATGGCATGGGTCTCCATCGTGGTGTTGTGTACCTGGATGAACGCGAACGCGGAGTCGAGTTGTACGATGTCTCGAACCCCGCACGCCCAAGATTTTTCGACGCACCTGGCTCATTCGTGAACGTCCCTTCCGCATTCGACGCCGACCTGGCGTACTTCGGTTCGTTCCCTCTGGGCCTGCGGATCTTCGATATCTCCACTTGTGGCAGATGTGCCGCCGACCTCGATGGTGACGGCGACGCCGACGCCGAGGACTTCCTCGCGTACCTCGACGCCTTCGCGAACGGCGAGGTCGACATTTGCGACATCGACGCCGATGGCGACTGCGACGCCGAGGACTTCTTCGGATACCTCGATCTGTTTGCCGACGGCTGCGACTGATCGGCCTTCGAGAATTGGCTTGGAACCGGCGAGCCCCGGCGGTACGCTGGGAGTCCGACCATCCATTCGAACGACAACCCCAGGAAGAGCCCCGCCATGAACAAGCCAGTCTTGCCAGCCATGCTCATCTGCCTTGCCGCCCCGCACGCTCTCGCACAGGACGAACTCTGGCGCCAAGACCCCATCGACTCCTGCGGCGGGCTCTCCAGCCAGGACGCCCGCAACAACGGCGGGCTCGGCTGGTTCAGCGAGGTCGCAGACAACTTCGAGGCCCAGGCCGGCGACGCCGTCGGCAGCCTCATGTTCTGGGGCGGCTACTGCTCCCCGCTGGGCGAGGAGGGCAACACCGAGGGATTCACCATCCGGTTCTATACCGACGCCAATGGGCATCCCGCCACACGCATCCATGAGCTGGACGTGTTCGAGTTCACCGAGGAGCACTACGCGAGCCTCGGCGACCTCGCCGGGTATGAGTATGGCCTCGATCTGGCGGTCCCGTTCGAGGTGCCCGACGACGGGCAGTACTGGGTCAGTGTCGTGGCGATTCTCGCTCGCGGCGGCGGCGCGCAAGAGCCGCAATGGGGCTGGGTCCAGGCCATCGGCTTCAACCCTCCCGGTGCCCACCAGTGGTTCTTCGATCCGGGCAACTTCGTCGAGCAGAACAACGACGTGTCCTTCGTGCTGTTCGCCGCCGAGGGTGGCTGCCCCGCCGACCTCGACGGCGATGGCGACGCCGACGCCGACGACTTCTTCGCGTACCTCGACGCCTTCGCCGCCGGCGACTTCGGGGTCTGCGACATTGACACCGATGGCGACTGCGACGCCGACGATTTCTTTGGGTATCTCGACCTGTTCGCACAAGGCTGCTGACCTGGCGATCTCGGGGCCTGGGTCCGCCGATTCGACCAGTGGGCACCAGGGCTCTTGTACCCCCTCAGATAGGCATCTGGTGCGCCCTAAATCGACGCGGCTGAAAATCTCGATAGAAGACCCGCCCGGTCGATGCTGTATGCTCGCAACCCCCGCCCATCGCTAGGGCGGGGACTTCGACCAGGAGCCGTCCATGAGCAGCGATTTGTACACCCAGGCCCTCACCCGCCTCGACCTCGCCAGCGAGCATTCCAAGGCCCACCCCGAGACCGTCCTTCGCCTCCGCCAGCCCAAGCAGACCCTCGAGGTCTCCATCCCCGTCCGCATGGACGACGGCTCCGAGCACATCTTCACCGGCTACCGCTGCCGCCATGACGACACCCGAGGCCCGGCAAAGGGAGGCGTCCGCTTCCACCCGGGCGTCACCAAGGACGAGGTCCAGAGCCTCGCATTCTGGATGACCTTCAAGTGCGCCGTCGCGGGCATCCCCTTCGGCGGGGGCAAGGGCGGGGTTATCGTCAATCCCAAGCAACTCAGCCTCCGTGAGATCGAACGCATCAGCCGCGGCTATATTCGCGCGATCGGTCGCAACATCGGCCCCGACACCGATGTCCCCGCCCCCGATGTCTATACCAACGCCCAGATCATGGCCTGGATGATGGACGAGTATTCGGTCATGGTCGGCACGCGCACGCCCGCAGTTATCACCGGCAAGCCCGTCGCCCTCGGCGGATCGGTCGGACGCGACGACGCCACCGCCCGAGGCGGGTACTACCAGCTCAAGGAGCTCGAGTCCATCCGAAGCTTCGAGCCCGAGAAGACCACCATCGCAATCCAGGGCTTCGGCAACGCCGGGCAGCACTTCGCAAGCCTCGCCCATGCCGATGGCTACAAGGTGGTCGCCGTCAGCGACTCTCGCGGCGCAATCCACGACCCCGACGGCCTGGACATCCCCGCCATCATCGAGATCAAGCGGTCCAAACGCAGGGTCGACGGTGGGCAAGAATCTGAGATCACCAACGAGTCCCTGCTCGAACTCGATGTTGACGTGCTCGTCCCCGCCGCCCTGGAGGGCGTCATCACCGAAACCAACGCGAAGAAGATCAAGGCGAGCGTCATCATCGAACTCGCCAACGGCCCCACATCCCCCGACGCCGACGAGATCCTGTACGAGGCCGGCACGATGGTCGTGCCCGATATCCTCGCCAACTCCGGCGGGGTCACCGTCAGCTACTTCGAGTGGACCCAGAACAAGCAGGGGTACTCCTGGAATCTCGAGAGCGTCCACGAACGCCTCCATGAGATCATGCGGCGCGAGTTTCGAGCCGTCTACGACAAGCACGAAGGCAAGTCCATCTCCATGCGGACCGCCGCCTACGCGCTCGCCCTGGACCGCCTGAGCGAGGCCCACGAGGCAACCGGGACCGAATCGGACTTCCGGAGACCGGCGGACCGTCTCAAACCGATCCGAACGGTCGCCGCCCGAGGCTAGACCAATCCCCGTTCGCTCTCCTTGCCGATTCTCAAGAGAGAATGTGCGAGAAGTGTAAGCGCAATGCAACACAGTGCCAACTCGTGCGTTTTGCGGCTCGGAGGAGCTTTGCGCGGTACACTCAACGTGCTCTGCTTCTGCGGCAGACCCGTATGAAATACTTACATGACTCGGTCGAGAGCGACTCGGGAGGATGAGGCCATGCGACGTTTCCCTGCGATGTTGATGCTTGTCTCGGTGGTTGGGCTCGCGGCACCGATGGTCGCCGCACAGGTCGAGGGACCCCCCACCGCACCACCCCAGGTGGAAAAGGTACCGAGAATCCACATCGACCGGACCGTGCACGACTTCGGGACGCTCTATGAGGACGCCGGCAAGCAGCGCACAACGTTCATCTTCACCAACAACGGCGACGCCGAGTTGCGAATCACGAACGTCGCGACGACCTGCGGATGCACGACGCCGGAGATGGAGAAGCACGTGTACGCCCCGGGCGAGTCCGGCGAGCTGGTCGTCTACTACGACCCGCACAACCGCAAGGGTCCGCAGAACCGCAAGGTCACCGTCCATTCCAACGATCCAGCGTCGCCCCGGTTGGCCGTTTCGATCCAGGCAAACGTCAAGCGGATGATCGAGATCGAGCCCGCGATCGTCCGTCTGGGCCAGATTCCCAAGGGTGAAGCGCGGACCATGATGGTCGATATCACGGGAAGAGCGCCGGGCTTCCAGGTCGTGGAGACCGAAGTGCTCCGCATCGACGGCCTCAACGTCGAGATCCTCGATACCCAGATGATCGAAGAAGACGACGGGGGCAGCGTGTCACGGGTAACCCTCTTGGTCAGCCTGGACCAGAGTCAGCCGATCGGAGCCTTTCAAGGGGCGCTCTCGATCACGATGTCCGATGCCGCCGGCAACGATTCGACCAAGAACATGTCGATCATCGGAGAGATCCTTGGCGATCTCAAGGTCTCGCCCAAGCAGTTCAACGTCGGCCCCGTCCCGCCCGACGGGTCCATGGAGCGCCACTTCAGCATCATCAGCCGCGACAACATCCCCTTCAAGATCCTCAAGGTCGAGGAACGCCCGCTCATGGGGATCAACAACGAGCCCAGGCCCGTGGCGCTTCAGAACATCACCTTTGAGGCGATCGCCGAGACTCCCGAACGCCCCGACAAGTACATGATCCGCTTCCGCTTCGAGCCCCGCCCCGAGATCGTTCGCCAGTTCTTCACACAGGTCGTGTTCCACACCGACCGCAAGGACGAGCCCGAGATCGTCCTTCGCGTCCTGGGACGGATCAACAACGCGGTGCTGATCCCGCCGCCACCGGCGAACGCCGACGCCGGCAAGGACGGCTGAGGATGACAAGCGTCGTCCGGGCGTTCTCCATCCTGGGCCTTGCGCTGGTCGTCGGGTTGATCCACTCGTGGTGGGTGCCGATCTCGATCGCTGCCGAGGGCAACGACGCCGCGGCCCAGCAGAGGCTGAACAGCCTGATCGATGAGCAGCAAGATCAGGCCCAGCCCGACCCCACGGGATCCAACCATGCGGATCTCTCGGATCCGCCAAGTACCGACCCAGGCCATGCCGCCGAGGGCGAGGTTGTTTCGGATCCTGCGATCCACCTGACTCTCGCCCAGACCCAGGCCCTCTTCGAGCGCCACGTCCAGAACTGGACCGGCGAGGTCATCATCATCGACGCGCGAGACGCAGACGGCGCATACGAAGATGGTCATATCTGGGGTGCCGAGTTCATCACCACCGACATGGTCCTTCAGAACCTGCCGCTAGTCGTTATGGGCGTCACGATGACGACGCAGGATCGCCTCTTCATGGTCACGCCCGAGCAGACGATCGTCATCTACTGCACCGGCGGGGATTGCGACGAATCCGAGAACCTCCGCATCCGCCTGGTCAACGACCTCTTGCTGGAGAACGTCTGGATCTTCGAGGCCGGCTATCCGGCCTGGGTCGAGGCGGGCCTGCCCATCGCCACCGGGAGCACGCCCTTTGGCGACTGAGCGATCCCAACCAGGCGTGCCGCTCAGCCTGTGGCTCTTGGTCTGTCGATTCGCTGTAGCTGCGCTGCTGGGCATCGCCGCCTACCACAAGCTGCTGAACCCCCAGGAGTTTGCCAACGCCGTCAAGGCCTACAAGATCCTGCCCGAGCACCTGGTCCACGTCTCGGCGTTCGCCATCCCCTGGACCGAGGCCCTGGTCGCTGTCGCGCTGGTCCTGGGATTCTGGACCCGAGCCGCGGCGCTGCTCAGCTCGGCCCTGGTCATCTCGTTTCTCTATGCCATCGCCAGCGTGATGATCCGCAGCGACGTGACCGTCTCGGACTGCTCCTGCTTCGGCGAGGCGGTCATCATCTGCACCGGCGCACCGGGCTGGTGCCACCTGGCCCAGGATGTGGTCCTGCTCATACTCTCTGGCATGGTCGTCTTCTGGGGCGCCGGGCGGATCTCGACCGACCACATGCTCTCCTCGGCACCCCCGCCCGACAACGCCAAACCCAGCGACGCCAAGGCGTGAGCACCGCCCACGCGAGGCCTGCCTAGTATTCCCGCTCGATAACCGTCGCTCGTTCGTCCCGCGCTGTCCGCGGCACCGAATCGAGCCACAAGTCCACGACGGAGAATTCCATGAGTCGATTCAGCGGCCGCTTCAGCGCTCCACCCCGCCCCGACGTCGTCAAGGAGGGTGCCGACGGGCTGCCCTTCGTCGATTGGAAGGACGGCGAATCGCTCCGCCGGATGATGAGCCCCAACGGCAAGATCTACAGCCGCAAGCGCCTCAGCAGCTCTGCCCGCGAGCAGAAGCTCATCGCCCAGGCGATCAAGCGCGCCCGCTTCATGGGCATGCTGCCGTTCACCTCGGCGACGCTCTAGAACCGACCATGTGCGCTCAAGGGCGATCGCGATCCACGCGGGACTATGCGCCCGTGCTGGCGTCGCTGCGCGAGCTGGCGCCCGATGCAAGCCGCGAGGTGCGCATGAAGGCGGTCGTGGACGCGATCTGGAAACACCTTGGAGGCGAGGGGCCGGGGCGCGAGATCTCCTGGATCGGCTTCTACGCCATCAGCGACGATCGCTCCGAGATGACCCTGCTCGAACGGCGCGACAAGCCCGCTTGCAGCCCGATCGGATTGCACGGCGTGTGCGGACGCGCGTGGCGCGAACGAAAGACGCTCATCGTGGACGACATCAAGTCGCTCGGCGAGGACTACGTCGCGTGCGATCCGCGCGACGCGAGCGAGCTGGTCGTGCCGTGCTTCGATGAGGGCGGCGAGTGCTGGGGCGTGCTGGATGCGGATAGCTTCGCGGTCGGGGCGTTTGACGAGGAGGATGCCAAGGCGACTGGCGGCGCACTGGTCGCGGCGGGGTTGTCGCACGCACCACAACCCGACATCGTTCGAGTCTGACCGGGCGTGTTCTTCGCTGCGGAGCAGCGGTGCGAACATGGCGAGTGGCGATAGCCACTCGTCAC
>CBDVAM010000092.1:0-14007 GCA_965371965.1 uncultured Phycisphaerales bacterium
CAGGTGGGCCTTCTCAACGTGGTTTTCTGCCTCGAACCATTCGCCCATGGATTCGCCCGCCAGCCGAGAGAGCCGAGATCACAACGCAGCCGATCTTACGCAAACTCGCCTCACACTTCAATCACGCCGATACCGTACCATCTCCCGAAGGAGCCAAGCAATCCAAATTCCGCGCCGCACCGTCCGATCATCGTCACCGGGGCCGATTCCCGCGAGTTTTCGGTCGTTGCAGCCGCTCGTGCTCGCGTTCGCCGCAACGCTTGCCTCCTGTGTCATCGCCTCTCAGCCAGGCCAAACGCCCGCCGAGCCGTCCCCGGCACTCGCCGCATTCACAAATCCAAGCGAAAACCGCCAGGCCCGCGTCACCGCAGCCGCCGAACTCATCGATCAGATCGATGATTCGGCTACCCTCGCGGCGCTCTGGCAGGCCCTCCGCGACCCGTCTCAAGCTTCGATCGTCCTTGAGGCCATCGTCCGCCGGGGCTCTCCGCCTCGCGTCCTGTGGACCCACGTCCGCGCCGCCGCGGAAACGCCCGATCTGACCGATCCCCGCACGTTTGCTAACGCAATCGCGGCATTCCGGACGCCCGAGTCCGTTCGTCTGCTCATCCAGCTGGGGCGGACAACCACCCGAGCCGATCTGCGCGACGCGGCCAAGTCCCAGCTCGCCGAGCTGTTCAATACGCCGGAACTCGCATACAACGGCGCAACGCTCGCGGCGTGGCTCGACGCCCGCCGGGCCTGGAGCGACGACCGCTGGCGCGACGAGCTGGCGAGCACCCAACTCGACCGCCTCCAGCGCGAGCGCATCCGGGCCGAGCGAGCCGAGCGCCTCCTTGAGGAGTTCGTCCGCAACACCTGGGTCGCGACGCCCGAGCCCGAGCGAGAGACCTTCCTCATGGACCTGCTGCGTTCGGATGTCGATGCCTTGCGCACGCTCGGATCAGAGCTCATCCGCGAGGTCCTCGCCTCCGGCCTCGCCATTCCCGATGGCGTCCAGAACGAGGCGATCGCGATGCTGGCCCACGCGCGGGCCACCGTACGCGCTGAAGCCGCCACACTTGTGGTGCAGATCGCGCCCCAGTCCGCCGGCCCGGCGGTCCTGGACGCGCTCATCGGCGAGCGTGATCCACGCGTCGCAGAGCCCCTGTTGCTCGCCATCTCGCGATGGCCGACACCCGAGGCCCTCCCGCCGGTCCTCGACTGGCTCGAGCGAGCCGGGCGCACGTCCATCCCCGCCGCCGACGCCATGCTCGCGCTGCATCGCGCCGACCTGCTCGCCCAGCCTCAGTCCATCGAGCGGGTCCGCTCGGCCCTGCGTGCGATGCCCACCAAGCACGTCAGCGCCAGCGCCTGCCACCTTCTGGTCGCCGTTGGAGCCGCCGACGATCGCGCGTTTGTGGTGTCTCTGCTCAAGGCCGATCGCCACGCGCTCCGTCTTGCGGCCGCCGCCGCTCTCGCCACCCGCGCAGATCAAACCGAAACCCTCCTGCAAGCCGCGATCGATGACCCGCTGCTGATCGAGCCGGCCTCTCGCGCCGTCCAGACCCACATGCCCACCTCAGCGGGCGTCCGCCGCCTCGACGGGTTCTCGCAGGCCAATCCCCAGGCGATCCTGCGGGCCCAGCAAGCGATCTCGCGCCAACTGTCGATCCCGGACCTGCTCACGCTCGCCCAGCGATTCGACGCCGATCCCTGCAAGCGGGCCGAGGCGCTCTTGGTGCTCACCGAACGCACCCTCGAAGACGACGCCCCGCCCGAGGCCCGCGACGCCCTCTACCAGGCTCTCGCCGCGCTCGCCCACGCCCGATTCGATTGCGGCCAGCCCGCCCAGGCCATCGCCGCCTTCTCGCTGATCGATCCGGCCTCGCTGACCGCCGACGATCGACACATCTTCTGTCGTGCCCGCATCCGGACCGCCGATCTCGCCGCGGCGATGACTCTCGCCGCCCCGCCGGCGATCTGGCTCGAAGAGCACGCCCGCCTCCAGACACCCGACGACGCCGAGAAGCGCATCGCCCTCGCGTCGTTCATCGTCGAGAACTTCGCGGAGTCGATCCCCGCCGATGCGCTCGATGCGCTCCAGAGCGAGCTCGCGTTGGCGAACGACGACGGCCCGGACCTCGTTCAGGCAGACCCGCCGAGCACCGACGATCCACAGAATCTAGATAATCCGGGCCAGTAATCCGCGCACACCGCCACAACATCGAGTCGCCGTGACTCGATGGTCTCGCCAAGCGAATCGCCGAAATCTCAGGACTGCGCCGCCGAACTCTCACCCTTGCCCGCCGGCGCGGATCTGCGCAGGCGTCGCAGCGCAACGTGGACAGCGCCCATCGGCTCGCCTTCCTCGCTCGTGCTCCGCGCCTGGCTGGGCAATCTCTCGATCACCTCCGCCGGCGTCTGCACACCCTCAACCCCCAGGCACGACTCGAAGAAGGGATCCCATGCCCGATCGCTCAGCCGCACCAACCGGCTCGCCCGTAGCAGGGGCGTTCCTGGGCACACACCCGTCAGACACTCGTATCCCAGGCGGACGATCGACTCGATCTCGTCCGCGTCGATGGCTGTCACCCTCGGCTCGCCCGCGAGCGCCCGCCGAAGCCCGTAGTGCTCGACGAGCACGCACCCGCTGCGGTCGATCAGGATGTCGTCGGTGCGGATCACCCCGTGGCTCATGCCCCGATCAAACCCGGCAGCGCTCGCATCGAGCAGATGCTCGATCAATCGCTCGCCCTCAAACTCGCTCAATCGTCCACGTTTCTGGTCCAAGAGCTGACGCAGCGTCAACAGCCCGTCGTGGCTCCCCGTGTACGGCGTCACCACCAGCGGGCGTCCCTTGGACCCGAACGAGAAATGCTCCACCCGCAGCAGATGCGGATGGTTCACCGACGCCAACTGCTCGAACGCCGTCGTGAACCGTCGGCGCTCGACGCGATCTCCGCAGACCCCAAACCGATGCACGACATGGCTCGTCTGACGGCGCACATGCAGCGCCAGCCAGCGCTGGGCCATCGAACTCGGCGCGATCTCGCGGATCAGGCGATACGGTCCAAAGAAGGCAGGAAACTCGCCGGTGCTCATGCACGCTTCCCCGTCAGTTCGCCCCCGGCCTCCGCCGAGAGGGATCCGTCGCCCACCGGGCACTCCGCACTCCGTGCGTCGCAATACCCCCTCGCGAGCAAGGGGCAATGGTAGACCAGCCGCATCACCACATCGATCGGCCCGACTATCCCATGGACATTGACGAATCTTGAGAACCAGTCAAATACCAAACAGATCGTCGCCCACCACGCTCTGCCCGAACACAACTACCCTCCGTCCATGCGGACCTTCTCCATACTCGCCATCTGCCTCCTCGCAGCCCACGCGTCGGCGTCCCAGCCAGACCAAGCCCGCCCCCCCAACATCCTCCTCATCATGGCCGACGACCTCGGCCTCCACGAACTCGGCTCCTATGGCCAAGAGAAGATCCAGACCCCCAACCTCGACCGCCTCGCCTCCCGCGGCATGCGCTTCACCCGCGCCTACTCCGGCTCCACCGTCTGCGCCCCCTCTCGCGCCGTCCTGCTCACGGCCAAGCACACCGGGCACGCAGCCATCCGAGGCAACAAGGAAGTCGGCGGCTGGGGCCCAGAAGAGCCCGAGGGCCAATGGCCTCTCCCAGCAGAAGAAATCACGATCGCCGAGATCCTCAAGGACCGCGGCTACGCCACCGCCGCCTTCGGCAAGTGGGGCCTCGGCGGACCCGGATCAGTCGGCCATCCCAACAACCAGGGCTTCGACCACTTCTACGGCTACCTCTGCCAGCGCGTCGCCCACAACTACTACCCCACACATCTCTGGCGCAACCACGACGTCGACGTCCTCCACGAGAACGACTACTTCCCCGCACACCAACGCATCAAAGAGCCACTCGCCAGCGACACCGACTACGACCAATACCACGCCACCCAATACGCCCCCGAAGAAATCATCAAGGAAGCCGAGTCCGTCATCGACGCCCACGCCAAGAACGACCCCGACCAGCCGCTCTTCGTCTACTACGCCTCGGTCATTCCCCACGCCGCGCTGCAAGCGCCGCCGGAGTTCGTCGACTTATACCCCCGCGACTGGGACCAAGAGCCCTACCTCGGCGACCGCGGCTATCTCCCGACCCCGCGCCCACGCGCAACCTACGCCGCCATGATCACCTTCTTCGACCACGCCGTTGGGCGCCTCCTGGACCGCCTCGAAGCGAACGACATGCTCGAGAACACCATCGTCATCGTCACTTCCGACAACGGCACAACGTTCAACGCCGGCGTTGATCGCGCCTTCTTCAACTCCCTCGCCGACCTCCGGGGTTTCAAGACCAACCTCCACGAGGGCGGCATCCGTGTCTCGCTCATCATCGCCTACCCACCGATGATCGCGCCCGCCTCAACTTCCGATCTTCTCTGCGCCGCGCAGGACATCCTCCCGACCCTCTGCGAGCTTACCAACACACCAATCCCCGACAACATCGACGGCCTCAGCCTCCTTCCAACCCTCCGCGCAGACCCCGCCGCCCAGCAATCCCACGACTTCCTCTACTTCGAGTTTCCTGAGGGCAACCAGCAACAAGCGATCATCTTCAACACGGGCATGAAGGCCATCCGCAAGAACCTGCGTAAGGGCAACACTGTTCTCGAGCTCTACGACCTTAACGCCGACCCCACCGAATCCACCGACATCGCCGGTGACCACCCCGGCCTCATCGCCGAGATCGAACGAATCCTCCGCGCCGCGCGAACTCCAAACGCCATGTACCCGATCAAAGTCTTGGACGACCAGCGATAGTCTCACCGGTCGCTCCGTGAGACCGAGCGTTCCAAATAGGTACGGTGACCCTGCGCGGTCTGGGTTAGCAGGCACCTCGCCCGCAATCGATCCGGACCACACAGAGCCCTCTCGATCTATCATCCGCCGTGCCCGACAACGACCCGCTCAACAACGCCATCGCGGCCCACCTCGCCACCCGCGACATCCCGTGTCCAAACTGCAACTACAACCTCAAGGGCCTCGTCAAGCCCCAGTGCCCCGAATGCGCCCGGCGCATCACCCCCGAGGACATCGCACTTCCCGAGCCCGAACTACCCAAGACCGAGCGCCTCGTCCGCTATCTCGCCGGCCGCAACATCAAATGTAAGTGCGGCTACAACCTCCGGGGCCTGACCACCAATCAATGCCCCGAGTGCGCCCGCACCTTCGAACTGATGGGCGGCCGCCGATTTGCCGTGCGAAAACGCCACCGCCGACTATCCCCGGCCGGCTGTTTCCATGCCGTCCTTTTCTTGCTCGCACTGATCTTGATTCTGGTAATCCTGATTCGCGTTCTGGTATCGACACTGATCTGACCCAAACGCCCCGCCAATCGCCGCAGGCCATGGCCAAGACAGAGCCGCGTGCGCAAGCACGCGACAGGTCACACAACGACCCAGAGGTTCCAGAACCTCAGGCTACAGTCTCGAAACACGATCTCGCCAACGTCCGGCCGAACACCCCTCACGAAACACCCGTCACGCCTCTCCCTGGATCTCTCGCTGCACCCGCTTCGTGAGCCTCTCGAACACAAGGTCATAGCTCTTGTGGATCAGCCCCTTCGCCTCGCCGAGCTTCAACACGCCGCGCCGCTGCACCTTCACCCACCCAAACCGCGCCGCATACGGCGCCGGGATGATCCCATCGATCTCCAGCAGCCGATCGAAGTCCTCGTCGTCGCACTTGAAGC
The DNA here is from genome assembly GCA_965371965.1 of uncultured Phycisphaerales bacterium. GTDB lineage: Bacteria > Planctomycetota > Phycisphaerae > Phycisphaerales > UBA1924 > S146-42. The sequence continues at coordinate 5,753 of CBDVAM010000092.1, forward strand.
CGAACTCGTCCTCATTGTCCAGATCGAACGCGGCGTACATCTTCCGGCCCACGCTGAACACCAGATCATCGCCCCATTTGACATCCTCGGTCGTCCCCGCCAGCGATCGGCAGTACGCCTTGAGGGGCGACTCTCTCTTTGAAGGCATCATTCTTGCCATGACCGCAGCGTACCGTCAGCTCGTCAACCGCACCAGCACGTCCAGCCCGCGTTCCAGTTTCTCGCGCGCATTGCAATAGCCAAGAAGACGTGGCTATGCCACCGGCCAACAATCCCTCGCGTTCTGAGATCCGATTCCCCCGACGACGCCATCCCTCACCACCGATCTGGAGAATCCCCATGCGCGCCATCCACATCATCATCTTCGCCATCGGCCTGCTCGCCTTCCTCTCCGCCGCGGCCGTCCCCCACAGCGGGCTTGGCGTCATCCTCTGGCGCACCGGCATCGCCGCGATGCTCACCGACTTGGCCGCGATGCATCTATGGCCCGCCAAGGGGCGATCGATCCCGACCAAAGGCTGATCCTCAGTTCATCAGCCGCACCAACACATCCAACCCCTTCTCCAGACTCTCGCGCTTCGTCGCAAAGCTCAGGCGAAAGTGCGTGTCCTGGCGTGAGAACACGTTCCCCGGGATCACCAGCACATTATTCTCGATGCACCGCTCGCCGAACGCCGCTCCATCCAGCCCCAGGTGCTCGGGGATCTTGACGAACACATAAAACGCCCCGCCCGGCGTGGTCACCTCCGTCACCTCGCTCATCCGCTCGACCACCAGATCACGCCGAGATTGATAATCCGCGATATGCGCCGACATGTCCACATCGAGCGCCGCCAGGCACCCGTGCTGGGAGACCGACGGCGCACAGGTGAACGTGAACTGCTGGATCTTGCCCATCTCATCGATCAGCGCCCGCGGCCCGGCGCAATACCCCATCCGCCAGCCCGTCACGCCGTAGGTCTTGCCGAACCCTCGCACCAGCAGCACGTCGTCCTGCGCGTTCTCAAAGCGTGCCGGGCTCGGGCATCGCGCCTCGCCGTGCACCATGTCCGTCCGCGCCTCGCTGTATGTGAACTCATCATAAATCTCATCACTGATGAGCAGCACGCCCTTGGCCCGGCACAGCTCGAGCAGGTCTGCGCATTGCTCGCGCGTCGAGACCGCCCCGGCGGGGTTGCTCGGAGAGTTGAACATCACCGCCTTGGTCCGCGCCGTGATCAGCGGCTCCACGCGCTCGGCCGTCATCACGAAGTCCGGGTACACGTCGCAATAGACCGGGCGGGCTCCGACCATCTTGGCCAGATTGGGGTACATGACGAAATAGGGGTCGGGGATGATGATCTCGTCGTCCTGATCGAGCAGGCACATCACCGAGAGCACCAGAGACCCGGAGGTGCCGCTGGTGACCAGCAGATCCGCCGAGGAGTCCTTGGAAAGATCCCAGCCGACGTCCGATGCGAGGTGCTTGTTCAGGCGGTTGCGCAGGGACGCGATGCCCTGGGTCACGGTGTAGCCGTTGTGGTCGGACTGGATGGCCTCGATGGCGGCGTACTTGATGGCGTCGGGAACCGGGAAGTCGGGCTGGCCGATCGAGAGGTTGATGGGGTCCTTGAGTTCCTTGCCAAGGTTGAAGACGCGCCGGATGCCCGAGGCGTCGATGGCCCGGCTGCGGGCGGCGATCATGCCGTCGATATCCATGGTCAGATCCCGTCTGAAGTGGTCAAGAGGTTGCTCCCAACGATACGGGCGCAAAGACAAGGCCGGTCCTCAGGGGAGGGACCGGCCTCGGCGATTGGCATATCGGTAGATCAGGTGACGCGGGTCTTGGGCAGGCCCAGCGGCGAGTCCTTCTTGGGATCCAGCTTCTTGTCGTCGATCATCTTCTGGATGCGCTCGGCGCGCGTGATGACGTTCCGCTTGCCCGCGAGCTTGCCCTTGGTCTTGAGTGAGCTGTCCAGACTCATGATCGGATCCTCTCGTATCTGCGCGATTCCCGTGGGGCGCGCCTCAGTTCGGCGTGTGCTTGACCCAGATGGGCTGGGCGAAATCAACGGTCCCGCGGTGCGGCGGCTTGCGCCAGAGCTGTCCCAACCGGGCGGCCTCGCGGGTCAGAGACTCGCGGAGGACTCGGAGCTCGCCGAAGCGGGCAGAGGGGACCGGCTCGAGCGCGAACAGATCGTACCGGACAGGATTGTTCGCATCCTGGTCGCCCGGATCCACTCGCCGGGCCATCGCGGGCAGGGCATTGTCGGCGAGGAACCCGATCGCATCGCGTGCCTCGCCCTCTGGGACGCCCGAGGCGAGCTGGAGATAGTTGGTCTCGCCCTTGCGAGGATCGTCGGTGCTGGGGCCGGTGGCGAGGATGACCAGTGGCGGGGGGGCTTGGGGCGTCGGCGGGTCCTGGGGGCGGGCGAGGGTGCGGGTCGGCTCGGGCGAGGCACCCTCAAGGAGCTGTTCGATGGGGTCGGTCTTGGGCTCATCGTCCCGGAAACCCAGCTTGCGGAGGGTGGTTTCCTCGCCGGATAAGCGCCCGACCTGGAAGGCGACGGCCCAGATAGTGACCGAGACCGCGAGGGCGACGGTGATGGCGATGTAGACGGCGTAGACGGGAACGCGGATATGAGACTCGCCTTTGCCAGCCTTCTTGGGCTCGAGGGGAGGGATCGCCGGGCGGTGCATGGGGATGGCGCTGCTCTTGGTGGAGCGTTGGAGTGCTTCGAAGAGGGGTGTGTTGTTCCGCCCGCCCATGGTGACATTGTACGGCTGAGGCGTGCATCGGGGGCAGTTGGCAGGATTGCTGGTTTTGGGAGCACCGCCCACGCAGAGGCGTGGTTTGTGGCACGGGTGGGGCCTCAGGGGGTGGTGGGGTCGGCGCTATAGTGGGCGGCTATGGCGATTGCAGACAGCGACATCATCGAGATCACGCCCCGGGCCATGAGCCGGGGCGAGAGTGTGTACCTGCCGGAGATCATCAAGGGCTTCGGCGTGACCCTCCGCCACCTGGTCACGAGCTGGGGGCAGGGCAAGACCAGCCGCACGATGCAGTACCCCGAGCAGCGACGCGAGCATTACACGCCCGAAGAGGGCGGGCTGGAGCCCAGCAACTTCCGCGGCGTGCATCGCCTGAACAAGGACGAAGCCGGCAGAGTCAAGTGCGTGGCGTGCATGATGTGCCCGACGATCTGCCCGGCGAACTGCATCCATATCGAGGCCGCCGAGAGCCCCTGGGACGACCGCGAGAAGTATCCCAAGAAGTTCGAGATCGACGAGCTTCGGTGTATTTTCTGCGGGATGTGCGAGGAGGCGTGCCCCGTGGACGCGATCGAGCTGACGCCGGAGTACGACATCGTCGGGCGCAGCCGCCAGGAGATGGTGTACGACAAGGCGAAGCTGCTGCATATGTATGATGTGACGATCGGGAAGAAGGCCATGTAGGGCGCATCATCCGCGGCTCGGGCGTTTTGGTGGCCGGTATCGGTGGCGCGAGATCCCAAGGGCGAGTTTTTTCACGTTCGGGTTCTGTTGACTGTGTTCTTCTGTTACAGTTGACAACGGGACTTAATCTGTGGGCTCGCTTTGGGGCAGGAGGGCGTCATGCGAATCTTCGCTTCATGTATCGCGATGGGCGCGAGTGTGTGCGCGGCCTGGGGCCAGTGCGAGCCGGAGGTGCTGGCGACGCTGGGCGGCAGAGCGCGGGCCGTGGTGATCTGTGACAACTTCGCGTTCGTTGCGAACACGCACGGCGGATTGCTTGTGTACGACGTGTCCGATCCCGAGTCCGTCGATCTCGTTGGCGCTGAGCAGACGACGCGAGAGGCGTGGGATGTCGATATCGAGAGCGGACTCGCGTTTGTGGCAGACTTCAAGTACGGTTTGCGAATCGTCGATGTATCCGATCCGACATCAATGGAGGCGATTGGCGAGCTCGAACTCAAGTTCACGGACGACACGTATATCCACACGATCGACGTTCGCGATGATGTGGCGTGTTTGGTCAGTCGAGACGTAGGGCTACTCATCGTCGATGTGTCCGATCCGACATCTCCAGACCTTCGTATTCGGATCTCCGAGACGCCGATTGCCGATGTCCGCATCGTCGGGGAGCAGGCGATCTACGTGACCCACGATGGGCGTCTGGTCATCCTGGACATCAGCGAGCCCGGCGATCCGACTGTGCTTTCCAACACCCAAGTCACTTCGCATATCGATGGGATAGAGATAGAGAGCTCCGTCGCGTTCGTCGCGGCTCGCGAGGACGGAGTCCTGTTCCTGGATGTTTCCGACCCAAGTGCACCGCGCCTGGTAGGCACATACCCGACGCCTGGAGACGCGAACTCCGTGAGCGTCGACGGTGATCTGGCGTTCGTCGCACAGGGGGACACGTTCGACGATCTCGGCGCTCTCCACATCGTGGATGTGTCCGATCTCGCGTTGCCGCGACTGTTGAGTACGACCGACTTCGAGCAGCCCGAGCGACTCGACGTCAACGACGACCTCGCGCTCGTCTGCGACGAGTTCAACGGTCTCTATGCGCTGGATGTGTCTGAGACCAAGGGTCCGGTCGTCTTGTCGCAGATCCATCTCTCCGATCTTGCGGGAGGCGTTGTGCTTCAGGACGACGTAGCCTTCGTGCTCGAGGTGGGCTCGCTCGTTGCATACGACGCGAGCGACCGGACATTTCTGCGACCGCTGGGTTGGTACGACACGCCGGGCAGGGAGCGCCGGGCGAGACTTCGCGAGGGAATCTTCTACATCCCCAAGTCGGGACGCGGACTCGAAATCGTCAGCGCTTCGGATCCTGAGAATATGGTGCACGTCGGTTACTTCGGAGACACTGCGGTCGACTTTGCGTTCGAGAACGACCTCGGGGTCATCGCTGCGGACGAGGGCGGGCTATGGACCGTTGATCTCTCGGATTCGACGAGTCCAGTGCTGCTCGCAAAGTACCCGACGACCGAGCCGCCGACCTTCGTGAGAATCTTCGATTCAATCGCTTATGTGGGATCGCGCACACCGATGATCGAGCTCGTCGACGTCTCGGACCCGTCCGCGCCGCGCACACTTTCAACGATCGAGACGTTTCAAATCGCGAAGGACATCGTCGTGGCCGACGGCTTCGCGTATCTATCGCAGTACATGTCGTCGGTGTGGTACTACGACGTGTCCGACCCGACGGATCCCGTTCGGATTGGAGACATCCCCGTGCGAAGGACGTTCGGGCTCTCGTTATCCGATCGTCGCCTGTTCATCTCAAGCGAGCTCACCTCAGCGGGGGTCGGCATCGTCGACATCTCCGTGCCGGGTGAGCCGGTGCTAATGGAGATCATCGACATCGACACGGGGACCTTAGGCACGATCGCCAGAGGCGGCACGCTGTATGTTGCGGCGCTGGGGAGCGGGCTCGCAACTGTGGACATCGCGTCGTGTCAGGCTTGTCCGGCGGATCTCGACGATGACGGCGACGCCGACGCAGAGGACTTCTTCGCTTATCTCGACTTCTTTGTGGCCGGAGACGATCGCGCGGACCGGGATCGCGACGGCGACATCGACGCCGAGGACTTCTTCGCGTATCTGGACGCATTCGCAGTGCCGTGCGTGTAGCTGCACGCACTCGTCTGAACTAGGATGAAGCCGGCAGGGTGAAGTGCGTGGCGTGCATGATGTGCCCGACGATCTGCCCGGCGAACTGCATCCATATCGAGGCCGCCGAGAGCCCCTGGGACGACCGCGAGAAGTATCCCAAGAAGTTCGAGATCGACGAGCTTCGGTGTATTTTCTGCGGGATGTGCGAGGAGGCGTGCCCCGTGGACGCGATCGAGCTGACGCCGGAGTACGACATCGTCGGGCGCAGCCGCCAGGAGATGGTGTACGACAAGGCGAAGCTGCTGCATATGTATGATGTGACGATCGGGAAGAAGGCGATGTAGCGGCTTTTCTGGCGGGACGCCCAACGCGATTCAGCTTTAGATTCAAGACATCAATCGGCCGCGTGTTTGGCATGCGGACGGGTTGTATCCAGATCCGGTCCAGTCGCCCGTATTGCAGATTTGAGCGTGCGCGACGATGCCAAATCTGTTAGGCTTTGCGTTTGCGGAATAGCTTCACTCTGACGCACACTCACTGGGGGCAGGAGGTTGCCATGCGGTCTATGTTTGCGAGTCTCTTTCTGCTCAATGCCGTCAGCCTCGCTCAGGGCCAATGCGAGCCCGAGGCGCTGGCGTCGATCGGCGGGCGGCCGAACAACGTCGCCATGGTTGGGACGACCGCATTTGTCGCGAACGGATTTGGAGGGCTGGTAGTCTACGACGTGGTGGACCCGAGTTCGCCCGAGGTGATCGGCGTCGAGCTCACGACCGACCGGGCGCTCGATGTAGTGGTTGAGGACGGCTTTGCCTTCCTTGCGGACCGATACTTCGGATTGCGAGTCGTTGACGTATCCGACCCATTCCGTCCTGTCGCAGTGGGTGAGCTGAATCTCTTGCCGGGCAGCATGTGGAATATTGACACGCACGATGGCATTGTATATGTCGCGAATACGGACCAGGGTCTTCAGATCGTGGACGTATCTGATCCACTCTCTCCAAGCCTTCTTGCGACCATTGAGGCCGAGGATGTCGTCGATGTGAGGGTGCGCGATGGGCGGGCGGTCTTCATCACGTTCCGTGGGCGAATGATCCTCGCGGATATCAGCGACCCGTCCAATCCAGTTCTGCTTAGCGATGAGGTACTCTGGAAGAACTCAGATGCGCTCGAAGTCGTGGGCGATCTCGCGTTTGTTGCCGCGAGAGATGCCGGCCTTTCGATCGTGGATATCTCGGATTCCGCATCACCTGTGATCATCGGATCATTCGCAACGCCGGGCGACGCCAATCATGTGAGCGTCGTGGGTGGATTGGCGTACGTTGCACAGGGCAGTTCGTTCGACCGAAATAGCAGCGTTCTGGTCTTGGACGTGTCCGATGCCACGATGCCCGTGTTGCTGGGTGCATTGCCATTCCTCTATGCGCAGGTGGTAGAGCCAGTCGGTGGCATCGCTTATGTATGCGATGGGTTTGATGGGTTCTTTACCGTCGACGTGTCGGACCCCACCTTGCCGGTCAGCCTGTCAAGGATACGTCTGCCGCATCTCGCGATCCGCGTTATGCTGCAGGGTGACGTTGCTTTCATCGCCGAAGAGGGCGGCGTGACCGCGTTGGATGTTTCGAATCGGCGACGCCCAGTTCCCTTGGACCACTACAACTCAGCGGGAAATGAGAATGTCGCACGTCTGCACGATCGCACGATGTACCTCGCCAAGAGATCGAGGGGGCTGGAGATTCTGGATGTCTCGGATCCGAATGCTCTCTCGCTGATCGGAACCTATCTGCGGAATGACGAGGAGATTAGGAGCGTGGACTTTGTTGGCGAGGTTGGCCTCGTGTCCGTAACGGACTTTGGTCTCCGTGTGGTTGACTTCTCTGACCCGGCCAATCCGATTGAAATCGCAGAGCATCAGATGATCGGAAGCCCGGGCATTGTCCGAGCCTCGGGTTCGCTCGCGTTTGTCGGTGTGGATTCGACCGGTCTGGAGATCATCGATGTGTCAGATCCGGGTTCCCCGAGGACGCTGTCGCGGATCTCGCTGCGCGGCAGGCTGCGAGATGTAGTCGTCAGGGACGGGTTCGCCTATGTGTCGGTGCACACGGCAGTATCCATCCTTGACATCTCCGATCCGGAGAACCCGTTCGAGACCGGGTTGATCGATGGGATCGCGGCGGCGCGGATGGATACATCCGGCGACCGCCTCTTTCTGGCCGGTGAGTACCAGGGGCTCGCGATCTACGATCTCTCGATTCCTGGCGAGCCCGAACTCGTGGAGTTCATGCAATACCCAAACGGCAGCGCCGATGTTGCGATCCAAGACATGGGTGCCTATGTAGCGGATCGGCGCAGCGGACTTACGGTGCTGAACATCGCGTCGTGCCTCGATTGCCCTGCGGACTTTGATGGCGATGGCGACGCCGACGCCGAGGACTTCTTCTTCTACCTGGATCTGTTCGCGAGCGGCGACGATCGGGCGGATCTGGACGGCGACGGGGATCTGGACGGGGACGACTTTGTGTTGTTCCTCCACCTATTCGCGACGCCGTGTGAGTAGTGGATTATGCCGCTCGCTACGCGATCACGCCGCCCGAGCGATCACTCCACCTCGTAGACCACGATAACGAAGATGCGCCCGGACCATGGCGAGGTCCGGGCGCGGGTCGTACTCCGGT
>CBDVAM010000093.1:0-13852 GCA_965371965.1 uncultured Phycisphaerales bacterium
CACTTTACCTGCGGGGCGCGGGTGTTTGGGGGACGGGTGCGTAAATGGCAACCCACTGGTCCGGGGCCCCCCCCACGTCGGCTCTGAAAGAGCATCGCGTGCCCACGCACCCGGCTCCTACCCCTGTATCGCTCTCTCGCTCTCTCGCTCTACCCCTCTCCCTCAATCCGTCCCCGCCAGATGCTTGAACACCGCCATCGGCCCGATCGAACCGACCTCGCCCGCATCGCCCGCCTCCGCCTCATACTCCCGCACGCTCGGCGGACCCTCAAGCTCCACATTCTCGCTCGCCCGCGTCAATCCCAGCGACCCATTCCCGGTCACGCTCACCACCCAGCGACCCTCGCCGAGCTGGCGATACACCGCCTTGCCGACCTGCGCGTTCTCCAGGTCCCAGCTCACCTGGTCGGCGTCGGGATCGATCACCAGACCCTCGCTCGGGGCGGTGTCGGCGTCGAAGACCCGCCGAATCCACAGGCGACCATCGAGCACGACGTAATCGACATAGATCTCGCGGCTGGGGTCATAGTCGGTGGGGATCTCGCGGACCACGCCGCGGATATCCCGCACGCGAACGGTCAGCTCGCCGTCGGCGACGACCAGTTCAGTGACCGCTGTCTTGCGGACCGCCTCGGAATAGTTGTATTCCAGGGCGTCGTACCGCATCTGGAGGGCGTCGAGGCGACCGCGATAGATATCCACCGCCGCCGACGACCACAAGAACCGATACGCCAGCCCGAAGGTCGTGCCGGCGATCAGGGCGATCGAGACCGCAACGGTGACTTTGAGAATCGGCGGGCGGGGAACTCGCATGGCGAACCTCACTTCTCCCTCCATCGGCAAGGTATTACCCGGACCTTTGCCCGATTCGCAGGGTGATCCCACTTGTTTCGCAGGGCACAGGCCTGATTGGGCCTGATCGGCGGTCGCTTTCGCGCCCGAGCCTATTGGGTGAATCGCCGGACACAAACGGCGTCGTTCTGCCCGCCGAAACCGAATCCGTTGGACAGGCACACGTCCACGCCGCCCTGATCCGTCAGATCGCGAGCCTTGTTGGGGACATAATCGAGATCGCACTCGGGGTCCGCCCTCTGAAGGTTGATCGTCGGCGGGACCATCCCGGTCTGGATCGCCTTGACGCAGGTGATCAGCTCGACGGTCCCGGCGGCCTGGATCAGATGCCCCATCATGCTCTTGACGCTGCTGAAGGGGATTTTGCCCGCGAGGTCGCCGAACACGCCCTTGACGGCCTTGGTCTCGATGCCGTCGTTTTCCGGCGTGCCCGTGCCGTGGGCCGAGATGTAGTGGACCTGGGCGCGTCCATCCTCGCCGGGCGACTTGGGATCGATCCCGGCCTGCTGCAACGCCTTGAGCATCGCGAGCTGGGCACCCTGCCCGTCGGGGTGGATGTCGGTGATGCGATACCCGTCGGCGGTCGAGCCATAGCCGCGCAGCTCGGCGTGGATCCGCGCCCCGCGCGCCAACGCGTGCTCCAGATCCTCAAGAATCACCACCCCGGCACCCTCGCCCATCACGAATCCGTCGCGGGTGCGATCGAACGGGCGGCTGGCCGATTCGGGCGAATCTCTCCTCGTGCTCATCGCCGTGAGACGAATAAACCCGGTCATCCCGAGCGGATGGATCATGCTGTGCGAGCCGCCGGCGAGCATGACCTCGGCATCGCCCCGCCGGATGATCTCGAACGCCTCGCCCACGCTCTGGGTGCTCGCGGCGCACGCGGTCAGACAGTTCAGGCTCGGCCCGCGCGCGCCCACAAGGTCTGCGACATGCGTCACGACCGCCTGGGGCTCCTGCTCCAACTCGCCGACCGTGTCCAGCATCTCCAGGGCCGCCCGGGCGAATGCCGGGGCGTCCACGCTGCGGGTCTCCGCGTCCCACGCCGACACATGCGAACGAACGAACGACTCGAACCGCGGCGGACCCTCGCCCGCGCCCATATAGATCCCCACTCGCCGGGGATCGACGTTCGCGTCGGCGAGCCCGGCATCGCGCCACGCCGCCGATGCGCTCGCCAGCGCAAACCTGCCGTTGAGGCTCGCCCCCGCGTGGCGGCGTGCGAGCGCCGCATCACCCAAGGCATCCTCGAGCTCGAAATCATCGCACTGGGCCGCGAAGTTCGTCGCGAATGAACCCGCCTCGAATCGCCAGATCGGGCCGATCGCGCAATCGCCACGGATAAGGCGATCCCACGCGATATCGATGTCGCGACCGAGCGGGGTGACCCAGCCCATGCCGGTGATCACGACCCGCCGCCGATCAGTCGTCGCTTTTCTCATGCTCGTCACCATCGCCCTCGTCGTCGGACGTGGCGGTCGCCCCGGCCTTCATCGCCTCGAGCTTGTCGGGGTTGAGCACGCGCACCAGCCCATCCTTGAGACGCCGCTCGCCGAAGTTGATGATCAGCCCAAGTTCCAGATCCGCGGCACGAAGCTGGGCCCGCAATCGCGACCGCTCCTCGCCCCCGACCTCGCCATAGTGCGCCTGCACCAGGAGCAAGAACCGCTCGCCGACGTAGAAATCGGCAACCACCTGCCCCGCGACGATCTCCTCGAACGCGACATCGAACGCGTGATCGCGGTCGAAGGCGATCTCCTCGACTTCCAGCTCGTTGGCGAGCGCGTTGACATAGATCTCGCGCGGGAAGCCCGGACCGAGCTCTTTATGCACCTCGATCGACGCGCCGATGACGCGCCGGCTCATCTCGGTCAGGGCCGGGTCGAGTTCTGATAGCGGCACGCCCCGCCGACGATGCCCGCCATCGTGCGAATCGCCGCGATTGCCCCGATCCTCGTCGTTTCGTGATCCGTATGAAGCCATAGATCCTCTCCAATAGGTTGCTAGTCAGTCCGCGCGTCGTAAGACGAGCGCGGCGTTCGATCCCCCAAGCGATGTCGAGCACACCAACACATGCCTCGGCGGATCCGCCGCCTCGGGTTCGCCAAGCATACGGCCCCCCATCAGGCGAGGCGTGCGAGGCCAGCGACCCTCGCAGAGGACCATCGCGCCGATCGCGGCCTGGATGCCGCCGTTGCCCGCCATGCACTCGCCGATACTCGTCACCCAGGTCAAAGCAGGAATCGCGCGATCGCCAAAGACCTCGCCCAACGCCAACGCCTCGGCGGTATCCAGCGATCTGACACCCGCGCCGTGAGGCACCACGGCGTCGATATCCTCGCTCCCGATCCCCGCGTCGTCCAGCGCCCGCTCGATCGCGTCGCTCAGTCCCACGTTCGCAGAGGCCTCCGCGTCTTGGGGCGGACCCAGCGTGTCGAGACCGTGCGGCGAGTGGGCCGCGCCGAACCCGACGAGCCTCGCGGCGATCGAAGCCCCCCGCTCGATCGCCGTGTGCTCGCGTTCGACAATGAGGATGCCCCCGCCCTCGCCCAGCAGTTGCCCTTGAGATTCCGGATCGAATGGGCGGACGGGATTGTCGTCTGGCCGCTCGCTGGGATAGAGGTCCATTCCCTGGGTCCTGGCGATGCGACCGGCCTGCTCCAGACGGGTCAGGGCCAGCACGTTGAGCTTGCTCTCGGCAGACCCGCTGAAACACACGTCGGCGTCGCCCCGCTCGATCACCCGCATCGACTCGCCGATGCTCAAGAGCCCGCTGGCCTCGCCGCAGGTGATCGTGTTGCTCACCCCCATGCAGCCGTGCAGGATCGTCACATGGCACGCGAGCATGTTGGGCAGGTACTTGAGCATCCACAGCGGGGGGAGATTCTCCATCGCCCCCTCGCCCCAGGCCTTCAGATCCATATTCCCCGACGCATCGCTCGCCGACACCAGCGCCGCGGTCAGCTCGCCGGCCTCGGCGGCGATCAGCCCCGCGCCGATCAGGCATCCCATCCGCTCGCTCGGATAGGTCGTCTCGCCGCCGGAGACCCGCGTCACGAGCCCGGCGTTCTCTGCGGCCATCGCCGAGGCCACGACCGCGATCTGGGTGTCGCGGGCCATGACCTTGACGGCCTTGCGATAGTGCTTGGGCACGATCGCCTTGGCGTCGAGCCCGTCGATCCACGACGCGAGGCTTGAGGCGAACCCGCCGGCATCGAAACTCTCGATGGGGCGGATCGCCGATCGCCCCTCCATGAGGCCATTGAAGAGCGCCGCGTTGGAAACGCCGAGCCCCGTGACGGTGCCGATGCCGGTAATGACGATGCCTTCTGCCATCCAGGCGGAGTCTACGCGAGCCGCCCTCATCGAGTTCTGGAGCGGTTCGCCCCCGACGGGCGTGCCGATCCCTGCGCAGGATCACAAATCGATCCCCAGCACGAACCTCATCTGGCGCGCATTTGGCGCGATCGCCCCGATTGGGGACCGAGCGGCTTTGGCGGGGCCAATTGTCGATCCAATCTCCCTCCCGGTTCGATACCTGGCGCACGTGCCCAGTCTGATCCGTGCAATCTTCGATCCCGCGTGGCTGTTTCTCTTGAGCGGGCTGGCCATCCTCGCCGCGTGCGTCCTCGTGCCCGCCCAGGACCGGTTCGAGGAGGCCCGTTGGCAGCGCGACCGGGCCCAGACCATGCTCGCCCACTCCCAACTCACACTCGATCGCTACGAGATGGTCAACGCGGCGCTCGGTCGCGGCGATGAGTCGATGATCCGAACCCTCGTCGCCAGCCAGCTCAACCTCGTCCCCGCTGCCACTCCGGACCAGACCGCGATCGTCCTGGCCTCCTCCCGCCCGAGCGCCGATGTCCTGGCCTCGGTCGAGCCGGACATCCCCAGCCTGCCGCTACGCCGGGTGCGAGACACCCGCCTGCGCCGCCTGGTCATGGACGAGAACATCCGCCTGTGGCTGCTGATCGGCGGGTGCGGATGCGTGGCGATCGGGCTCTTCCGGCGCTTCGGCGGGGTGTAGCCTCCCCCAGAGCGGAAAACGAAGAGCGAAAAACGAAAAGCAGCAAAGCAGAACAACCCTGGACGGAAACTGCTCCATCCTAATTTGCTGCTCTTCGCTTTTCGCTTTTCGTTTTTCATTCCTCCCCCCTCTCCCATATCGTGACACCGTGCCCGCCGCCCTTTCCGCTCCACGACGCCTGCGATTTCGCCCGCGCCATCGCCTTGGGCACGCCCGCGAGTTCGCCCGCGTCTATGCGAACAAGCTGCGGGCAACCTGTGGCCCGATCACCCTGCACGCGGTCGAGAATGGGCTCGATCACCATCGCCTGGGCCTGTCGATCGGACGGCGAGTCGGCTCGGCGGTCCGGCGCAGCCGCCTCAAACGACACCTCCGCGAGGCATTCAGGCTCTCGATGGACGATCTCGCCCGCACCCCCGAGGGCTTGGGGTTCGATCTGGTTCTCTCCGCACGCGCACACGAACAGATGAGCCTGGATGGCTACAAGGACGCCCTGGTCTCGATGGCCGGCGACCTCGCGGCAAACGCGCGCCGTCGGGCTGAGCGGGCCAAGAATGCCCCATGATCCGCCATGCCACCCGCTGGATTGACCGCCTGCTCGCCGGGCTGCTGGCCATCGGCGTTCGGGTCTATCAGTGGACGCTCCGCCCGCTCCTGGGCGGGCAGTGCCGATACCGACCAACCTGCAGCGACTACGCCCTGGACGCGCTGAGAGAGCACGGGGGAATCCGGGGCGGGATCCTCGCGGCCCGGCGAATCCTGCGCTGCCACCCATTCGCCAAGGGCGGGTACGACCCGGTCCCGGTGCGAGAGCCAACAGAGCCTGAGAACTCGAAACCCTCGCCACCCCCGTACACTCCCGCCTAGGGACGCGCCGCTGACGCCAGCGGGACCAACGCACGGGGGACGGTCATGAGCCGATTGTCGGCTTCTGCGAGACGAGCGCAGCTGCTCCAGACAGCGGCCGAGTTATTCTCGCGCCGGGGCTACGCGCGTGCCACGACCGCCGAGCTTGCCAAGGCCGCCGGCGTCACCGAGCCGATCATCTACCGCCATTTCGCGTCCAAGCGAGACCTGTTCATCGCGCTGATCGAGCAGGCCGGCGAAGAAACCCTGTCGATGTGGAAGCGTCACCTTCGGGGCGCATCGGACCCCGCCGAGCGCCTCATCCGCCTGCTGGGCGACAACCCCATGGTCTCCGACGAGGGGCGCGACGCCTATCGCGTGGTGCTCCAGGCGATCACGGTCTCGGACGACCCGGCGATCCACAAGGCGATCCAGAAGCACTTCGCGGCACTCCACGAGTTCCTCTTGTTCGAGATCGAACGCGCCCAGGAGTCCCACCGCGTCACCACCCGCATCGACGCATCGCTCATCGCCTGGCTGCTCATCGACATCGGCCTGGGCTACGGCGTGCTCAGCGCCCTGGGCGTCGAGGGGCACGGGGTCTCAAGCGAGGGCCGGCACGTTCGCGACGTCATCGCGCGAATCCTCGTAGGCCCCACCTTGCCCACGGCGCGCAAGGGCGGCTGATGGCCTCGGATCGTGAAGAATCCTGGATCGACCTCGATGCCAACGCAACCACCAGGCCGGTTCCTCAGGTCGTCGAGGCGGTCGGCGAGGCCTGCAGAACCCTCTGGGCGAATCCATCCAGCGTGCATCGTGCCGGGCAGCGCGCCCGAGCGGCGGTCGAACTCGCCCGCCAGGAGATTGCCCGCCTGATCGGCGCAAGCCCGCGCGAGATCGTCTTCACATCGTGCGCAACCGAGTCGATCCACCTTGCCCTGCACTCGATGCCCCGCCGACCCGAGGATGAGATTCTTACGAGCCGGATTGAGCACGCCGCCATCGGCGAGGCACTCCGTGCAGGTCGCCAAGCGTCTCGATACTGCAACGTGACACCCGAGGGGCTCCTCGATCCAGACGACGCGATCGGCCGGCTCGACGGAGCCAGCGGCGTCGCGACGCACCTGGTGAACAACGAGACCGGGGCGATCCAGCCGATCGAGCCGCTCATCGCGCAGGCCCGCGAGCGTTCGATTCCCGTGCTCATCGACGCGACACAGGCTGTGGGGCGGATGCCCCTCGATGTGGGCGCGTTGGACGCCGATTACGTCGCACTCAGCCCCCACAAGTTCCATGGCCCCAAGGGTGTGGGCGTGCTGTACGTCCGCCAGGGTGCCCGCGTGAGCCCGTTGATCGGCGGCGCGCAGGAACTCGCAAGGCGAGGCGGGACCGAGCCCGTTCCGGCGATCTGCGGCGCGGGCGTCGCCGCCACACTCGCTCGAACCTGGCTTGAGGCTTCCTCCCAGCGCGAGGGCCTTGGTCGTCTGCGCGATCGGCTCGAGAACGCCATCATCGGTGGCGTGCCGGATGTCGTGGTGAACGGCCCGCGAGATCGGCGGATCTGGACCACGACAAACCTGGCGATTCCAGGGATCGACGCAGAGGCGTTGCTCATGATGCTCTCAGAGCGCGGCATCGGTGCCTCGGCGGGAGCGGCGTGCAGCTCGGGCTCTGTCGAACCGAGCCCCGTGCTCCCGGCCATGGGGCTGAGCGAAGACCTTGTGCGTGGATCGATCCGTCTCAGCCTCAGCCGCAACACGACCGAGCACGAGATCGACCGTGCCGGCGAGATCATCGTGCGGTGCGTCGCCTCGTTGCGAGGGCAGGGCTGAGGGCGGCCCACACCGCGCAATCGCGTGCATCGAGGCGGCGCTATCCTGCCGGGCGATGGACGAACCGGCATTCAGCGACTTTGGTGCGAGGCAGCCCAGCCCGGGTACGCGCAAGCGCAGCCGGGCCGCCGTCGCGTCGATGGTCATCGGGCTCCTCGGGCCGTTCACGTGTCTGGGCGGCGTGGTCATGACCGCGTCGGCCCTGGGGTCGGTCTCCTATCGCAGCGCCGTGGGCGCGATGGTCCTGCCGATCGCACTGTCGCTGAGCGGGCTGTTTCTCGGCGCGTTCGCGTTCTTTGTGATCGCGTTGCGACCCGATCGAGTCCGCGGCAGCGGATACGCCGGCGTGGGCCTTGCGCTCAACATCCTCGGCGCGGCTATGAACATCCTCATGGCGACCCAGGTCGTCCGCCTTGGCAGGATGGCCACCGGCACGACGCTGGACGCCATCCGCACGATCGATGAGGGGGACGCCGACAAGATCGACGCGGTCTTCCACGAGTCGGTTCGCGACGAGCTGACCGGCGAGCGCCTCGATCGCTTCCGGACACGCGTGCGAGCGTCCTTCGGCGATCTCGACCTGGCCCACGGAGCCCAGAGCGTGGGCGAGTTGCTCACGATCCGCTGGCCGGATGCGGCTCGCGTCGTTCGCCAGACCAAGGGCGACGCGGATCTCCCCGCCACCCCCATCTGGTTCGAGACCTCCAACGCGCTGGTCGTGCTCAGCCTGCACAAGGACGTGGCGTCGCAGCTCATTTCCATGGGGATCACGCTGGAGTCGCTCGTGACCGATATCCAGGTCATCGGCGAGGATGGCGAGATCATCCGCCTCATGTCGCCTTGAAACCCACCCGAGGGTTCCCCGTCCGCCCACGATGACCCCTCGAACTGGCACATGCGCGGGCCGCCCCGCCTTTGAGCTATATTTACCCCGTGCCCGACAAACCCCCCGTCATTCGCATGCGCGGCGTCGTCAAGCGTTTCGGCGACGAGACGGTCCTCGACGGCATCGACCTGGACGTCTTCGAGGGCGAGACCATGGTCATCATGGGCGGCTCGGGCTCGGGCAAGAGCACGATGCTCCGCCTGATGATCGGCTCGCTCCATCCCGACGAGGGCTCGATCGAGCTGTTCGGCGACAACATCTGCTCCATGCGCGAGACCCAGCTCAACGAGGTGCGCAAGAAGTTCGGGATCCTGTTCCAATCCGGGGCGTTGTTCAACTCGATGACCGTCGCCGAGAACGTGGCCCTGCCGCTCCAGGAGCACACCGACCTCGACCCGGACATCATCGACATCCAGGTGCTCATCAAGCTCGAGCTGGTGGGCCTGCTGGATGCGGGTGGCAAGCTGCCCAGCGAGATCTCCGGGGGCATGAAGAAGCGGGCCGGGCTCGCCCGGGCGCTGTCGCTGGATCCCCGCCTGCTGTTCTACGACGAGCCCAGCGCCGGGCTGGACCCGGTCACCAGCGCCCAGATCGACCAGCTCATCCTGGGTCTGGGCAACAAGCTCGGGGTCACCAGCGTCGTGGTCACCCACGAGATGGACTCGGCGTTTACCATCGCCGACCGCATGGCGATGCTCGATCGCGGTCGCATGCTCAAGGTGGAAAAGCGCGCCGTGTTCGAGCGCCTGCGCGATGCACCCGATGACAAAGCCGAGTCGCTCGACGAGGGCGACCGCCTGATCCGCCAGTTCCTGCTCGGCGCCCCCGACGGCCCGCTGACCGAGCGTCGCGACGACGGCGGGTTCGAGCAAGCGCTCTTTGGCGAGACCCGCACGATCACCGATATCCCCAGCCTCGAGCCCACCCGGGGCTAGCGGAGACCCACCCATGCAGCGTCAGAGCAAGGCCCACAACATCCTCGCCGGCACGTTTCTCATCCTGACCCTGGTCCTCGGCGTCGTGCTGGCGTTCGTGTTCTCGGGGTACAGCTTCGATCGCACCAATCGCTACACGGTGCGCTTTGCGCTGGACGTCGGGGCCGCGGGCCTCCAGCCGGGGTCCATGGTCACCCTGGGGGGTCGTTCGATCGGGCAGGTCTCGAGCCTGGACTTCGGCTCGAGCCGCGCCGACCAGGCCCCGGACCACATCCTGGTCAAGGTCGACCTCCTGGCGAGCCTGGTGCTGTACGACAACGCAAAGACGTACCTGATGCGCCCGTTGCTGGGGACGATCAGCACGATCAATCTCGCCTCGCCGGGCGATCCGACTGGCGGCACGCTCCTGGCGCGCGACGGGATGCTCTCTGGGCGCCTTGCGCCCCCGGGCTTTCTTGCCCAGGCGGGGTTCGGGCCGGACCAGCAGGACCAGGTCCGCGCGATCCTGGCGCAGTTCGAGCAGAGCAGCGCCCGCCTGAACAGCCTGCTCGAGCCGTTCGATTCGCGCAGCGAGTACCTGGCGAACCTCGCCGAGAGTTCTTTGACGAATCTGAGCGACGCCTCGTACAACCTGCGCATCCGCCTGGACGAGTGGAGCCGGGGGCTGGATAACGTGGTGGCGGACGTCGAGTGGTTCAGCGGCGAGCTCCAGCCGATGGTCCTCAGCGCCCGCGCGGGCGTGGATGAGGCCTCGCTGCTGTTCAGCCGTGGCAACAGCTTCCTGGACGACAACAGAGAGTCGATCGAGGCGTCGATCGCGTCGATCGAGCGATCGCTGGCGGACATCGAGAAACGCACGATCCCCGAGTACACGTCCCTCGCGACCGATGCCCGTGGGCGGGTCGCCGACCTGGACAGCACGCTCCAGGAAGCGGACCGGTTCATGCGCGCAGAGCTGGTACCAAACCTCCGGCGGACGCTCGCCAACGCGGCGGTCTCCAGCGGGTTCTTGAAGCACGCCATCGCAGAAATCCGCGACCAGCCCTGGCGCCTGCTCGTCCGCCCGACCAAGAAGGAGCTGACCGAACAGTTGGTCTACGACGCGGCCCGGACCTACGCCGGGGCCGTCGGCGACCTGCGATCGGCGAGCGAGGCACTGGCCATCTCGCTCAACTCTGACCAAACTAATACCGAACAACTCTCTGCCATGGCGGACCACCTCGACAAGGCGTTCGATCGGTACGAGTTCGCCGAGCGTGATCTGCTGGAGCGGCTGACACGGATCGGGGATTGACCGACTGGGCTCGACCGAGATGTCGGTCGCGCATGGCCCAAACCCGAACCAAACATGGTATGCTGGGGAGCATGAACGCCAGACGCCACCATTACGAGCGCGCCTTTGAGGCATACCTGCGCGATCGGCGGATCCCGTATGTGTCGGTCGGCGACGCCCGCAAGGCGCTGCTGCCCGAGGGGGCGAGTTTGCGCCTGGACGCCGAGGACGGCGCGACCGCCAAGAGCCTGAAATCATTCGACTTCATGATCTACGGCGAGCAGGAGAATCTCTTGATCGAGGTCAAAGGACGCAAGGTGCCGCGGGCAAGAGGCGCCTCGGGCCAACGGGCGAGCTCTCGCCGACGCCTGGAGTGCTGGGTCACACGGCAGGACCTGGATGCGCTGCGGACATGGGAGAAGCTGTTTGGCGACGGGTTTGAGGCGGCGTTCTGTTTTTGTTATTGGTGCGAGGAGCAGCCGCCGGACGGGCTGTTCCAGGAGCTGATCGTCCATCAGGACCGCTGGTACGCGCTGCGGGCGATTCGTGTGCGCGATTTCATCTCGGCAATCCGGGTTCGATCGCCCAAATGGGGCACATTCGACCTGGCGGCGTCCGATTTCGAGGCGTTGAGCCACCCGCTGAGCCCGCCCAGGCGTGGCGACGGGCCCGAGGCACCGGGATTCGAGCCTTTGGGCACTGGGGTCGGAACCCTTTACGACCCGCTCGCGAATCGCTAGGATCGACCCCGTGAATGACCGATCCCAGCCTGACCGAGAAACCATGAACCACACCAGACTCGCCCGGACCGCCGTGCTTACCGCGTTTGCCCTTCTTAGTGTGCCTGCGCTCGCGCAGCAAGACCAGCTCGAGGTGGTGGAGGTGAGGGAGGTCGACAAGCCGCCGATCATTATGGGGCTCTTGACGATGGGGGCCCTTGGGCTGATGGCGCTCGGCGCGAACGCGATTCCCTCCAAGCGAGGGCATCAGGACTAGCTCGTCCGGATTGATCTTGAGCGGAACAACCGGCGTGCGACTCGCGACCGTGTATGGAACCTCGCGGTGCCCGGCGTGTCCGATGGATGCAGGAGAATAGCGATGACTCGATCGAGGCTGCGGGGGTTGCTCGCGCTGAACATGGCGTTGCTGGGCGTGCTGGCGATTGTGAGCCTGAGCCCCGAGGCGGGCGCGACGAACGCGCAACCCGGCGCTCGGGCTCGCGGGGCCTACACGATGGTCGCCGGGCCGATTCGTACGGGCAACTCCAGCGCGATCTGGCTCGTCGATTCGGCGAACCAGGAGCTCGCGGTGCTGCGGTTCAACGACTCCAAGCAGCAGCTCGAGGGGATCGGGTTCCGGGATATCGCCCAGGACGCCACGCGGAGGCCCGGACGATGAGAGACGAATCCAGAGCCAATCTTGCCGCCAGCGCCCCGCTCTGGGCGAGCGCCCTGGTGATTCTCGCGCTGATCCTGGTGCAGAGCTCGCGGATGGGCGGCAACCGGGCCCAGGCGGAGATGGTGAGCAGCTCGGGCGGGTACACGGTGATGACCGCCGACGGCGGGACCGACGAGGTGCTGCTCATCCTCGATGAGCGGAGCGAGGAGCTGTTCGTCTATCGGGTCGAGAACCAGCGCTCGGTCGACATGAAAGAACGCATCAGCCTGAGCCGCCTGTTCACCGACGCCCGAGCGGCGGCCCAGGGCGACTGATATACTCAGCCCAGATCGGATCCGCGCTGTGTCGGGCCTTGCGCGGCCGAAACCACCTTCCTTGCCCGGCGACATGACCACTTTTTCAACCCGCCGACGCGGCGATCGCGTGCGCCCTGTGCGCGTGCGTTCTTGACCGCTCGCTGGACCGCTCTATCAAGCCGGAGGACGTTGTGCCCATCCACCCGCTGCCGCAGTTCGAGGCGGACCTCAAAGAGTATGAAGAGCAGCGAGACCGCGAGCTGTACGAGCGCCTGAAGGCACCGACGACCATCGTCGTGCGCTACGGCGTGATGAGGATGATCGGGGAGTTTCCCTATGACGGGGACGCCAAGCCGGGGTGCGGGTCCAAGATCGTGGTGCGGACATTCCGCGGGGTCGAGATCGGCGAGATGCTCACGAGCACCTGCCCCAACAGCGGGTGTTCCAAGAGCGTGACCCGCAAGGAGATGCTCGAATATATCGAGAACTCCGGGGGACGCCAGTACCCGTTCAGCGCCAAAGGCAAGGCGATGCGCGTGGCAAGCAAGGAGGACATGGACCGCCAGTCGCAGCTCGAACAGTCCAAAAACACGCTGAAGACCGACGCCCGCGAGCGAGCCAGGCGTCTGGTGCCGAAGGTCAAGATTGTCGAGCTCGAGCCGATCCTCTCCCAGGACCGCCTGACTGTGTACTACACGAGCGAGGACAAGGCCGACACGCACGCGTTGCAGCGCGAACTCCAGGCCCACCACATGGTCCACGTCGAGATGCGCCAGGTCGGGGCCCGCGACGAGGCCCGCCTCACCGCCGACTACGAGCGCTGCGGGCAGTACTGCTGCTGCAAGAGTTTTTTGAAGGTTCTCAAGCCGGTGTCGATGCGCAGCGCCAAGGTCCAGAAGGCGACGCTGGACCCGCTGAAGATCTCCGGGCGTTGCGGACGGCTCATGTGCTGCCTGCGCTACGAGGATGAGACCTACGAGACCCTGCGCAAGAAACTTCCCAAGCGCAAGAAGCTGGTCGGCACGCCCGATGGCGATGGCATCGTCGTGGACACCCAGATCCTGACCCAACTCGTGCTGGTCGAACTCGACGGCACCAGACAGCGCGTCGCCGTGCCCGTGGAGGATTTGACCGAGCCCACGGGCAGGACCGCCGAGGACGCCGCGAGGGAGAAGGCCCGTGCCGAGCACGCCCGCCAGCAGGAAGAACTCAGCGAGACCGAGCAGACCGAGGCCCCGACCACGGGTCGCAAGCGTCGGCGTCGCCGGCGCAAGGGTGGTGCCGCGCAGAAGCCGGCGGGCGAGGCGACAGGTGGAACCGAAACCGCCAAGGCGTCATCCGGCGATGCGCCGCGGCGTCCATCCGCATCTCCATCCTCTGCGACCGGACAGGGATCGGGAGAATCCGAGACGCCTGCGGCGGCGCGCCGCAAGCGCAGGCGCAAGAGACGCCGGCGGGGGGGGGGCTCGGGACCCGATGGCGGACCCCGCGGTGGTTCGGGCGG
>CBDVAM010000094.1:0-13409 GCA_965371965.1 uncultured Phycisphaerales bacterium
TGGTTGGTGTTGGGGGGGGGCTGGGGGGCGGGTCGGGGGGTACTCAAATACAACGGACAGATGGATCAGAATATGGCCTCCTCCCGTCCAACGAGGTGCCTGATGAACGAGAGCCACTACCATCGCCGACGGTCAATGATAGCGCGAGAGTGAAAACGAACAGACATCAATGAGACTGGCGCGGTAGCCACCCGCTCCACCTCTTCAATAAACTGAAGAGTCTCTTCTGTTAGTTGCTCCACACGACTCGCATCGCTATTGCCGACTTGCAGGTAATCCACAAACGTCAACGCAATGTCCGTTGGGGCATTCAAAGACGCTGATTTTCGTAGAAGTTCCCAGTCAAACTCACCTATGCGGCGTGGACGATCTGTCGTCGACGTTCGCTCATTGCTCGTCAATTCCTCAATCGGGATACCGGATCGCATCGCGATATCTGCCAACGATATTTCACGTGACATCGGCCCTGACGTTCCGCCATCAGGACTCTCCACTCTGATTGGATAGGTGCGACACACCATCACCACTTTCCGCACGCGGCTAGGAGAAATCCCAGCATCCGCGAGACATCCGGCAACCGTCGTATCGCGAGAAGTGACAAATGGGTAATCGCCGTGAAACAGACTGAGCCCCGTGCCCTGCGTCCCTTCTAGCATTACCGGATCTCGTCGGCCAAAGTGGACATTCAAGATATCAGACACCGGCCTAATAAACGGCCGCAGATCGTGACAATTTTCTGCTAGCGTGCAGTCCTCCCGAGCCTTGCCACGATCAAGAACACGTCGAGCAGTTGCAGCGCCGACCCCTTGACCAGTTGACCCAATCTGTGAAACGAGTCTTCTCTCATTCTCGATGTCGGCGTCACTGATAATGAACGCTTGAGGGTCTATCGACAACCGGTCATGCGCGACTTGACAGTCCGCGATCTCCTTCAGGAGCGTGGGTACGCGAATCACTGCGCCGGCCCCGATCGCGAGAGCGGCATTAGGGCTGCTGTTGGACCCACTTGGTAGGTGATGAAAGGTATACGGCTTGGGGGCCTGCCATACCTTGTGCCCGGCATTTGGTCCGCCGACCCGCACCAATAGCCTGTACTCGGGAGCCAAGTACGCTGCGACCTGGCCCTTTCCCTCACTGCCGTACTGACCGCCGACGAGCACATCAACCGTTCTCTCGAACGTCCTTCCGAATAGCCCTGCATGACTAACAGCTCGGAGAAGCACGTCCGCTTCTGTGCACCGCTCAGTCGATATGACAACATCGGCAAGATCTGCGAGCTTCGCGACGGACTTCTCGGTAGCGTTGGCCATCACCTCGTCGTAGGACCCCAACTCCGCGATGTCAGTCTGCTCCCGCTTGCTGTAGCGATCAGACAACAACGCGTGCGGCGCTTCAAGATGGATGTGTAACACCTGGTTGCCATAACCACCACGAATGGCATTGATCTGGCCCGCAACTCGAACCGCGTCAAGGACAATCAATGCGTCGCCGTCGGCTCGGCCGTCGTCGCCCAGGTGCTTGCGGAGAGCTTCCAGCACCCATGCCCCATCCGTTGTTCGATCCAACTCCTCACCGGCGTCCTGCATGGCGCGGCGCTCTGGTTTCACATCCGGAACCAACGCGCGAATGCAATCACTGGTCTTCACATGTGTCGCATCGAATCTGTCATGCAGTAGCTTGGCGAGAGTGGTCTTGCCCGCACATACCTGTCCAGATAGCAAGAGGATTCGACGACGCAAGCATCGCTCCTAGGCAAGGGGTCGCACAGTACGGACCTACGGCAGATCGTACACTGTTACGGCAATCCCCGCTCGACACAGAATTGTGTCAATGAACTCGCTTACGACCTCCCATTTCCCTCCAGCCAGTCCACAGCCAATCCTCGGCATATGGATCGAAGCACTGGCTTCAAGCGCTTTCTCCTGAACCTCCATCAGGCACTGCTCAAGAGCCGGATAGCTGATTCTGGGCGAGTCCGATCGTCCGTAGCCTCGCTGTGCGACCATACTGGCCACGAGCAGGTGCTCCGCATCTCCATAGAAATGCGTGTGCCCAAGCTGGTGATTGCCGGCTGTTTTGCTCCAGGCTCGGAAGTCGATCTGGGCGTCCTGTAGCCGAATCGCCACTTGTTTCGCGAATCCGCCACCCCAGGTCTTTGAGCGATCATTCACAACGTGCACAATGAAACGAGGGCCATCGCCTCGGGGTGCTAGCGCATCGCCAACCAAATAGCGGACCGCTGCATTCTCTTCTGATGGCCCGTCTCGGTCGGCGAGGATACCGATGACGCGTGGATACACTGCACCCGGATATGGCGAAACCCCGACGCACTCGATGTGATAACGCAGATCGCCCGGCCATTCTTCGTCGCCCTTCGCAGTGAATCCAATAGCGGTACACTCCGAGACCAGGCTGCCGTCTCGGAGCATCGCACCGAGCGGAACACTCTGCGACCATGATGCCGATGCAACCGCGTAATCGATCCGGTAGCGCTCTTCGAACGGGCCCGACTCTTGGCGCGACGCGGCGAACAAGGCCCTTGGCTGGTTCGTGAGTCGGATGTAGCGGAGCAACAGGGCCTCGGTTGAGACGTCGTACTCTCGCCGGAGCGCCATCAGATCGTCAATCGACATCTGCTTGGCGCGCAGATCGGGGAAAGTCCCCATCGGCATGATCAACTCGGCGGCAGCGATGTTGCAGAGCATCTCAAGCTGCCACTCATCGCCTTTCTGCTCTTCCTTTGTTGCGCGGTTCCGAACCTGGTCAGCACAGTCCGGGAAAAATGTGTGGGCAATCTCGTGCGCGATTGAGTAGCGCACTCGGCCTCGCGAGCGGTTCGGGTTGAACTCGATGCGCAGTTTGCCATCAGAGGACATGAGGGTCCGGGCATCGGGGATGTCTTCACGAGGAACAACGGCGATGCCGAGCCACGCTGCAAGCGCCGCCGGGTCAAACGGAGGCCCTTCCCACCCTTCTTCCATAGCCTTCAGCGTCGTCTTCCGTGCCCAACTCACGATAGCCTCGATGGGTTCGCCTGCGTCTGTGAGCCCCCTGACCGATCGGTTTGTCCAGGTGGTTGGTACGACAGTCATTGCAGCGCTCCCTCATTGGTGGTTAGCATTGGTGATCGTCGTCGCAAGTTTTTTGTGGAGCTGATATGCCGCTCGATCTCGAACGATTCGCACGCACCCGACCATGCCTGTATCACCTGACGGCTAGTTCCAATGCTGATCTGATTCGGCGGTCTTTGCGGCTTCATCCCGCGATCAAGATCCTCACGGCTGCCAGAGATACCCGGGCAGCCCGGGTGCGGCGCCGCGATTCGTTGGTGGTGAGAGTGGGCAAGGACGCGATTCAATTGCGAGATCAGGCGCCGTTGCACGCGGGAAATGTCTCGTTCAATGATGGCTGGCGACTCGAAGATCTGGTCGAGCACCTCAACCAACATGTGTTCTTTTGGCCGGGCCGTCGGGATGGTCCGATCCCATACGGAGTCCGCCACTTCCAGCGGTATGCCGCCGAGGACGCCGTGGTCCTCGTGCTGAACACTGCCGAAGTCTTTGCGGCGAATGCAGCGCAGGGCCCTCGGTTCTGCCAATACAACTCTGGATCGCCTCGGTGCAGTGGCGGTAAGGGGTCGCCCCGCGGGCCCAACACGTTCGCACCCGCCAGCCAGTATCACGGCAACCCGAGCAGTGTCGTCGAGGTGACCTTCAATGACACAGTGGACCTCGCCGAGTGCACCGTGACGTACAGTCCGATTGCGGACTTCGTCTAGCCGCCGAACCCGGTTTTCGCTCACGGCAGAGCTCCTGTCGCGACGCTTGCGATTTGGCGCGGCGTGGACGATGGGTTGAGTGGATTTCGGCACACGCCAGTATACCTGTCATAACCCTAACGTTCCGCGATCTGGTGGCATTCGGACCCCTAATTCCCTGGCCGAAGCGCCGATCTTAGCAGAGACCCACTGCGGCGTCTGTACAGGAAACTAGAGACAGGGCTTGTGCGCGTATCGCCAGCGGCGATTGGCGGCAGGATGCGGGGCCCCGGAGGCATCAAGAAAAAAGCCCCGGCTTGCGCCGGGGCCTGTTGTGGACTTGTCCTTTGATTGTGGGCGCGGCCTCTATGGACACCCAGCAACGAAGAAGTCGAGGTACATGAAGAAGTCGTCGGCGTCGATGGTGCCGTCCAGGTTGAGGTCGGCTTGGGGGTCGTCGGCGGCGAAGAGGTCGAGGTAGTCGAAGAAGTCGTCGGCGTCGACGGTGCCGTTGTCGTCCATGTCCGCGGCGCAGAAGAGCAGGTTCGCGAGGCGGGGGTCGCGTTTGTCGATGCGGGTGGCGCGGAATGTGGTGCCGGTGTTGTAGGACCAGACCGAGTTGCAGTTCTCGTCGATCTCGACGAACCGGCCGTCGAGGGCGATGCAGATGAGCGTGTTTCCGTTGGCGAGTCGTTGGACGCCGGACATGAAGATCGAGTAGAAGCCCTGGCCATCGATCGAGCTGCAGCTCCATGCGGGTTCGGCTGGGGCGTAGGGGTCGTTGGGGGGCAGGTCGTAGGTGCCGTCTTTGTTGACGCCGGTGTCGATCTCGTCGGCGGTGGAGAAGCCGCGACCGTCGCCGTTGCTGAAGATAGTGATGTTGCCGGCACCGGGCAAGCCCTCGGGGATCCACTCGGGGTCGTGCTGGCCGAAGAGTCTCTGGTCTTGGGACCCGCCGCGGTTGTAGGCTTGGGGGTTGCCCCAGCGGTAGACGAAGTCACCGGAGGCGTCGGGGTCGTGGGAGATGACCCAGATCTCGCTGAGCGTGCGGCTGCTCATGACGATCTGATCGAGTTCGGCGTTGTAGTCCATGCCGTTGAAGTGGAGCCAGTCGGCGACCGTGGGGCCGAAGTTGATGTCGATGCGTCCGGGGAAGTCTGCGGGATCGCCGAAGTTCGGCAGGTTGGCGTCAAAGTCCTGGACCAGGTGGTCCCAGACGTGCCATTCCCAGACGATGTTGCCGCCGGTCGCGCCGACGGGCTCGATCTCGAGGATGGCTTCGGACCAGACTTCGGTGCCGACGCGATTGGGGTCGCGCCCCATGGCGATGGCCTCAGCGCGGGTGTAGCGCTCCCAGATGATTGCGAGGATATTGCCGTTTGGCAGGATCTCTATGTCGTGGTGCTGGACGTGGTCCGGGCCCGCGACGACGTAGTTCCACTCCAGCGTGCCGTCCCAGGCGATGCGCTGGATGCGTCCACCGGTGCCGC
Organism: uncultured Phycisphaerales bacterium; assembly: GCA_965371965.1. Classification (GTDB taxonomy): domain Bacteria; phylum Planctomycetota; class Phycisphaerae; order Phycisphaerales; family UBA1924; genus S146-42. The sequence continues at coordinate 5,248 of CBDVAM010000094.1, forward strand.
CGCCGCCAAAGGGCTGGACGCTGGAGTCGCTGGCGGTGCGGAGGATCGAGCCGTCCTCTACGAGGTAGACCGAGAGACCCGGGCGGAAGGCGCTGGGCCAGGTCTGGACCACGCTGTTGTCGAGGTCGAGCAGGAATGTGGTGGTGCCTGAGAACGGCGTGTAGAGGGTCCACTCTGGGTGTGGTTGGGCGTTGGCGGTGCCCAGGCACGCAACAGAACAAACAGCGAACGCCAATGCGCGCAGGCGTGCGCGCGGACCGATCTGGGTTTTCATATTTCTCTCTCCCTGGTTTTGCTTGGAGCACACCGCTGGGAGTGCCCCCCCTTGGGGAAGGGTACACCGAGCTCGATGTCGCGTTGCTATCAGGGCGGATTCTCGTCGGTGCCGACTGCGGGCGGGATGCCTGCGACCCCTGGTGGGTATGAGGCAGAGGAGCGGTGGGAGGAGGGGTAGACGCCCTTCTTCACAGTCGGGCCTGCGATATGGCCTGCGGCGATCGGCGGCAGGATGCCGCCGCCCCCGGGGAGGGGAGGGGAAGGAGGAGCCCAGGCTTGCGCCAGGGCCTCTTCTTGCGCCAGGGCCTCTGTTGGGGGCGGGCGGGTATGCTGGGGGGATGGGGAAGTTGAATGTGATTGCGGAGTTGGAGCGGCGGCGGGTGGATCGCGGGCCGCGGGCGATTGATCGGTCGGTGGCGGGAGCGATTGGTGAGGTCGAGCGGGAGATTCGGGCGAGCCAGCGCCGGGTGACCAGGGGTGAGGAGGCGGTGGGGGAGGTGCTGCCGGGGGGGCTGCACGAGCTTTGTAGAGGCATGAGTGTGCGGGGTGGGGTGCTGACGATCCGGGCGGTGGACTCGGCGGCGAAGTTTCGCATCAGCCAGTGGCTGCGCGGCGGGGGGGATGTGGAGATCAAGAAGCGGGCGAAGGTGGCGGTGCGGGTGGTGAAGGTGCGTTGAGAGTTGAAGTGGCTGAGGGGCAAAGTGGTTGAGTTGGGGTGTGGGTGGATGACTCTGCGCGGGCTTGCGCTCGCGGCTCTGGTTCGGGCGCGATAGACAACTCTGTATCGCCTGCGGCGATCGGCGGCAGGATGCCACCACCCCGGGGGAGTCATTAGGGACCGCTGTGGCGTCGTATCGCTGCGCGATGACCGGCAGGGATGCTGGTCCTACCGGGGGAGGGAGGTGGATGCGCGATCTGTATGGGCAGCTTGCTCGTATGGGAGGGAGACGGGGACTGCTCCGGGTCATATGAGGATCGTTTGAATCGGATGACTGACACTGCGAATAAGACGAAGACAACTCACCGCGTTGGTTGCTTGATCCTTGCCATGTTGGGAGTACTGGTGTTCGATTTCGCGGCGGTGATCGGGCGCGACGCGCAGCGGTATCGAGCGGCCGAGCGATGCGTTGAGTCTGTGAATGGTTCGATCTCTGCGGTGCCGGGTTTCCCAGTTGGCTTCGACGCTGTATACCTGGAAGAGCGATATTGCGGTGTTATCGCACAAGAGGATCTCGTGCGTGTGCTTCGTTGTTTGAAGAAGAACACGGCGCTTCGTACTGTGTTCGTCAACGGGCAAGCCCTTTCGCGCGAGGCGATGGAGGCGTTGGCCGAGTTGCCGATAGAAGTATGTGGCATGTACGGGTGTCAGTACGCAGAAGAAGACATAGCGTTGCTCAATGAAGCTGCAGCGTTGCAGCATATCTGGACTGATCCGGATCACATTGAGGAACTACAGGCCAAGTTGCGGAAGAATGTTCGAGTACGAGTCGATCACACGGCGCACCGGGACAAGTAGCAGCGCGAGCCTATGTGACCTATTGAGCGGGGCGAAACAGCAATCAGAGTGACGACGCCATCGAGGAGAGTACGAAGTTCTCGATGTTTCAGGGCTCTCGTTCTTGTTGGCATGTTGGCGAGTATGAGGGGTTGTTTGCCCGGCTTGATTCGTTGTTCGGACGATAACGAGCGTGACGTTGTATCACCTGCGGCGATCGCGGGCGGGACGCCCGCCACCCCGGGTGAGTTGTTGGGCCCGCCGTTGGCGTTGTATCGCTGCGAGATGACCGGGAAGGATTCCGGTCCTACCGGGGGGAGTCGGGCGGCGGCAGTGTTGTCAGGTCGAGGTGGCAGCAGGGGCAGAGGACTGGGGCTACTTGGATTCGGTAGTCGACGCCGCAGCGGGGGCATATCTCGCTGGCGGCGAGGATGTCGGTGAAGGCGAGCTCGGTGGGGGGGTCGTCGTCGGGGTGGTTGTGGCACCACTGGCAGGGGGTGTGGGCGGTGAGAATCTCGCCGCAGAACGAGCAGCAGAGGAGGACGTCGTTGTCGATGGCGTCGAGTGGTATGGGCCAGCGGCGGACGTTCTTCATGCGCTTAATGGTGGCCTGATCGGGGCGCCAGAGGTCGTCGGGTCCGAGGCGGTGGCCTTCAGCGACGCCTTTGACGAATCCTCGGCGGATGGAGCCCTTGAGGGCCTCGGCGATGGTGTCGAGGGTTGATTGGGAGAGCTGGGCGCGCGCGAGGCGCTCGGCGAGTGCGCGTGTGTACGCCGGGCGGGAGTAGGTCATCGGGGTAAACGTCGCCTGCTCGACTCGGCGGGGGATGTCGCTTGTGTGCGAGAGCCAGATGGGCAGGCGGAGCTTGGTGCGCTCGGGCTCCATGTGCATGGCGCTGGGCCAGACGAGCGGGCCGTGGATGGGGTCCTCGGCGAGCCAGCGCATGAAGGCGAGCGAGGATCCGTTTTTGAGCAGCCAGGCGATGATCTGCTGGGCGAGGTCTTTGTTTTTGACCCTGTGACCCTCCCAGAGGTGCCCGGCGCGGAGCATGGCGAGCATGACGAAGGGGCGCTGGTCGAGTTTGGAGCGTTTGAGTGCGGTGAGGCGGACCTTGCGGTCGGGGTGGAGGAGGTGGGCTGCGGGTTCGCAGTGGATGCAGAGGTCGGCGTCGGTGGGGCAGTTGCAGACGCGGCAGGGCATGGGGGGAGTGTACTGGGGTAGAGTGGGGGGATGGACGCTGAGAAGGTGACAAGTCGCGAGGAGTTCATGCGGGCGTATCTCGCTGAGCATGATGAGGCGTGCCCGGTGTGCAGGTACAGCTTGCGGGGGTTGGAGGGGGCGTGTTGTCCGGAGTGTGGGGAGGCGTTGCGGCTCAGGGTTGGTGTTGTCGAGCAAACCTTGGCGGCCTGGGTCGGGGGGCTCGTCGGACTGGCCGGGGTGATGGGCTTGCTTGCGATCTTCCTTTTCTTCACGGCCTTTGATGACGTGCGGCATCCGCAGATGTTTCGAGCGAGCGAGTACGCCCGGCTGGGGGTGCTCTTTGCTCTTCAGGGAGGGGCGTTTGGGTGGTGGTTGTGGAAGCGCCGATGGATCGTCCGTCGTGGGAGAGGAGGTCGGAGAGAACTCGCGATCGTCGCGTGGGGATGGTCAGTCTCGGTATTCGTGGGATTTGTCATGTGGGACGCGGGATGAGCGAATGCTCGGGCCCATCTGATGATGCACGACTGATCGAGTTCTTGCGAGGGCGGGATGTCGCGTGTCCGGTGTGCGGGTACAACTTGCGGGGCATCCAGGACTCGCGATGTCCGGAATGTGCAGAGCAACTCACGATTGGCGTGCATCGCGCGGATTTGGACTTGTATTCATGGTATATTGGGCTGATTCCCCTGTCCGGTGGATTGTTCTGGTCCGTTCTGTCGCTCATACTCCGAGTCACTGTGCTCTTGGACGAGTTTGCCTGGGCGTATCTCGGGGTCACAGTTGCCTTTGGCATCTCGGCGTTCGGATGGGTAAGGTGGCGACGCGAGTTTCAACACCTCCAGCCCGGTGTGCGTGGATTTCTCGCGGGCGGCACATGGGTCTTGTCCTTGATCGCGGGTTTGACCTTGATGTACGTCTCCCGCCCGTGATGGCGACCACTGGCATGACACGTTCCTTCGCGAGCTTGCGCTCGCGGCTCTGGTGGAAGCTCAACCATCGCCTTCGGCGATTGCGGGCGGGACGCCCGCCACCCCGGGTTGTTGGAAGTGGGTTGGTAGTTCACATCGCCTGCGGCGATCGGCGGCAGGATGCCGCCGCCCCGCTTGAGAATGCAAGAGCCCGGGCTTGCGCCGGGGCCTCTATTGGGGGTGGAATGGGAACGCGGCGGGTGCAATGAGGGTTGCGAGTGTGGCGACGATGAGGGTGAGGGGGATGCCCAGGCGGAGGTAGTCGCTGAAGCGGTAGCCGCCGGGGCCGGCGACCATGAGGTTGGTCACGAAGCCGATCGGCGTCATGAAGCTGCAGGCTGCCATGACCATGAGCGTGACGACGTAGGGCTCGGGGTTGACGTCGGCGTCGCCGGCGATGGCCATGGCGATGGGGAACATGAGGACAGCCGCGGCTTTGTTGGTGACGAGCTGGCAGAAGATGCTCGTGAGTATCGCGAAGACAAAGAGCAGGGCGTGATTGCTCAGGCCGTCGAGGGAGCCGAAGACGATGTCGGCGATGAAGCGGGCGGCACCGCTCTGGTCCATCGCTCTACCGATACCAAGGGCGGCGGCGATTACCAGGAGGACCTGCCAGTTGATGCTCCGGCGGGCCTGGCTGCCGGTGGTGCAGCGGGTGTAGATCATGAGCATGGCACAGAGCAGGGCGGCGATGAGCGGGTGGATGTCGCGCAGGGGCAGATTGACGCTTGGGATGAGGTTGATCGCGCCGAAGATGAGCTTGCCGGGGATGGTGAGCAGCGCGACGAGCAGGGCGAGGATGCTGAGTGCGAGCCATGCCCGCTCGTGGCGGACGTTCTGGACGCCCTGGACGCCCGAGACGAGGTAGAAATCGCCGCTGTTGCGGAAGGCCTCGATGAAGCCGTGGTGGGTGCTGAGCAGGAGGGTGTCGCCGGCCTGGAGATTGATGTCTCCGATCTTTCCGCCCAGGCGCTGGCCGCCGCGATGGACGGCGATGATGGCGGCGTTGTAGCGCGTGCGGAACTGGCTCTGGCGGACGGACTTGCGGACGAGGGGCGAGGTGTGGCTGACGACGGCCTCGACGATTGTGCGTTCGCGCCGGGGGGCGTCGATCTTCTCGACCTGGTCGGTGGCGGGCACGAGCCCCTTGATCTTCATGAGGTCGACGACCGATTCGACCACGCCGACGAAGACGAGACGGTCGCCCGCCTGGATGATGGCCTCTGGGCTCACCGCGGGGATGACGTCGCTCTGGCGCTCGATCTCTGAGAGGAACAGGCCGGGCAACTGGCGGAGCCCGGCGTCCTCGATGCTCTTGCCCACGATCGGGCTGGCGGGCTCGACGACGAGCGCGACGGTGTATTGGCGTTCCTCGGTGCCCTCGGCGTCGGGGGTGATGCGCTCGGGCAGCAGCCAGCGTGAGGCGATCGCAATGAAGGCGATGCCGACGATTGCGCTCGGGACGCCGACGACCGCGATCCACCAGAACTGCTTGAGCGTTGAGGGGCGCTCGACGCCCATGGCCGCGAGGCTCTGGGCGAGGGCCTGCTCGGATTCTGTGAGCTGGTCGGCGGCGAGGCTGAGGTGTTCGATGTAGCTGACGTAGAGCTGGTTGACGGCGAGGTTGGTGCTGGTGCCGATGAGCGTGCAGGCCCCGCCCATGATCGCCGCGAAGCTGAGGGGCATGAACAGGCGCGACGGGCTGATGCGGAGTCGTCTGGACCAGTCCTGCACGATGGGGAGGTACATGGCGACGATGGGCGTGTTGTTCATGAGGGCGCTCATGATCGCCACGGGGGCCATGAGGCGGACCTGTGCGCCCGCGAGGGTCTTGGGACGCCCCAGGAGGCGCGAGGCGATCATGGTCATCGCGCCCGTCTCGTTGAGGCCGGTGGCGACGACGAAGAGGCAGGCGATGGTGAGGACCGAGGGGTCGCTGAAGCCGGAGATAGCGGAGCGAAGGTCGACTGCGCCGCCGACGAGCAGGAGCGTGAGGGCTCCGAGCATGGCGGTGTCGGTGCCGACGCGGTTGCTGAGCAGACAGATGACCAGCAGGGCGACGACGATCAGTGTGTAGATGGCCTCGTAGGACACGCCGTCTCCCGGGAGTGACACGGATTATCGACCCATTGCGTGCTGGGGGTGAAGCCGGGTGGGCTTTGGATGCGATCATCGACATGATGGACGGGTTTGGCGGAGTGTTGCGGGGGCCGCGCGGCTCTTGTCCCGCTGGGACGGGCATCCCTGCCGGTCATTGCAAAGCGATATGGTGTCTCGTTGCGCGACCGCCTGGAAGGCGGTGCTACCGATCGCCTTCGGCGAGTTGGTCCGCAGGCGTGTGGAGTAGAGGCCCTGGCGCGAGCCTGGGCTTTGGGTTGTTGAGGGAACCGAAGAACGGAAGGAGCCCAGGCTTGCGCCAGGGCCTCTATTGGCGGGCCTTCCTAGAATACTGACTGTGCCTGAGAATGCCGTCCAGACCGTCTCGTTCGTCAGTCTCGGCTGTCCCAAGAACCTCGTGGACTCTGAGAAGATGCTTGGATTGCTCGCCGAGGATGGGATTCTGCCCATCAGCTATGACCCGGCGGAGGGGTTCGGCGATGCCGACGCGGTGGTTGTGAACACCTGCGGGTTCCTCGAGGCCTCCAAGGAGGAGTCGCTGGCGGTCATCCGCGAGGCGGTCAGGGCGAAGGAGAGCGGGGATATCAAGCGGGTCGTCGTCGCTGGGTGCCTGGTGCAGCGCCATCGGGCGAAGATGCTCGAGTGGGAGCCGGGGATCGACGCGATGGTGGGGGTGTTCGATCGGGATCGGATCGTGGAGGCAGTGCGCGGCAGCTCGCCCGAGCGGGCGGATCTTGATTCTGCGAGCGATGGGGCGAGGTATTGGATCACCTCCAACGCGCTGCTGGCGGCCAAGGAGCGTGGCAAGGATACCGTCGGGCTCACCGTTCATGGCAAGGACGGCAAGGGGATCGGCTACTTCGAGGACGACTCGGCGCGACTGCGCCTGACGCCGAGGCATTACGCCTATCTGCGCATCAGCGAGGGGTGCAACCAGAACTGCGCGTTCTGCACGATCCCGTCGATCCGCGGGAAGATGCGGTCCAAGCCGCTGAAGCGGATCGCGGCCGAAGCTTGCGAGTTGGTGCTCGACGGTGCGTTCGAGCTGAATCTCATCGGGCAGGACACGACGAGCTACGGCGACGACATCGGGATGGGGATGGACGCGGCCAAGGGACAGCGCTTCGGCGGCGGGTTGCCGGCGATGTTGAGAGCCGTGAGTGATGCGGTGGGAGAGACAGGTGGCAGTGGTTGGGTGCGGTTGATGTACGCGTATCCGAGCAACTTCTCTGACGCGATGATCGATGCGTTCAGCGAGCTTTGTGAGAACGGTCACTTGCTGCCGTATATCGACATCCCGCTTCAACACGCCAGCGACCGGATGCTGAGCACGATGCGCCGGAACGTCACGCGCGAACAGCAGGAAACGCTGCTCACAAAGCTCCGCGAGCGGATCCCGGGGTTGACCATCCGCACCACGCTCATCAGCGGGTTTCCCGGTGAGACCGATCGGGACCACGACGAGCTCGTCGAGTTCGTCCGCTCGCAGCGGTTCGATGCGCTCGGTGTGTTCGAGTATTCACGCGAAGAGGGCACGGTCGCGGGGACGATGGAGGCCGATCCGGAGCTTGGCGTTCCGGCGGAGGTGAAGGCCGCGCGGCGCGATGAGATCATGGGCCTCCAGCAGGAGATCGCGTTCGAGCGGGCGGCGGAGATCGCAGGGCGCTTCGATGCGATGCGCCCCAAAGAAACCGGCGCGCGGTTGGACGTGCTGATCGACAGCGAGCTGAAGACCGAGGGCGCCAAGACCGCAGGCGTGAGCACGGGGGGGAGGCTCTATCAGGGGCGGACGCGCGCACAAGCGCCGATGGTCGATGCGGTGACGTATGTGCAGTCGAGCGCTCGCCTGAGCCCGGGCGAGCTGGTCCGCTGCGTGATCGTGGACAGCGACGGGTATGACCTGATCGCACGCCCGATCGAGGAGTTGGAGCGAAGGACGCGGTTGCAGGTCGTGGGTGTGCGGTAGCTGGGCTTGACGGCTTGAGCGGCTTCAAGATTGGCGTAGCGTTGGAGCGAATGTCGCCACGTTCTTCGCTGCGGAGCAGCGCCGCGAACATGGCGAGTGGCGACAGCCACTCGTCACGAGTTGAGGTTATACCCAGCC
>CBDVAM010000095.1:0-13118 GCA_965371965.1 uncultured Phycisphaerales bacterium
GACGGGCGATCTGGACAAGGACGATGGCGGGGACAATGAGGCGGTGGTGGATGCCCGCGGGGATTCCTGTGGGGACGCTGGCGATTGGCAAGCCGGGGGCGATCAACGCGGCGCTGCTGGCGGCGGCGATCGTGGGGCGGGGGAACGCGGACGTTCGGGCGGCGGTGCACGCGTTTCGCGAGGCTCAGACGCGGAAGGTCCTGGAGTCTGGGGAGTTGCCTCTCGAAGAGGCGTAGGGCGTTCGAGAATGGGCAGAGCCGGGCTTGAACAACCCGTGAAAAACGGGCGTACGCGAAACGGGCGGCAACGAATCCGGCAACACATCCAGCGATTGGGGCGGTGACGGTGGTGCTGTTGGGGGCCACGGACGCCTCCCCAAAGGCTGGCTCCCAAGAGGCCCGATGATCCCGACCTCGCGGCGGTGGTCGAGGCTTGGCCCAATCTGCCGACGGAGGTGAGGCTCGCCATTGTCGCGCTCGTTGACGCCGGGGCGAGCAAGGCGAAATGAGCCCGGGGCCGGGGTGGTCCGTTTCAGTTGGACGGCCGGGGGATCGATTCCAAGCCAACGCGTTTCAGGATCATCCCGAGGGGAGTTGGGTTTCCCGGCCTGTTAGCAACTGGCTGGGGATCAGCCTTGAGCCCGGCTGCATATAGCCGTGCGTTGTACGCCCCCTCGCCGATAAAGTGCTTCAGTTGAAATCGGTCCGGATCGGCCGGCGGGTCTGGTTTCGGCTGGACGACGTGCTGCGATTCCTGGACGAGCAGCAAGCACGACTCAGTAACTAGACCAAACGGGACTGCCCTGGGTGCATGCGTACCTCCCCCCCAACCCCCTTTGACCAGGGTGTAAGCATCAGCCAAAAGCCAGAACTCCGATGCCTTAGTCGTGTGATCAGGGATTCGCCTGCACCGGAACTGGAGCGGGTGGCGGCTGCGCTGGCAATACTATCAGAGCACTGATGGCTCCAACCTCCGTTGCACTGAGCCCAAGTGACTTGCAAATCAACCCGAGGACTCGGCGGATGCCCTCGTAGTAGCCGCGCAGCTCGCGCAGGGTGATGCTCGCCGGTTGGCCATAGTGGGCGACTTGGGCCCGCTGGTTCATCACGGAGTCCCATGAGTCTTGCAGCCCCGAAGCTTCAAGATCGTCTTTGAAGCCGTCGCGACATGCTACACCGAAGCGCTTCAGCGTTCCCTTGACCTCCCCCATTCCGATCTTGCCTGTCTTCTCATCTTTTACCGAAAGCGCAAAGGAACGTACTTGGGCATCCTGGCAGCAGTTGCATTTGCTTTCGATCGATCGGCGGAAGCACTGCTCCATGTGAGCGTACAGCATCACAACGCCAAGATTCACGAGGGCGTTCTCCAGTTCGATCGCGTTGACCGAATCGGGTAGATCGTCCTTCACCAGGACGACCTGATCAGCAAACGCCAGGAATTGCTGAACAGCTTCAAGACTCATCAGGCACCGAAAAGGGTCTCGCGGGTCAGCTTCAATCTCTGCTTAACGGCATCCACGTCGGTCGTGCGATACGAAGAGTTCTCGTTGAATTCTGGGCTGTTCATAAGCGTGTCGCAGCGGTCACGCAGATCGGCCGGGAGTTCGCCCTCATGCTTTGCAATCGTAGTGAACACGGCATCAAACACAGCCGGGTTCATCCTGCCGCTGTCCCGATGGAATGGCCTCTCACCTAGCCTCTCCACGATCGTCTCGCACGTCTCGCGGAATGTCCGATCCAACGCTTCCGTCTCCTTCGGTGGGAGATTGCGTTTTTTCTTCATCGCCGCTGATAGGAAGTCCTTCATCGGCTTCCTGTATACGTCGGCGAAGAAGTAGAGCGCGACGAAGCGCAGGATCATCTCGACGTCTCGCATCCGGGCATCGGGTTGCGGCTTTCCGATGACCTTGCGCCAGCTCGGATCCGCATTGAGCTCGTTCAGCAGATCATTGAGCCGTCCGTTGTACACACAATTGCGAATCTCCTGGCCCAGCAGAATCGAGCCGCCGGTGTTGAGGCGCTCGAAGATGTGGTAGATACTCGTGGCGTCCTCAGGATCGAGCTGCTTGATCATGAAGGCTCGCATGACGGAGTCGTTCAGCTTGGCGAACTTCGCCGGGAACTTCTCCTCGAGTTCGGTGGCATCCAGATTCTGATAGGGGCTGTCATCCGCCAACCCTGTAAGCCGAAACGATTTGGGCTTCGTCATGTTGGCGTTCTTGAAGGTCCCGTCGAAGTACTGGACGACGGACATCAAACGCTGCTGTCCATCGATGACCTGCTGCTCGCCCGTGTCCGGATCGGCGTAGAGGAAAAGCGATGGAACCGGCAGGCCGAGCAGGAATGACTCGATCAGGCGGCTCGCTTGACGTTGGGTCCAAACGAACTTCCGCTGGAATCCCGGGATCTTCAGCTGTCCCTTTTTCCACTTAGCGACAAGACCCTCAAGGGTGAAGTCGGCCGGGATGGAGACGATTTCGTAGTGGGACGCCGTAGACGCGGCGTCCTCGCGCTCGCTCTCGATAGCCTGAACCGGGCTGGCGTCCTCCAAAGCGAGGACGTCCGGTTCATTCTCGAGTCCGCGTTCTGTGGTTTCTCCTGACATGGTGCCCATTCTACGGTCCTGCCGCATGCGTCGGCGAACTTGGCCAAGTTGTCGCGATGATCTTCGGGTCAGAAGATCAGGTTGTCAGTGGGAGCCAAGCCCGGCATCGAAAGCCCCCAGAAACCGCGGGATTTGGTGGGGGTTGGAGCTGCGTGTGCCTCTGTGGAATCGGGATCAATGGGCAGAGCCGGACTTGAACCGGCGACACCCGCATTTTCAGTGCGGTGCTCTACCAACTGAGCTACCTGCCCGGCAGCCGACAACGGTACCTCGAATCGGGCTCGCGTCAAGCGGACATGGGCCACAGGTTGGAGTTTGGCAGAGGTTGTGGCGGTCGAGCGGATACCCGGACCTTCGCGGACTCAGGCGCGGCGTCCTCATTTCTATCACGAAAGCTAGGGATTGAGTTTTCAGGGGCTGGGCAGGAGGATTGTCTGGCCCGATTTGTCGTCGTGCTCGCCGAGGGCGCAGGCGACAATGGTCCTAGCGACCTCATCGGGGCTGAGGCATCTTTCTGGGGGGATCGCCTCTTCATCGAAGAGGGTGCGGAGCGTCGGGGTCTCGACGGCGCCCAGGGCGATGGCGAAGGCATGGATGTTGTGGGCCTCGCCCTCGATGGCGCAGCTGAGGGCCATGAGATTCAGCGCGGCCTTGGAAGCGGCGTACGCGAAGAAGCCGGGGAAGGGGTCTTGAGTGGCCATGCTCGAGACGTTGACGATGCGCCCGGATTTTCGGTGCAGGAAGTGGGGCCAGGCGCGGGCGATGGCAATCGCCGGGGCGATGGCGTTGGTTTCGAATGTCTGGCGGATGGTCTCGGGGGTGTGGTGGTCGATGGGATGGAGCGGGGCGATGCCGGCGTTGTTGATGAGGACATCGAGGCGCCCGAAGGCGTCGATGGTGTCGTCGATCATGTGGCGGGCGTTGTCGGGCTCGGCGAGGTCGAGGGCCATGCATCGGACCTGATCGTTTGGGTGCTGGGCGAGGATCTCGTCGGCGACTCTGTTGAGCTTGGAGAGGGTGCGGCCGACGAGGGTGAGGCGGAAGGCGTGTTGGGCGAGGAGCTTGGCGGTGGCCTCGCCGACGCCGGAGCCTCCGCCGGTGATGATGGCGACCGGGGATTGGGGCATGGGGGAGGGTATGGGGTTGGTGGGGGAGTGGTTCGGGTGCCGCATCCGGGTTTCGAGGGGTTGCGCCCCTCGCTCGGTTCGAGCGCCCCATCCGGGGCTAGGGAGTTCGGAGTTTCGAGGGGCTGGCGCCCCGCGCGAGGTTCGAGCGCCCCGGCCGGGGCGATTGAGGCCGGGAGGCGGGGGGGTTGGAGCCGCGGAGCGGCGCAACGAACATAGCGAGGGGCGATAGCCCCTCGAAGGGTTTGTGCCCGAACTCAGCCCCAGCGGGGCGCTCGAGCTTCGTACCGGTCTCGATTCTGTAAACTCTCAGTATGCCACGTACATACTCAGCGATCTATCTCCACATCATCTTCGCAACAAAGCGCCGCCAGGCTTGGCTCGGCGATGACATACGCGAGCGCGTCCACGCGTTGCTGGGAGGGATTGTGCGAGACATGGGCGGGAGCGCCCTTGCCGTCGGCGGCGTTGAGGACCATGTCCACCTTCTCATCAAGTGGCGCACCGACGAGACGATTGCGACGCTCATGCGCGAGGTGAAGAGCCGGTCGTCGCGGTGGATTCACGAGGAGCTGGGGCTCGGCGCGTTCGCCTGGCAGGAGGGGTATTCGGTGTTTTCGGTGAGCCGGTCGGGAGTCGATGAGTTGCGTTCGTACATTGCGGGGCAGGAAGAGCATCATCGCGTGCGGTCGTTCAAGGAGGAGTTGATCGAGTTCTTGGAGCGACATGGGGTGGAGTGGCATCCGGAGTACACGTTTGATTGAGGGGGGCGTCTCTTGAAGATTCGATCCTTCGAGCGCCCCATCCGGGGCTGAAGTGTTGGAGTCGGGCTACGAGGGGCTAGCGCCCCTCGCGAGGATCGAGCGCCCCGTCCGGGGCTGGAGATTTGGAGGCGGGCTACGAGGGGCTGGCGCCCCTCGCTAGGGTCGAGCGCCCCTGCCGGGGCTGGGGAGTTGGAGTTGGGGTTTCGAGGGGTTGGCACCCCTCGCGATGGTCGAGCGCCCCGCTGGGGCTTACGGCATGGGACGATGGGCTTGCGGCCCTGATCCATGAGCGTGGTCTCTATACTCCCGCCCTCAATCACGGAAGGACTGATTCCATGCGGACCCATACCTGCGGCGAGCTTCGCCTTGAGAATGCCTCTCAGACGGCCACGCTCTGCGGCTGGGTCCATGCCCGGCGGGGGTATGGGCAGCTCGCGTTCATCGATCTGCGGGATCGGTATGGGATCGCTCAGGCGGTGTTTGATGAGGATTCGCCCAAGGAAATCGTCGAGCAGGCCGGCAAGCTGAACCTGGAGACGTGTATCCGGGTGACCGGAACGATCCGCGAGCGGGAGAAGAAGAACCCGAAGATTCCCACAGGGGATGTCGAGCTGCTGGTGAGCGAGCTGGAGGTGTTGAGCGAGACGGCCCCGCCGGCGGTGATTCCCGGGCATGAGAAGGAGGAGCTCGCCAGCGAGGAGGTGCGGATGAAGCACCGGTATCTGGATCTTCGTCGCCCGGCGATGCAGAGGATGCTGGCGACGCGCCACCGGATTGCCAAGTTGACGCGCGACTATTTCGATGGCGAGGGTTTCTTGGAGATCGAGACGCCGGTGCTGTGTCGGAGCACGCCGGAGGGGGCGCGGGACTTTCTGGTGCCGAGCCGCAAGCAGGCGGGGATGTGGTACGCGCTGCCGCAGAGCCCGCAGCTATTTAAGCAGTTGCTGATGATGTCGGGGTGCGACAAGTATCTGCAGATCTGCAAGTGTTTCCGCGATGAGGAGCCGCGGTTCGATCGGCAGGCGGAGTTCACGCAGATCGACCTTGAGATGAGCTTTGTGACGCGGGAGCAGATCCTGGATGTCATGGAGGGTTTCGTGCGGATGATGTGGCGGGAGATGCTCGACTATGAGGCACCCACGTTCGAGCGGATCAGCTATCACGAGGCGATGGATCGGTTTGGAATTGACCGGCCCGACACGCGGTTTGGGATGGAGCTCATCGACGTGTCGGATATCTGCGCGAAGACCGATTTCAGGGTGTTTACCGGGGCGCTGGAGAAGGAACGCGGCGTGGTCAAGGCGCTGTGCGTTCCGGGTGGGGCCGAGAAGCTGACGCGGAAGATCACCGATGGGTATAGCGAGTTCGTGAAGACCTTTGGGGCGGGCGGCGTGCCGACGACGAAGGTTGTGAAGGGCGAGGACGGGAACGCGAAGCTCGAGGGCGGGATCGCGAAGTTTGTCGATGGCGTTGCTGGCGAGATCATCGAGCGGATGGGAGCGGCGGTCGGGGATCAGATCATCTTCGGGGCCGACACCTACGCGGTGTGCACCAAGGCGCTGGGCGAGCTGCGAGTTAAAATCGCGCGCGAGCAGGGGATGATCCCCGAGGGGATGTGGAACTTCTTGTGGGTCGTCGATTTTCCGATGTTCGAGTTTGATCGTGAGGCGGGGCGGTTCAACTCGATGCACCACCCGTTCACGAGCCCCAAGAGCGACGAGATCGAGCGGTTCCTGGCTGCGCCCGCGAGCGATGTGGAGGCGCACGAGGCGATCCTGTCCGATGGGTACGACGTGGTGCTCAACGGCAACGAGATCGGCGGGGGGTCGATCCGTATCCATCGCGGGGACGTGCAGGCGAAGGTGTTTGAGCTGCTGGGGATGAGCGCTGAAGAGGCGAAGGTGCAGTTCAGTTTCTTGATGGAGGCGTTGCGGTATGGGCCGCCGCCGATGGGTGGGATCGCGTTCGGGCTGGATCGTCTGGTGATGCAGATCATGGGGATCGAGAATATTCGCGACGTGATGGCGTTCCCCAAGACGCACACGGGGCAGGATCTGATGACCGAGGCGCCGGGGCCGGTGACCGCGGAGCAGTTGGCGGAGCTGCATGTGAAGAGCGCGGTGTAGGCGAGGGCGCGGCGCGGGGTTGGCGGAAGAGAGTCTGTCGGCGCACGCGTCAGTCTGGAAGAATCTGAGCTTCGCGGAGCGGTATCTGTTCCAGTTGGTCGGGCGCGCGAACCCAGGCGATCGCCGCGCGGACGGTGTCCTCGGCGTTCCATGGGAGGAAGTGGCTGCCGGCGTCGATCTTGAAGAGGCGGACGGGCGCGTTGTTGATGTGCTGGATCATGTACGGGACGTTGGCGTAGGGGACGAGCTTGTCTTTGGTGCCGTGGACGATAGCGACGGGGACGCGGATGTGCCCGAGCAACGGCTGGAGTTCTCTGAGTTCTTTTTCCAGGGCGAGCAACTCTCGATTCGAGGTCCGCGCCCAGTTGGGCAGCAGCAGCGTGATGGGGAAGATGTTGCCGACGTATTGCAGCGGGTGGACGTCTTCGAGGTCCGGGTCGAGTGCCCCGGCGATGATGACGATGCCCCCGACGCGCTCGGGAAACTCCGCCGCCGCGCGGGCGACGATGGGTCCGCCCAGTGAGTGTCCGACGAGGATCGCGGGTGGTTCGCCCCGTTCGCCCAGGAGGGGTTCGAGGCACCTGGCGTGTTCCTGGATGGAGCGTTCCACGCCACCGCGAGTGGATCTCCCGAAGCCGATGCGGTCGATGGCGATCATGCGGGCGTCGGGGGCGGGGTTTCGGAGGTAGCGTTCCCAGCCGGTGGCAGAGCCCGGGGTGCCGTGAACGAAGATGATGGGGGTTTGATCGCTGCTGCCGACGCTGTAGGCGTGGAGGGTTCGTCCCGTTGGGAGGTCTTCTGTGAGATGGGTTGCGCCCAGGGCCTGGGGATCGAGGAGCCGCCCGCCGGGGAACCCGCAGGCGGGGATCGTGAAAAGAGCGAAGACGAGGAGGATTGAGCGGATCATCGTGATGTCGACCTCGTGGCCTCTGCGCCGGGCCCGGTGGTTGACATCGACCCGAACCCCGTAGGATCGCCAACCATGGCACGCGTGCATTGTACGTCGGGGATTCTCGCGATCGGCGATGAGCTGATTCTCGGCCAGAAGCTCGATACGAACTCCCAGTGGTTGAGTGATCGGCTGGTGGGTCTGGGTATTGGGGTGTTGGAGCATGTGACGGTTGAGGATGATGAGGGCGCGATCGGCGGGGCGATCCGGCGATTGGCCTCGGGCTGTGATCTGGTGATCTGCACGGGCGGCCTGGGGCCGACCGAGGACGATCGGACGCGCCAAGGCTTGGCGATCGCGCTGGGGGAGGATCTGATCGAGGACGAGGGGCTGCTGGAGGTTCTTCTGGAGCGGTACGCGACGCGGGGTCGCGAGATGGCGGCGACGAACCGGGTTCAGGCTCAGCGACCACCGTCGGCGTGTGGATTGGCCAACGAGCGGGGCACTGCGCCGGGGCTCTTTGCCACGTTGTCCTCGGGCGTTGGCGTGTTCTGCCTGCCAGGACCGCCGAGCGAGATGCGGGCCATGTTCGACCGCGAGGTGGTGGGGCGCGTTCGCCCGGCGGGAACGGGAAGGGTCATCCGGACGGCATTCCTGCACACCATCGGGCTGGGTGAGAGCACTATCGCAGAGATGTTGGGCGGGCTGATGGACCGGTCACGCAACCCGCTCGTGGGCACGACGGCGAGTGGTGGGGTGGTGACCTGCCGAATCCGATACGAGGGTTCGGTTGACGGCGCAGATGAGGCGATGGAGGAGACGGCGAGCGCTGTGCGCGATCGGCTGGGTGCGCCGGTGTTCGGCGAGAGTGAGCAGACGCTGGGCGGCGTCTGTATCGATCTTCTCAGAGAGCGGGGCGAGACCGCGTGCACGATCGAGAGTTGTACAGGCGGGCTGGTCGGGCAACTGCTCACGATGAACGCGGGTGCATCGGATGCCTACGTCGGCGGCTGGGTGACGTACACGAACCAGATGAAGCGAGGGCAAGTCGGGGTTTCGAGGAGTGTCTTTCAGCGGTCCGGTGCTGTCAGCGCCGAGTGCGCGTCGGCGATGGCTCGGGGCGGGCTCGAGCGATCCGGGGCTGCGCACGCGATTTCAGTTACCGGAATTGCCGGGCCTGGGGGGGGTACCGATGAGAAGCCGGTGGGGACGGTCTGGATCGCACGGGCGTCGGCGGATGGCTCGATCGACACTCGCCGATTCTGGTTCCGGGGGGATCGGGAGGGCGTGCGTTCGTGGTCGGCCATGAGTGCGCTCGCGATGCTCCGTCTCAAGCTTGTTGGCGAGGACATGGAGTTGTTGATGGAGATGGAGAGAGTGGGTTCGGCGCGATTCTGAAGCGAGAAGATGACGAGCCCGACGCGCGAGCGAGGGAGCATGCGCGGAAGTCGTGCGATTCACTCCTCGCTTGCGCTTCGGGCTCGTCAGGTGGCGGGTTGTTCGGCGTGGACGGCCGCGAGGATGGTTTGTTTGAGTTCTTCTTCGCCTCGATCGAATCGGAGTTCGAGGCGCGGGCGGACGACCGGGCAGGGCCAGCGGTCGGGGGCGACGCGTTGAAGCTTGGACCAATCCTTGTCGGTCGTGACGATGGCCTCGACGGACTTGTCTCGTGCAAGCGCCAGAATTTCGCGGATCGTCCGTTCTGAGAACGGATCATGGTCTGGACGCACAATCGCATACGAATCAGGAGTTTCATCCGTCCCATCTTCGACGGCATGAACAAAGCGCGTGACGAAGGCTCCTGGATTTCCGATCGCGCAGACCACGAGCGCGGAACGCCCTGAAAGCCACTCGACCAGTTCCTCGCGGTCTCTCCCATCCTCAAGCACATCCAGCGCACACCACTCGTGTCGGGTGAGTGCGACCGGCTTGTGCTCGCCCAAAGATTGCGTGAGCGGGGACCACAACTCGCGGGTCATGGGCGTCGTCATCTGCTCGGCGTGGGTGACGACCACGGCGTCGGCTCGCGCGAGAGAACTCACCGGCTCGCGAAGCCAGCCGGCGGGCAGCAGCGCGTCCTCGAACGGATTGCGGGACGCGTCGAGCAGCACGATGTCCAGGTCTCGTGCGATCTTGCGGTGCTGGAACCCGTCGTCGAGCACGACGCAATCTATGCGCTTGCCCCGGGGCGTTGCGAACAGGGCGTTCAGCCCCGCGAGGCGGTCCGCCTGGGCGACAATCGGTAGGTCATCGAATGATCGCTTGAATGTTGCGGCTTCGTCGGACTCGCCTTTCTTGCTCTTGTAGCCGCGCATGGCGATGCAGGGGTCGTGTCCGGCGTCTCGGAGCCAGTGGATGATGCGTGCGACCATGGGCGTCTTGCCCGTGCCGCCGACGCTCAGGTTGCCGACGCTGATGACCGGGATGTGCAGGCGGGTGACGCCCTTGCCTGAGTCGAAGCGGCGGTTGCGCCGGTTGATCTCGAAACGGTAGAGCGGCACGATGAGCCGCCCGAGGCTTGGCAGCAGGGGTGGTCTACTCAGTGGGCTCGTATCGATTGGTGCCATTCTCGCCCGACTGCCTCCGGCGTGCCGCCTCTTGTGCCATTTGGGCCAGTTGAGCCCTGGCCTGGCGGATCTTGATGCGCAGCTCCTGGCTCTCGACACGGTGGAGGCGCGCGGTGTTGAGGATATCCACCAGGGCGATGAAGACGATGATGGCGAGCAGGGCGGCGGCGGCGGTCCAGACGAAGACGAACTCTCGCGGGCGCTGCGAGCCGATGCCGCTGAAGGCGTAGGCGATGAGCGGGACGCAGATGAGCATGAGCATGGCGTTGATCTTGCGGATGGTCCTGCGGCTCTCGGGCATCTTGGTGTTCGAGAGGGCGCTGGCGTGGGCGGCGATGACGAGCATCGTGAACGCCGCCATGGAAAAGGCGAGCCAGGGGCTGATGAGCGGTCCGGCGGCGATCACGCGGCACCGCCGATCTGTCGCAAGGGTTGGGTCGGCGGGGTCAGGCCCAGGCGTTCAGTCAGGATGACCATTGGCAGCCCGATGATCGTGGTGGGGTCGCCGTTGAACTCGATGGGCCAGCCGCTGTCGAGGCGTTCGAAGAGGTTGTAGGCCCCGGCCTTGCCGCGCCATGCGCCGCTGGCGAGGTACGCGTCGAGTTGAGCGGGCTTGATCGAACCGACGTGGACGGTTGCGCGATCGACCAGCAGCTCGCGGGAGGGGCCTTCGAGGATGGCGACGCCGGTGAGGACCTCGTGGCGGTCGTTCATGAAGCGTTCGATGGTGGCGCGGGCGTCTTGTTCATCGCGCGGCTTGCCGATGATCTCGCCCTGGTGGAGGCAGATGGTGTCCGCGCCGATGACGCGCGCGTGCGACCTGGTGTGTTCGGGTAATCGCTCCGATCCGGCCTTTGCTTTGAGGAATGCGAGCGACGTGCAGTAGGCAGCGGGTTCGACGCTGCCTGGCAGAAGCTCGGCGTCGTCCACGCCGGGGTCCATCCATGTGAACGGGACGCCCGCGGCTTGGCATGCTCGCCCCAGCAGTTCGCGCCGGCGAGGCGAGGAACTCGCCAGATGGATCGGCGACGCGACAGGTGGTTTGGGCTCGATCTGGGATTGCACGCCGGGCATCTCTTTGAGTGTACCCGATCGCGTCGCGTTGCCCGTTGCGATCCACTACGATGTCCACAATTCAGCAGCGAAAGGCCGTGCATGCGGGCGCATCTGGTCCAGCTTGACATCGTGTGGGAAGATCGCGAGGCGAACTCTAGCGGTGTGGACGCGCTGCTGGGAGGGACCGATATCGCTGGGGGCGATCTTGTTGTGCTGCCAGAGATGTTCGATTCTGGTTTCAGCTTGAATATCGAGCAGACGGCGGACCGCGACGGGCGAACGCTCGAATACCTGCGATCATTGGCCAAGCGGCTTGGTGTCTATGTCCAGGGTGGGCGGACCGTAGTCGAAGCGGGTGAAGACAAGGCGACGAATCGTGCGCCGGTGATCGGACCTGACGGTGAGGTCATCTGCGAGTATGCGAAGATCCACCCGTTCAGCTTCGGGCGCGAGGGCGAGCGGTTTCGAGGGGGCGAGGAGATCGAGACCTACCCATGGGGCACCGGCGAGCGTGCGATCACGGTCGCGCCGTCGATCTGCTACGACCTGCGATTTCCCGAGCTGTTTCGCCTGCAGATGCTGCGCGGCGCAGAGTGTCTGTGCCTGGGGGCGAACTGGCCCGATGCACGCCAGCACCACTGGCGGGCGCTGGCGATCGCGCGGGCGATCGAGAACCTCGCGTACATGCTCTGTGTCAACCGCACGGGCAGCGACCCGCAGCTTTCCTATATCGGCGGCTCGATCGCCGTCGGCCCGAGGGGAGAGGTTCTGGGCGAGCTGGGGGATGAGGAGGGGGTGCTGAGCGTTGAGATCGAGGCGGGCAGGGTTCGGCGATGGCGCGAGGCGTTTGCGGCGTTGGAAGACATCCGCCTGATCCAGGATCGGCACGCGGGCGATCGTGGGCAATAGACAAGGCGGCCCTGTCCGGGCTGCCCTGGGTGCAGAATCAATCGACAGCAACTCAGCCGCTCTGGCTCTCGGGTGCGATGGTCGCGTGGATGAGCGAGATGTCGATCTCGACGGTCTCGGCGACCTTGTCGCCGATCACGGGGTGGCTCACGTTGAAGTCGGCCAGGCGCACGCTTATTTTGGTGCGGATGGCCAGCAGGTCGCCCTTGGCGACGCCGGCGGTGAGGTCGCTGGCGGGCATGAACGTGAAGCGGGATTTTTCGAGTCGGACGGGGCGGGTCACGCCGTTGAGCGTGAGCTCGCCGACGAGTGTGCCCTCGTAGGTGGAGAAGTTCTCGGTCTCCTTGACGAGCGAGACGCCCTCGGTCTTGGTGAGCTGGAAGACGATGTTGGGATTGGCCTTGGAGTCGAGCCAGTCCTTGCCGGCGAGGTGCTGGTCGCGCAGGTCGATGCCGGTCTTCATGCTCTTGACGGGCAGGTGCCATTCGCCGGCGACGAGGTTGGACCCGCCGCGAGTGGCGATGGTGTAGCCGATGACCTGGTTGCTCTGGCCCTTGATATCTTCGAGCGGCGCGTTGGACTCGAAGTAGACCTGGCGGGATCGGGCCGGGAGGGCGTGGTAGGCGGTGCCCTTTATCGAGTGGTCGGCGGAGATGACCAGGGACTTGCCGCTGTCGGCGTCCTTGGCGAACGGCGGGGCGGCGGCTGCGGCGAGTGCGCCCAGTGTGCTGATGACGCCGATCAATCCGATTGTCTGCAGTGCCTTGAATCGCATGATTCGTGCTCCTTGTGTTCTTCCGCCCGCGTCTTGCTCTTCATCGCGGGGCTGTTGATGCTGTTGAATGGCCAAACGTGTGAAACTGCGCCATCGTCGATGATCGATGAGGCTGTCATTGATAAATCAGGGCGGCGAACCGCCGCTGTCAGAGTCCGCGGATGCTCCGGCGGGGCTTGCGGCGCTGTTTCGATCGCGCCTCTGTCTACGGTGCGCGAGAAAGAAGCTGGCCGCGGCGACCGCGAACGAAAACCCGCCGACGGAGGCGACCGAGAGCCCGTCGCGTCCGGGTCCGCTGGGGAGG
>CBDVAM010000096.1:0-13037 GCA_965371965.1 uncultured Phycisphaerales bacterium
GGCGGGTGTTCATGGTCGGTTTGGGGTCTGGCGGTGGAGCGGCGCGGTTTTCGCAGTTTGGTTCTGCGGGCACCAAGAGTGTGCGCCAACGTGCCATCGAGTCGGCCAGGACCAGGCTCTCGGCGGGGGACGCCGACGGGGCGGCGAGGGCGATTGAGCCGATCCTCAAGCGCGCCAAGCCGGATGGCGAGGCCTTGTTCTTGATGGCTGCGGTCTGCGAGGCCAAGCGGAACATCTCGCAGGCGCTCGATCTGGCCAAACGATCACTTGCGATCGTTGAACACCCCGATGCCCAGCTCTTGCTGGCGCGTTGCCTGCGGGTGCAGGGCGATACCGACGGGTGTAGAGCGTTGTGTGACAAGGTGCTCGAGCGGGTACCGGGCTCGACGGCGGCGCTGCTGGTCAAGGGCGGCGCGTTCGAGGAGGGCGGGCGGTTCGATGAGGCACGGGCGATCATCGGGCCGCTGATCGATGCGGTCCTTGCACAGGGCAAGGAGCCCGACCCGTCGGTCCGGTTCGAGTGGGCGAAGCTGCTGGTGCAGGACAAGGAGTATGGCGAGGCGGTCGAGTTGATCGATCAGATGCTGAGCGAGACCGACAACGAGGATCTTCGGCGTGTATCGCAGCAACTGCGCGCGAAGGCGTGCGATCGGATGAAGAACTATGACGGCGCGTTCGAGTCCGCGAGATGTGCCAACGAGGTCGGCAAGCTCGAGTTCAGCGCCGAGTTGTATGAAGAGCAGGTGTCGGTCCTGATCGAGAACTGGTCGCGCGAGGCGATGGTGAAGTTTCCGATCAGCGCATGCGACAGCGCGGTGCCGGTGTTCGTGGCGGGCATGCCGCGGAGCGGGACGAGCCTGATCGATCAGATCATCGATGCCCACCCGAGGGCCTCGGGCGTGGGCGAGCTCGCGACGATCGAGCGGTTTGCCATCGAGCTGTCCTCAGCGTGGGATCCCGAGAAGGAGCCGCCGGCGTGCTTTGGAAAATACGACGCGTTCCGCTGGACCCGCGCGGCCAAGGCGTACCTGAAGGAGATCCAGAAGCTCGCGCCCACCGCGGACAGGATCGTGAACAAGGCCCTGGGCAACAACAAGCTCGTCGGGCTTATCGCGCGCCTGTTTCCGAATACGCGGATCATCCACGCGATCCGCGACCCGCGCGATGTCGCGATCAGCTGCTTCATGGGCGGGTTCAACAACAACCTGCACCCGTGGACGACGCAGATCGACTGGGCGGCCCGGTCGTGGGAACAGTCGATGCGGATGATGGAGCATTGGAAGGCGTCGCTGGACGTGCCGATTCTCGACGTGCACTATGAGAAGCTGGTGCGTGATCCCGAGACCGAGTTCCCGCGGATCATCGAGTTCCTTGGCCTGGAGTGGGACGACGCCTGCCGGGATTTTCACAAGAGTCGGCGGACGGTGCGGACGCTGAGCTATGACCAGGTGAATCGCCCGCTGTATACGAGCAGCGCGGGGCGGCATGCGAACTACGCGCAGCAGATCGAGGGGGTGGAGTTTCCGGCGTACGAGTGAGATCCGAGGTGTTCGGAGCAGAGAGACAGACCTGGGATTTACCACAGAGGGCGCAGAGAACACAGAGATTTGATTGGGATGGAACTCACCACGGAGTGGCACGGAGTGACACAGAGTAAGGAGTTTGCTTCCGACCGTTCTGGCCATCCTCGAACTCTGTGCAACTCCGTGTAACTCCGTGGTTCAAGTCTCTTCTTCTCAATGCCCTCTGTGGTAGATCTCATTCTCCGATTTTCTGGCGATCTGGTTGCCTGTGGGGAGTCTCCGAGAGGCCGTATACTTCGCATTGGCGTAAGGAGCGGGCATGCGTGCGATCGTCACCGGACAGGTCGGGATGGACAAGAAGCCGTACCTGGACGAGGTGCGCGATCTGAGCGGCTCTGCGGGCGAGGCCCTGGAGGTCTATCACGTCGGCGACATGATGTATCGCGAGGGGCCCGACGTCAGCCCCGGCAGGATCCTCGACCTGCCCCTGAGCCGCCTCAACAGCCTCCGGCGGGCGGCGTTCAAGGACATCATCAGCCAGAGTGCCGGCGAGCCCAACGCCATCATCAATACCCACGCGACCTTCCGCTGGCGCCACGGCCTGTTCCCGGCCTTCGATTTCGACCAGGTCGAGATGTTCAAGCCCGACATCTTCGTGTGCCTGGTGGACAACGTCGAGGTGGTCCATGAGCGCCTGCACGCCGAGCACGAGATCGACGCCACGCTCAAGGACTGCATGGTCTGGCGCGAGGAAGAGATCCTGGCGACCGAGCTGATGAGCAAGGCCGTCCCCGGCAGCCAGTTCTTCATCGTCAGCCGCGGGCGTCACCAGAGCACCGCTCGCACACTGTTCCGCCTGATCTGCCGGGCGGACATGCGGAAGGTCTACCCCAGTTTCCCGATGAGCCACGTCGTGGACATGCCCGACGTGCTCGCCGAGATCGACCAGTTTCGTGACGAGCTCGCCGAGCATTTCATCACGTTCGACCCCGGCGATGTCGACGAGAAGCTGCTGCTCGAACGGGCGAT
This sequence comes from uncultured Phycisphaerales bacterium, assembly GCA_965371965.1. Classification (GTDB taxonomy): domain Bacteria; phylum Planctomycetota; class Phycisphaerae; order Phycisphaerales; family UBA1924; genus S146-42. The sequence goes on from CBDVAM010000096.1 coordinate 2,553, forward strand.
CGAGGCGACTCGCGATGGGCAGGAGTTCTTCGACCACACGCCGCACGCGTTCGGCGGCAGCCAGGAGACCCCGCCCATCCGCGTGCGAACGCGCGAGGTCCTGGATATCGCCGGCGACATCGATGGCCAGATCTACATGCGGGACTTCAAACTCGTCGACCAGTCCGACATGATCGTCAGCTACATCCCCGAGCTGCCCGGCGGGATCCCAGGCCTCAGCAGCGGCGTCGAGCGAGAACTCCACCACGCCTTCGAGCACACCAAAGAGGTCTACGTCGTCTGGAAGCCCGCCAAGAGCCCGTCGCCGTTTATTACTGAGACCGCGACGAAGATCTTCGCGAGCGTGGACGAGGCCCTTGGCCACTTCGAGAGCCAGGGGATGTTCGGGCAGAAGAACCTGTTCGGGCAGTAGCGCGGTACGAGGGACATACCCCGCCCGTGCGCAATGGTCCCGGAGCTTGCTTCGCACGGGCGGGACGCCCATGCCACCGGTCTGTCAAACAGAACCTTGTCGCACTCTGCGAAACTGACCGACATTGAGATTCTCGCTCCGAGGCCTTCGACAGGCGGTGGCGGTCGCCCTGAAATCGCCCTCTGCCGATGCCCAATGATGGGGGCCATGGGATCGCGCGAGTTCAAGCCGGTATACGACGAAGCCGCCGAGGACTGGGAGCGGACCTACGCGATGTGGTGCCATCTCGGGCCGCTGCTGGCGGGGGTGAGCGTTATCCTCAGTTTCGGGGGGTCGTTCTTTCTGCCGTCGGTGGTCGCGCTGGTCCTGTGGCTCATCAAGCGCGACGAGTCGCCCTATGTGGACGACCATGGGCGTGAGGCGCTGAACTTCCAGATCAGCCTGATGATCCTGTTCGTGGCGTCGATCGTCGGCGGGAAAGTCATCACCTGCGGGACACTCATTCCCCTGTTCCTCTTGGCGTGGTTCCTGCTGGCGCTGATCGGGATGATCCGAGCGGTCCGCGCCGCCAAGGAAGGCAGGTTCTACCGGTATCCTGCGTGTATTCGGTTCCTCACGTAGGCAGCTTCTGTGGGGTTGATTGCGATTGCGAGTGATGCAGCATCGCTGTGCGATCGCGGGCGAGACGCCCACCACCCCAGGATGTTGATACCACCCCCGACCCCCGACCCCCGACCCTAGACCCCCGACCCCCGACCCCAGACCCTGAACCCCAGACCCCAGCCCCTACACTTCGCCCGTGCCGCTGCTGGAATCGATCAACCTGCACAAGTCCTTCGGCGACCGCAAGGTCGTCGACAGCGTCAACTTCCACGTCGCAAAGGCCGAGATCGTGGGCCTGCTCGGGCGCAACGGGGCAGGCAAGACCACGAGCTTTCGCATGACCATCGGCATGATCGACGCCGACGATGGGCGGGTGCTCTTCGATGGCGAGGACGTCAGCGGCCTTCCGATGTTCCGGCGGGCCCGTCTGGGCATGGGCTACCTCAGCCAGGAGCCGAGCGTCTTCCAGCGCCTGAGCTGCGAGAAGAACCTGCTGGCGATCCTCGAGACGCTCCCAGCCACAAAGGGCGAGCGGACCGCGCGCGCCAAGGAGCTGCTCGAACAGTTCGGGCTGACCCACAAGGCCAAGCACCTGGCCCGCACCTGTTCCGGCGGCGAGCGCCGCAAGCTCGAGATCGCCCGCGCCTTAGTGACAAAGCCCAGGCTCATCCTGATGGACGAGCCGTTCAGCGGCGTCGACCCGATCGCCGTCGAGGATCTGCAGAAGGAAATCAAGCAGCTCCGCGAGCGCGGCATCGCGTTCCTGATCACCGATCACAACGTCCAGCAGACGCTGCGGGTGTGCGATCGGGCGTACATCCTCGATGAGGGCAAGATGTTCGCCGAGGGGACCCCCAAGGAGCTCATCAACGACGAGATGGTGCGCCGGGTGTACCTGGGCTCGCTGTTCCGGGGCGACGAGTTCGACGATGTGCCGCCCGCACGCGAGAGTTCGCACGTCAAGGTCTGAGCGTGTCAGGCGGCCGTGTCGCGAGCCGCGTCGCACATGGCGCCGCGGATTGCGCGTTCGAGGTCGTCGGTCCGGTCGCTTGCGATGAGTATCCGCTTGCCGCTCTTGAGGACGAGTTGGACGCCGCGATTTCCGGAGATGTTGATCGCCCAGCCGGCCTTTGGCATGTAGCGAATGCCCCAGCCGGTGTACTCGCGCATCGGACGGTATCGGCGTTGCTTGGCCTCACGAACTTGGGAGATGGGTGTTCTAAAAGTCCAGAACGGCGAGAGGCCCGTGCGCACCATATCGCTTGTCACGATCGTCCGTTGGCGTGAGACCAACGCTACGACCGGCAGTCCGACGCCGAAGATCAAGCCGACGATCACCAAGACGGCGGTTGGAACTGGCGTGCCGCCGATATGGAGCCCAAAGCCCGCTTGGAGAATGACCAGTGCCCACGCCGCGCCCGTGATCAGCACGACAACCGGGTAGACGAACGGGGGCTTGCGTGTGATTGTTTCCTCGAACAGGATTCCATCTGCGGGGCGCATGACCAGCCTCCTTCCTCTGCCTTAGTGGATATTTGGCATGGGGAGTTTCATTCCCGCGCCGAGCGTCAATACACTCTTGCGATGACCGAGCGTTCACGCAAGAGCCTGATGCGATCCCTGGGCGAGTTCGTCGGACACATCGTACACGCCGTGAGGACCCCCACGCCCAAGAACGATCGGCGTGAGCTCCGACGCGAGATCGAGACCGAGAAGCGCGACACGCCCCAGGGCAAGGTGACGCTCCGCCGAACGACGATCGAGGAGATCGAGGTCGACAAGGACGGCTGACCGGCTTCCGCGAGCCCGGCGGGGCGATTCGCTCGCCTTTGAGCGGTCGTACGATCACCATCCATGATCTCCCTGTTCGACCAGCGCCGCTACCTCATCCCGTTCCGCTCGGGGCTGCTGCCGCAGGTCTTCACCGACACGCTTGTCATCGGCACGGGCGTGGCGGGGCTTCGCGCCGCGATCGCCGCGGCAGAGCATGGGCAGGTCATCGTCCTGAGCAAGGCCGACCCGATGCTCTCCAACACCGGCTGGGCACAGGGCGGCATCGCCGGCGCAGTCGGGCAGGGCGATTCGTCCGACGATCACCAGCGCGACACGCACGTCGCCGGTGGCGGGCTCTGCGATGACCCGCCGGTGCGGACCATCCTCGGGGGCGGTCCGGCCCGCATCCAGGAGCTGATCGACTGGGGCATGCGCTTCGATCGAGGCGAGGACGGAGAGCTCGCCCTGGGAACCGAGGGCGCACACTCGTGCGCTCGCATCCTCCACGCCCACGGCGACAGCACCGGGCGAGAACTCACGAGATGCCTGTGGGAACGCGCAACGGCGAGCGAAGACCTGCGCGTCTTCGATTCCTGCTTCGCGCTGGATCTCATCACGCCCTCGGGCGTACCAGGTTCGCCGGTGATGGGCGCGATCACCTTCCACCAGAAGTTCGGCCTACAGGTCATCTGGGCGAAGGCCACCATCCTCGCCTGCGGCGGCGCGGGCATGGTCTACCGCGAGACAACCAACCCGCATGTCGCGACCGGCGACGGCATCGCCATGTCGTATCGTGCCGGGGCTCAGGTCGCGGACATGGCGTTCATGCAGTTCCATCCGACGACGCTCTATCTCGCGGGTGCGCCGCGATCGCTCATTTCCGAGGCCGTGCGCGGCGAGGGTGCCCACCTCATCGATCAGGCGGGGCATCGGTTCATGCCCGATGTGCACGAACTCGCAGAGCTCGCGCCGCGCGACGTCGTCAGCGCCGCGATCGTCCGGCGCCTCCACGCCCGCGGTGGCACCCACGTCTTCCTTGACGTGCGCCATCTCAAGGACTTCGCCGGGCGCTTCCCCTCGATCACCGGCGTGCTGAAGAGCTACGGGCTCGATCCCGCTCGCGATCCCATTCCGGTCAACCCGGCGGCGCACTACATGATCGGGGGCGTCGTGACCGATCTTGGCGGGCGCACGAGCCTGGCGGGCCTCTACGCGGCGGGCGAGGTTGCCTCGACGGGCCTGCACGGCGCGAACCGCCTCGCGAGCAACTCGCTGTTGGAAGGTCTGGTCATGGGCGAGATCGCAGGGCGGGCCGCGCGCGAACTCACGGTCGGGGGCGAGCCAGACGCCGACATTCCCGCCAGCAAATGGGACGGTGGGGTGCCCCGCTCGCCGATCTCCATCGTGAGCGACATCAGACCATCGGACCACGGGGAGATCGATCTCGCCGACGTGCTGGGCTCGTTGCGCTCGGCGATGTGGCACAACGTGGGGATCGAGCGCACCGACGAACGCCTCGCGGATGTCATCGACATGATAGATTTCTGGGCGCGCTACACCCTCGACAAGATCTTCGATGATCCGAGCGGGTGGGAGGTCCAGAATCTGCTCTTGACCGGTGCCCTCATCGCCCGCTCGGCGTCGTGGCGCCACGAGTCGCGCGGGTGCCACTGGCGAGACAGCGCTCCCGCTCCTGATCCGGCCTTCGCGGTTCACGATATCTGGACCCGAGCCGAGCAGGCACCCGCCGTTCGCCCCGTGGTATCTCCCCGCGACGCCCCGGCGACCGCCTAGAGCACGGTCGATCGCGACTGGCCCGCGCTCTTCTTCGCCAAGAGGCTCCGCCCGCCACGCTCCTACCATGCTGCCCGAGAATCTACGAGAGGCCCACATGCCCAAGAAGCAGTACCAGGGAACCGATCGCCACACGCTGTGCGCCCGCATTCCCACTCCGCCATTCGGCAACTTTGACGACCGCCACATTGTCCACTACGACGAGTACGTGAAGACCGGCGGCTACGAGGCCCTGCGCAAGGCCATCACCATGAAGCCCGAGGACGTGACCGAAGAGGTCAAGAAATCGGTCGTCCGTGGTCGCGGCGGGGCGGGATTCCCCTGCGGCTTGAAGTGGACCTTCCTGCCGCCGGTGCCCGAGGGCAAGAGCCCCGGCGAGCCCGGTGCCGAGCGCTACCTCGCCGTCAACGCAGACGAGTCCGAACCGGGCACGTTCAAAGACCGCCTGCTGATGGACTTCGATCCGCACCTGATGCTCGAGGGCATCGCGATCTGCTGCTACGCCTGCCGGTTGAACCGGGCGTACATCTTCATCCGCGGCGAGTACCACCACCAGGCCCACGTCGTCGAGCAGGCCATTCAAGAAGCCTACGACAACGGCATCTTCGGCGACAAGGGACTGATCGGTTCGAGCGAGAACACCGCCGGCGATCGCTTTCGCGTTGAGTGCTATCTGCATCGCGGTGCCGGTGCGTACATCTGCGGCGAGGAAACCGGCCTGCTCGAAGCACTCGAAGGCAAACGCGGCTGGCCGCGCATCAAGCCGCCGTTCCCGGCCCTCAAGGGACTGTTCGGCAAGCCCACCATCATCAACAATGTCGAAACACTCGCCCACATCCCGAGCATCATCGAGCACGGCGGCGAGTGGTTCTGCGAGCAGGGCGTCGAGAGCAGCGTCGGCGGCCCGCCGAGCTTCGGCACCAAACTCATGGGCGTCAACGGGCATGTCGAACGCCCCGGCTGCTACGAGTTCGAGCTTGGCATCCCGATCCGCACGCTCATCGAAGAGCACTGCGGCGGGATCCGCGGGGGCAAGAAGTTCAAGGCCGCGATTCCCGGCGGCATCTCTATGGGCATCCTCGGGACCGACCAGTACGACGCCGAGCTCGACTTCGACATCGGGCGCAAGTACAACGTCCTGGGTCTGGGCACCGCCTGTCCGACGATCTTCGACGAGGACACAGACATGGTGGCCGTGGCGCGCAATATCTCGCGGTTCTTCAAGCACGAGAGCTGCGGGCAGTGCACGCCGTGCCGCGAGGGCTCGGGCTGGCTGTTCCAGCTCATGACCCGGATCGAGGCCGGCGACGCCAAGACCAAGGACCTCGACCTCGCCCTCGAGATCGCGACCAGCATGGGCTCGATGCCCGGGACCACGATCTGCGGGCTCGCCGACGGCAACAACTTCGCCATCCGCACCATCATGAACAAGTTCCGCGACGAGTTCGAGGCGCGTGTGAAGCCGACGTTCGTGCCGGTGAGCGTGAGCGTGGGGGCGATGGCGCGGGGGTAACGGGTATTTTTACCCAGTTGCCTTTCTCCCTTACTATTGATTTACTATTGATTTCTGTTGATTCAATAGTTGTCCTCAACTATTGGTCTACTATTGGCGACGATTGAATCAATAATAGAATCAGAGAGCCATGCCTAGACCACCGAAGCCCCCCGAGTTTGATCCTGCTACCGACGCGGCGTCGCGGGCGATCGATGCGCTCTCGGACGAGGGGTTTGAGCAGGCGGCCCGCTTGTGTCGAGATCGATATCACCACTGGGACAAGGTCCGTTTCATCGCCCGGGATCGAGGACTCGACCCGGAGACGCTCTGGTTCATGGTCAAGTTCTGGCGGATGAGCCCGCGGCGGCTGCTGCTGCTGGAGGGCGGCGAGGACGAGTTTCTTTCGTTTACAGACCATGACGCGATCTTGCGCGAGCAGATGCACATCGACCAACAGCTTGGCGGGCGCATCACCTTCGACGACAACACCCCGATCACGGAGAATCAGCGGGACAGGTTCGTGATCAGTTCGCTGATGGAAGAGGCGATCGCGTCGAGCCAGCTCGAGGGCGCCTCGACGGTGCATCGCGTCGCGAAGGAGATGCTGCGCGAGAATCGCAAGCCGCGAGACCGCGGCGAGCGCATGATTGTCAACAACTATCATGCGATGCACTTCATCCGGGAGCACCGTCGCACGCCGATGAGCCCGGAGATGATCGTCGAGATGCAGCGCATGTTGACGCAAGACACGCTTGAGAGACCTGATGAGTGCGGTCGCTTGCGTGCAGCAGGCGAGCCGGTTGTCGTCGAGGATCAATACGGCGAGCTGCTTCATCGGCCACCCGATGCCGAATCGCTCGACGAGAGGCTCGAGGGGATCTGTGCGTTCGCGAACGGGGCGCAGCCGGAAGACGAGTTCATCCATCCGTTCGTGCGGGCGTGCGCGTTACATTTTCAGCTTGCCTACGACCATCCGTTCTGCGATGGCAACGGGCGGACGGCGCGCCTTTTGTTCTACTGGTCAATGCTGCGGGCCGGGTACTGGCTCTTCGAGTTCCTCCCGATCTCGCGATTGATCTACAGGAGTCCGGCAAAGTATGGGAAGGCCTTTCTCTTCGTCGAGACCGACGAGTTCGATCTCACATATTTTCTCATCTACAAGGCCCGGGTTCTTCGGATGGCTCGCGAGAGTTTGCGGGACTACCTCGCTCGCAAGCGGAGCGAAGCCACCCGAACACGCCGTTTCCTTGTTGATCTTGGAATCAATGACCGCCAGCGTGCGGTCTTGCTCGATGCGACGGAGAATCCAACGAGAGAACTTACGATCAAGGAGTATCAGGCGAGCCAAGGGATCTCGTACTTCACGGCGCGAAGCGATCTATTGGGACTCGAAGAGATTGGGTTGCTCGATCGTAGAGTCGTTGGCAGGACGTTCTTGTTCACGGCAAGCGATCGTCTGCTGAAGATCGAGCGGAGCAAAGAGTAGAACCGATTTTCAAGGCTGTGCGAACAGTTGCCCAAGCGTGCCGGAGTCACTCACGATCCTGATTCTCGCATTCCTCGGCGCGGTTCTCTACGGCGCGGTGCATGATCAGGTCACCGCTCGTATCTGTCTTGAGTATTTCACGGTCATGCACCCGCCGCTGGTGGAGTCCCAGTCGCCGACGGTAATTGCGTTGGCGTGGGGCGTTGTCGCGACGTGGTGGATGGGGCTGTTGCTGGGGTTGCCGCTGGCGCGGCGCGTGGTTCGCGCACAATGCGAGCTACTTTGGCGGTACCGTCGGGGGCGTGTTGCTTTGGATCTGGGTGCTCGGAACTCGGTTCATCCGGTCCCGCAGGGAACGGATGGGGCGAGGAGCGGTCGGAGGCGATTGACGTCGAGTCCGGTCCTCAGCTCTTCGGCGCTCTCTTGATCACCACCCACTTGGTGATCCACTTGCGACTGCCGCTCTTGCGCTTGGTCGTCGCCCAGCGGACCTTGCGCCGGACCTCGCCGTTCTCCATCGTCTTCTCGGTTGCCATCGTCGACTCCGTATCGTGCGTTCCGCCTCAATCCGCCTCGTGAGCCCTGATTCTTGGAGCCGTCATGGCGTGAATCGACCCGCCACCCGAAAACCATATCGCCGAAAACCGAACAAGACCCGTATGCCCAAGCTCGCAATCGCCTGTGAATCCTGCGGCAGACGCCTCGCCAGCCCCAGCGACGTAATCTGCACCAACTGCGGCTTCGACACCCGCAAGGGCAAGCGCATCGAGACCAGACTGCATCGCCTCAAGGACCGTGGGCTGGAACGCAAGGCGGCGCGCAGGGCGTCGAAAACGCTGATTCGGTACGCGCCCTGGATCTTCCTGCTTTTGCAACTCGTAGTGGCGGGCGGATTCCTGTATGTCGCATATACCGATGAGACTGTCCGCCTCGCGTTTGTCAGGTTCGTCGTCATGCACATCATCCTTGCGGGCGTCGCGGCGATGCTCTGGGTGATCTATGAGGACGGGCTGATCGCGCTGTTCTATCCGACCGTGCTGTGGCTGCTCGCGCTCGGCGACGACGCGAACCCGTGGGTCGAGTCGCTGATGTTCGGTGCCGCGGCCTCGCTCGTGGCGCTCATGGCGCTGCCATTCCTGATCGGATGAACGCAACTGGCAAGGTGGCACGAGCGGGACGCGCGTGCTACCTTGCATCGTGGCCCCGTCATTTGAAGAGCGTTCGTTGCACGCCGGTGCGATTGGCTTTGGCCTTGGCAAACGCCGCGCGATCGAACCCCGGTAGCGATCCGTCAAGTCCGAATCGCTTGCGAAAGAGCTTGTGCGTCTGGGCGATCTGCTCGGCGATCGGGCCCTCACCCCGCATGCGCGTGAACGACCGCGCGTCGTTGAGCTCGCCGCCGCGGCACTGGCGGATCAGGCTCAGCACATGCTCTGCGCGATCGGGATAGTGGCGATGGAGCCATTCCTGAAAGAGTTCGGCGACGCCCATGGGAAGGCGCAGCGTCACAAACGCCGCGGCGCACGCCCCGGCTTCGCCAGCCGCTTCGAGCAGGGCGGGGATCTCGCGATCGTTGAGGGCGGGGATGATCGGGGCGGTCATCACGCCCACGGGAACGCCGGCGTTTCTGAGCTCGCGGACAGTCTCCAGGCGCGAGCGCGGGCTCGATGCCCGCGGCTCCATCCTCGATGCGAGCTCGTTGTCGAGCGAGGTGAGGCTGACATACACATGCACGAGCGAGCGCTCAGCCATCGGCGCGAGCAGGTCCAGGTCGCGCAGCAGGAGCTTGTTCTTGGTGAGGATCGAGACGGGCTGGCGCAGCTCGCTGATGACTTCGAGGCACCCGCGCGTGATCTCGAGATCGCGCTCGATCGGCTGGTAGGGATCGGTCACGCCCGACATCACGATCGGCTCGCCCTGCCACGACTCGCGCGTCAGGGCGCGACGCAGCAGCTCCGGCGCGCGGCGCTTGGCGTGGATCTTGGTCTCGAAGTCGAGCCCGGCGCTCAGCCCCAGAAACTCATGCCCAGGGCGGGCGTAGCAGTAGATGCAGCCGTGCTCGCAGCCGCGATAGGGGTTGATGGTCCAAGAAAACGGCAGGTCCGGCGAGTCGACGCGATTCAGGATCTCGCGGGTGTCGTCGTCGATGATCTCCGTGGGAACCTGGACGCCGCACGGGCTCAGAGCGTGCTGGCGGTCGCGCTCGTCGGGGAGGACCTGGAGGCTGAGGCGGTCGAAGCGGCTCTTGGGGGTGAGGCGGCTGCCGCGGCCTCGGGCGTCGCCGGCGAGGGCGCGTTGGTCGCCCCAGCGGTCGGGCTGGTCATCGTGGGTTGGCGTTGGGTCCGAGCTTGCCATAGACCTAGTATATACCGAACATTCGGCTGAGGGCGGTTTGCAGATTCAGTCGTCCTGGCCGAACTCGGCCTCCGGGTGCGACAGATCAAGCAGCGGCCCAATGAGATGGTCGATATCGGCCCGCTCGATGGCGTCGCGGAACTGGGCGTTGCTCAGGTCGAGCTTGCCGGCGAAGAAGCGGATGAGGACGCGCTCATCGATCGTGATCTGCCCGTCTGCAGCGGCGACGCCCAGCAGCGTCGCGATGACGCCGACGGGGTCGTCGTGGAGCAATCGGAGCTGCTCGGCCAGGAAATCCTCGTCTTCGAGCGCCCGCACGAGAATCCCCGCGAGCGAGTCGTGCCCGATGCCGGCCTGCGCTGCGAGGTGGATGAGGGCGTCCCGCTCCGGCTCGTGGAGCTGTTGGTCGATCGCCGCGACGCAGCAGGCGGCTTGGAGGATGTCGACGCGACGCGCGGGCATGTGAGGATTGTAAAAGGCTCGCGCGTCGATTGGCGGGAACGGGAGGGGATTTACCACAGAGCGGCTGTGTTCAATGTCAAGCGAGATTCTGAACAACTTTGAGCT
>CBDVAM010000097.1:0-12990 GCA_965371965.1 uncultured Phycisphaerales bacterium
TTGCTTTTTTTTGCCCAACCGCGAAATGTCTGCAACCCGCTTCCCAATAACGCACTGATCACCATGATCGCGGAACGAACAAGCGATGGGCAGTTTGGCCCAGGGAGGATGCAAGCGATGTGCGGTTTCATCAAAACAGTCGTCAGGGTTGCGGTCGTCGGCACCGTCGTCGGCGGTGGCTTGCTCTTGCTGGCCAGCTCGCCTCGCGCCAAGGCGCTGATCCACCAGACCCATCGGAATATCACACGGACGATCGACTCGGCGATCGATGACCCGATCGCCCTGCGCATCAAGATCAAGGATCTCGAGAGCGAGTATCCCAAGCGTATCAACGAGGTCCGCAAGGACCTGGGCGAGCTCCAGGCGCAGGTCTCGCAGGTCCAAAGGGAACTGGCGATCAGCCATCGCGTCGTAGACCTCGCCGACGCCGACCTCGACAACCTCGACCACCTGCTTGCCATGGCCGAGGACAAGCGCGGGGATCGCAGCTACGGCATCGTCCGCATCCGCTACCAGGATCGGTTGATGTCCGAGAGCGAGGCCGCCGGCTCGGTGCGGGCCATCCAGCAGATGCACGCCGCCTACACGTCTCGCTCGGCGGATCTGAGCGTGGAGCTCGGGTTCCTCAACGACCAGGAGTCGAGGCTGGGCGAGCTGCTCACCCAGCTCGAGACCGAGCACGCCGAGTTCCAGAGCCAGCTCTGGCAGCTCGACCGCAAGGTCGACGCCGCCGCTCGCAACGAGCGTCTGATCACCCTGATGAAGAAGCGTCAGGCGAGGATTGACGAGCACACCCGCTATGACGGCGTGAGCCTGGACAACCTCAACCGCCAGCTCGACGGCATCCGCGCCCGCCAGGAGAGCGAACTCGCTCGCCTTTCGGGGAACTTCGCGGAACTCGAGTATCAGCGACGGGCCCAGACCGAGTTCGACGGCAATGGTCGCCAAGCCAGCGAGTGGCGCATCGCCCCCGAGACGATCGAACTCGACGCGGAGGTGATCGAGCTGGGCGACGATCTGGGAACGCCAATCGCTCGGCGGGGCGGCTGATTCCCGACAACCGACAAGCCTCTCAGAATCGCCCCGCCCCGTGCGGGGCGATTTTCTTTTCCGACAGGCCGGGGGGTTCGCTGGCAACATGGCTCGGTCCCCGATACCCTGTTGCAGTCGCTCGGGTGGCGCAGCCGCGTGGAACGCGGGATTCAGCCAGGCGGGTGTTGTGTTCGATCTTGGTTTCTGACATGGATTGTCGAACCAGATGATTTTCGATCGCCTCTTGAGTCTAATCAGTGTCGATATGGGCATCGACCTCGGCACGTGCAACACCCTCGTTGCCGTCCGGGGCCAGGGCATCGTTCTGAACGAGCCCAGCGTCGTCGCCGTCAGGAAGGGCACCAACCAGGTGCTCAAGAACGGCGAGGCGGTCGGCTGGGTCGCCAAAGAGATGCTCGGCAAGACCCCCGGCTCGATCTCCGCGATCCGCCCGCTCAAGGACGGCGTCATCAGCGACTTCGAGGTGACCGAGGCCATGCTCGGCTACTTCATCCGCAAGGTCAACGGGCGGGGCAAGATGGTCGGCCCGCGCGTCGTCGTCAGCGTGCCCAGCGGCATCACCGCCGTCGAGAAGCGGGCCGTGTTTGATTCCGCAGAACGTGCCGGCGCGCGCCGGACGTATCTGATCGAGGAACCGGTCGCCGCCGCCATCGGCGCGGGGCTCCCCTTCGCCGAGCCCACCGCCAGCATGATCGTCGATATCGGCGGCGGCACGACGGAGGTCGCCATCATGTCCCTGGCCGACATCGCCACGTGCGAGTCGGTCCGCGTCGCCGGCGACGACATGGACGAGGCGATCATCAGCCACATGAAGAAGACCTACAACCTGATGATCGGCGAGCAGACCGCCGAGCGCATCAAGATCGAGGTCGGCTCGGCGGCCCCCGTGGGCGACGAGACCGAGGTCGATGTCCGCGGACGCGACATGATCTCGGGCCTGCCCCGCAAGACCGTCATCACCAGCGAAGAGATTAGAGAAGCTCTCCAGGAGCCCCTCGCGGCGATCATGGACACCGTCACGCGCACCCTTGAGCGGGCCGAGCCCGAACTCGCCGCCGATCTTGTCGAGAACGGCATCACGCTTTGCGGCGGCGGCTCGCTCCTGCGCGGCATTCCCCAGGTCATGCAGAAGGCGACCGGCCTGGAGGCACGCCTCGCCGACGATCCGATCACCTGCGTCGCTCGCGGCACCGCGATCTATCTCGAACACATCGAGGAGTGGAAGTCCACCCTCGAGAACGACATGGAAGCCTGAACGGCGCACGAAGCCAGGCCGGAGGCCTCGTGGCCCGATCGCTCTCCCATTCCATCTCGCCCACCCGCCTGCTCGCGTTCGCGATCATCGCGAGCCTCGTGCTCAGCCTGTCGCCGACGCGTCATACGCGATGGGTCTCGTGGTTCGGGGCGCTCACGGTCCGGCTCGTCGCGCCGGTCACCCACCCGATCACGACGTTCACCCGCTGGATCAGCCCGCCGGCGACCATCGAGGACGACCCGGATTCTCGCCTCAAGCTCGAGGACGCCGAGCGATTCCGCACACTCTACCTCCGCGCGATGCGAGACAACGGCGAGCTGCGTGACCGCGTCCGGGATCTGCAATCCGGCGTCGCGCTCAACCCCGAACGCCCGATCTCGCTGCTCAGCGCGTCGGTCATCAGCGTTTCCAGCAACCTCCGCCACAGCGTGCTCAACATCCGTCGCGGCAGCGAGGTCGGCATCGAGCCCAACACCGTCGCGACGGTCCAGGGCACGCGCCTGCTCGGGCGCGTCGTCCGCACCGAACGGTCCTTTAGCGAGATCCTGCCGATCACCGACGACGCCGCCCCGCCCCTGCTCGGGCGGATCATCCTCACCGACGATGGCGGTGGCAGGCGGTGCGCGCTCGAGCCCCAAGGCGACGGCACGCTTGCCGGGGCCGTGGAAGATCCCCGCGAGCAGCCCGACCTCGCCCAGATCGCGATCGAGGTGGGCATGACCGTCCGCCTCGACGACGGCGCGTGGCCCGCCCATGCGCAGATGCTCGAGATCGGGCGGGTCGAGCGGATCGAGACCTCGCCGGAGAGTCCGCTGCGCCAGATCGTCGTTGTGCGCCCGAGGGTGGATCTGGCGCGAGTCAGCGAGATCGAGCTGCGCATCAGCCGCGAGCAGTCGTTCGCACGCGAGGACTCGCCATGAGCTGGGTGCTGTTCACGATTCTGGCGTGGTGCATCCTGGGGCTGGAGCTCGCCCTGCGCGACCTGCTCCAGATCGGTCCCAACGGCATCGCACCCAGCTTCGTGCTGCCGCTCATGGTCTTTGTCGCGCTCTGGGCGCCCTCACGCATCGCGATCGGCTCGGCGTTCTGCCTGGGCCTGCTCGTCGATCTCACCGGCCCGGTCATCGTCGACGGCGTGACCCAGGCCGTCGTCGGCCCCCACGCCCTGGGCTACATGCTCGGCGCGGCCTTGGTGGTCAACATCCGAGGGTCGGTCATGCGTCGCAATCCGGTCACACTCATGGTGATGACGATCTTCGCGGGAATCGCCTCGACGGTCGTCGTCGTGCTCGTGCACTCGCTGCGCGATCTGTACGACCCGTTCGCGTGGAGGCCTTCGAGCGAACTGATGGTGGGCCTCGCCTCGTCGCTCTACTCGGCCGCGACCGCCGCGCTGCTCAGCGTGGTCCTGTTCGGATTGCTCCCGGTGTTCGGCTTCCCCGCCGGCACGGTCCACGGCGGGCGGGCCAGCGTCCACCGGGCCTGATCTCATCCCTCTTTCGGTGCCACTGGCGGCTTGCCCGCCAGTGTGATCGTGCAAAAAGTGAGCATTCCGGAGCACTGGTGGGCGAGCCACCAGTGGCACCATTGAGACTCCCTACACTGCGCCCATGACCAAGATCGTGTTCTTCGACGACGGCCTCAGCGACCTGCGCCCCCTCAACGACCTCCGCTGCGCCTTCGATATCCGCGTCGGCCCGCTCACCAACGCCGAACGCCTATGTACCTATCTCCAGGGCGACATTGTGGCCCTCATGGTCCCCCAGGCGATGGGCGACCTCGCCCGCGACGAGCACGATCACCCCGTCAACCAGCTTCCCCAGGGCGACACCCCCCTGCTGCTGCTCAACGCCCGACTTCCAATGCCTATCGAAGAGTTCGCCCAGCTCGAGCCGGGCTCGGCCCTGATCGAACGCGAATCCAACGGCGTCATCGCCGCCAGGCTCGCACCCGCCGAGGCCCGGGCGCTGCTCGAATCCGGCGTTCGCCCAGCCAAAGCCGTCACGGTCGATCAGCAGGTCCTGCTCAGCCGCCCCTGGCATTTCAAGTCCGCGCGCGACGCGGCACTCGACTTCGACCTCGCGATGTTCCTCGATGGCGTCCCCGACGACAGTGACCTGCCCCAGGAGGTCATGCACATCGGCGAGCATCGGATCATCATCGACTCCACCGCCCTGGTCTATCCCGGCGTCACGCTTATCGCTGAAGACGGCCCGATCGTGATCGCCGAGAACGCCACGCTCCGCCCGGGCGCGACGATCATCGGCCCGGCGTTCATCGGCAGCGGCTCAACGGTCCTCGAACACGCGATCATCCGGGGCCACACGACCATCGGCCCGGTCTGCAAGGTCGCCGGGGAGATCGCCGGCTGCGTCTTCCAGGGCTATTCCAACAAGGCCCACGACGGGTTCCTGGGCGATTCCTGGATCGGCGAGTGGGTCAATCTCGGTGCCGGGACGACCAATAGTAACTTGTTGAACACCTACGCCGAGGTGCTGTGCAAGCAGATGCCCGATGGCAAGCGCGAGCGCACCGGCGAGACGTTCCTGGGCGCGATCATCGGCGACCACGTCAAGACCGCCATCCAGACCCGCCTCATGACCGGCTGCATCCTGCACACCGGCAGCATGTTCGCCCAGACCGCCGCCGTCAGCGGCACCGTCGCCCCGTTCACCTGGGCGACGGACGCCGGGCACAAGGAATACCGCCTGAGCAAGTTTCTTGATGTGATGCGGACGGCGATGGGAAGAAGGGATGTGGAGCCCAGTGAGGCGTATCTGGAACGGATCGCCGCACTGTCCCGGCACTAGGCAGTGGCCGTTAGACTAGCGACCGGATTCACGAGACTCCCAAGGTTTGCGCACCACCGGCTCTCGAATCTCCGAAAGCACTCGCAACGTCCGGAACGACGCCACATTTGATTCTCTTAGTCGATTCCGAAACGTCCGCAGGTCCAGACTCGTGTCCAAGTAGCTTCGAATCGAACTGGCTGAGACCGCCGTCGAGAACGTCACGTCACTAGAAATGCGATCCTGCACCTTCTGGTGACCAGCCGGACTCGCGCGGATCAGGAACCACCCGTCGATGCAACCGACAACAAAGCCGTGCTGCTCGTCGACGCCCCTGATCTCATCGTTGAGGGCTTGGGCAAGCCGCGCGCGGATCGCCGCCCGTGCATGGACGGCCTTGTTACCATGTGGACGCTCCCAGCCCTCCACGAATCCGTTGCCGCAACCAAACCCGAGGTATGTCGGCACTGACTCGATCTGAGCCTCGGACGGCGTGATGAGATCGCTGACATCCACGAGCCGGAGCCAAATCCTTGTTCCGTCATCGAGGATCGCCTCAGGACCCGAGGCGTTGACGGAAACGGCCACGCGCCGAAGCCAGTTGTTCCATTCGTCCTCCGCGCACACCGCCAGTCGTTCGTTCAGTTCCTTGAGCCAACGAGATCTGCTTGACTTTCCGGCGAGTTGCTGATCCGCCCAGCCAACTCGATCAAATGGGAGGCGCGTGAGCAGCCATGTCGGCGTGCGCTTTGGATAATCGACCTGAACAAGTAAGGGAAGGTGCCAAGCAATGGTCGCGAGGATCAGCAGCGCCGCGCCGCCCACAATCCGTGATCGGCGAAAACGACGGGGTCGGAATGCCCGCACCGCACCCTCGTATCCGCACTCGGGACACTTGGCGGATTCGTTCGCCTCCGTGGCGAGCCCCAGCATCGAATACCCGCAAGCCCGACAGGCCGGCGGTCCAAGCCGTCGCCTCCGAGAGCATGCCACGCTCATGATCCCCAGCAGCACCAAGACAATCGCGACCCACGGCATGATCCAGATCGGCATAGCCACCTCCGAGCCCCAAGCCAAGGCGAATACCAGGCATACGGCCTAGGCTGGTTTCCGGTTCAACGAATGATCGGCCAGAAATATGCGAACCCTCTACCTCATCGACGGCTACGCCCAGTTCTTCCGCGCCCATCACGCCATCCGCTCGGCCACGACGCCGAGATGAGATCGGACACCTGTGCTACCACCGGAATTCCACCGAGGGATCCCTCACAAATGGTTTGCACGACACGCACAAGTCGATAGACTGGCCTCTGTCTCTGAGTCCGAAACCGAGAGGGAGAGAACCATGTTGCGCTACACGCTTGCCGTCGGGTCGCTGATCGCATTCACACAAAGCCCCGCAAACGCTCAGAGCGTCATCTCGTTTGAGGAGTTTGCGGCGGACAACTCGAACGGAGGCATACCCGCCGATCGGTATGACTTCTTGGGCGTTACGTTCGACTCGACCGACGATGGCTCGACCTGGGACGGGTTGACAAATGGAGACCCCGGCAACTGGGACCTTGAAGGCACGAACGGCCCCACCTTCTCCGGCTTCAACGGAGGGAGCTACGCGATTGTCATGCTTTTCGACAGCGACATCACGGCATTCTCGCTCGACGCCGCCCGATCCAACGGCTCCTCGAATGGCACACTGACCCTTGAAGGCTGGAGAGACGGAGTTCTGGTTGAAACCGTCAACGCGGATCTCGGCGACATCAACTCCTGGGCCAACGTGTCGATCAGCGAGACCGTTGATGAAGTACGATTGGCAGGATCCGGATCGGGATTCCATCCATTCGGCGTAGACAACATCCAGTGGGGCGGAGGCTGCCCTGCCGACCTCGATGGCGACGGTGACGCCGACGCCGATGACTTCTTTCGCTATCTCGACGCGTTCGCCGCCGGCGATCTCGATGTCTGCGATATCGATGGCGACGGCGATTGCGACGCGGATGATTTCTTCGCGTACCTGGATTTGTTTGCGGCGGGCTGCTGACAGGTCCCGGAGCCTCGCCAATGAAGGCTCGGGGGTCGACGAACGGGAGGGAGTGGCAAGGGTTCATCTGACTGTGCCACCAACCGTGGCGTTGGGTACTCGGCACCAACCCCCCGTCCGATCCGCAGTGCGACGTGGCATCCTGATTCGAGGACCTGAGCGTCATGGGCGAAGCGGTCCGGCGTGAGACCCAAACTCCGCACGTTTGATGCGGGCGGAGTATTCTTCCCGCGTAGAGCCGAGGTTTAACCCTCGCACAATAACCCGGAGGTTCTTCGATGCAGGATTGCCACACCGCGTACCGAGCCTGGAGACTCCGCGCTGCGCTCGTGATCACGTGCGCAACGGTGGTCTTTAGCGCCGCCTCTTGCAGTACGCAACCGAAAGTACAGCCGGAAGAGTTCCGCCCGCCTCTCGGCGGTCCTGCGCCGGCCGAGGGCGACACCGGATTTCAGAGCGTCCGAACCGACGAAGAGAGAGTGCAGGTTCTCTCCTCGATCCGAGAGGGCCTAAAGAAGGCCATGACCGATCCGGAGTTGTTCCGTGATCACGAGGACCTACAACTCGAGATGAACGTCATCATCCGGGCGATCGTTGAGGGGGACGCGGCGCCGTACTACCGCCACGAGATGGAGCGCGGCTGCACGTTTAAACGGAAGAATGCCGAAGCGATGGCGAGCGAGAAGCGGTCCTGGGGCATGTTCGACGAGGACGCCGATGCTGTCGCGGCGCTCACGGATGAGCAGTTGTTCTCCCTCCTCTGGGAATCGGCGGAGAAGCGCGGCTTTGCCATTCATGCGATCGACACGAGCCAGGTTTATTTCGGGCGCGGGTTCAGCCCGATTATTGGTGGTGCGACCTGGCCCTATGACGGAATTCGGGGTGCGTTCTCGAAGTTCGTCCCCCCTGGCGGGCCGCTGATGGAGGCTGAAGGCGACGAAATCAATAACTCGTCACGCTCGGCGTTCATCCGACTGCGCGTCCACTGGGCGAGCGGCGGCCTCGGCCATCTCCTCATTAATCTCTATCACGATGGTGAGGCATGGCGCCCGTACTCGGTCGCGATCGGGTGCGAAGACTCGGGGTGGCCGTTTCCTGTCTTTTGACCTCTTCGTGTCCCTGAACCTGTTCACGGCCGGTTGCTGACCGGCAGAATCCGAAGGGTCTCAACGCAGAGTCGGGGTGCCACCGACCACTGGCGGTTGGCGGCGCGGCGACTATCCTCCCCCCGATGAAGACCCTCTACCTCATCGACGGCTACGCCCAGTTCTTTCGTGCCTACCACGCCATCCGCACGCCCATGACCAGCCCGGTCACCAAGGAGCCCACAAACCTCACCTTCGGCTTCGTCGGCATGCTCTTAAAGCTCCTGCGAGAAGAAGGGAAGATCGCTGAGCACGGCTCGCACGCGGACTACATCGCCCTCGCGCTCGATGTCTCGGGCGACCGCGGCACCTTCCGCTCGCAGATCTATCCCGAGTACAAGGCCACACGCCCGCCGCCGCCGGACGATCTGTTCCCACAGGTTCAGCGCTGCCTGAGCCTGCTGGAATCCATCGGTCTGCCTGTCATCGGGGCCGAGGGCTACGAGGCCGACGACGTGATCGCGACGCTGGCCACGAAGCTCACCGAGGCCGACCCGGACCTGCGCATCCGGATCATTTCAAAGGACAAGGATCTCAAGCAGCTTCTGGGCGATCGCGTCGAGATGTACGACATCCACAAGGACGAACTCTTCTCACGAGAGACGCTCCGCGAGACGCTCGCCATAGAACCCTCGCAGATGATCGACCTGCTCTCGCTCATGGGCGACACCTCCGACAACATCCCCGGCGTCGAGGGCGTCGGCGAGAAGACCGCCGCCAAGCTGATCGCAGAGCACGGCTCGCTCGATGCGCTGCTCGCGGTCGCCGACACTATTCAAGGCAAGCGTGGCGAGAAGCTGCGTGAGGCCGCGGATCGCCTCGATCTCAGCCGCCAACTGGTCACGCTGCACAAAGACTTGGATCTGGACTTTGAACTTGCCAGCGCGGCCCGTGACAAGCTCAATCTTGAGAGCCTCCTGCCGATCATGCGCGAACTCGGCTTCGGGCGCTACCAGGACGAGGTGAAGAAGCTCATGGGGACCGAGGGTGACGCCGGCGATCAAGCCGCTGCTCCACGACCTCCAATACAGACCGGTGTCATCGGCGGGCTGTTCGATCAGCCCACGTCGCCGCGTGTGATTGAGACGACGGGCGACTATCGCACGATCACCACGCGCGAGCAGCTCGATGCGTTGGCCCAGGAGCTTCGCGACGCCGAGACCGTTTGCTTCGACACCGAGACGACGTCGCTGTGTCCGGTCGACGCGGAACTCTGCGGCCTGTCATTTTCCACCAAACCCGGCGTCGCAGTCTATATCCCCATCCGCACGCCGACACCCGAGGCGCATCTCGACGAGAAGACCGTGCTTGAGGTGCTTGGGCCGATCCTCGAGAACCCCGAGGTCCCCAAGATCGCCCACAACCTGAAGTACGACCTGCTCGTGCTCCGACGCGCCGGCATCACTCTGCGAGGGCACGAGTACGAGCGCGCGGACGACACCTCGATGCGTGGCGACACTATGGTCGCCAGCTTCCTCATCGACGCCCTGCGTTCGAGCCACGGCATGGATTCACTCGCCCTCGCGCTTCTCGACCACACGACTATTTCCATTCGAGACCTCATCGGCAAGGGCAAGGACCAGCGGACGTTCGACCAGGTGCCGCTGGAGCTGGCGTCGCCGTACGCCGCCGAGGACGCGGATATCACGCTCCAACTCGCGGGCAAACTCTTCCCGCTCATCGAGCCGATGGGCTTGAACAGGCTCTGGCGCGAGATCGAGCTGCCGCTGGTCGAGGTGCTGGCGAGCCTGGAATGGAACGGCATCCTCGTCGAGCCGGGCGAGCTTAGGGCCCAGGAGGTTCGCCTGCAGGTGAAGATCGAGGAGCTGCGCAAGCGCATCCGCGAGATCGCGATCGAAGAGGCGGGGCGGGCGTTCGATCCAGACAGCCCCAGGCAGCTCGCCGGCATCCTCTTCAACAAGCCCGACCACGACGAGCCGGGGCTCGGGCTTCGACCGCTCAAACGGGGCAAGACCGGCCCCAGCACCGACGCCGAGGTCCTCGAGAAGCTCAGCCTCGATCCGGGCATCGAGACGCGCCTGCCGGATCTCATGCTCGAGTATCGCCAGCTCACCAAACTCGTGAACACCTACCTCGGCAACCTCCGCGAGTGCATCAACCCGCGCACCAAGCGCATCCACGCCAGCTTCCACCAGACCGGGGCCGCGACCGGGCGGCTGTCATCGAGCGATCCAAACCTGCAGAACATCCCGATCCGCTCTGACATCGGGCGCGAGATCCGCAAGGCGTTCATCGCCCCGCCCGGGCGCGTGCTCATCACGGCGGATTACTCGCAGATCGAGCTGCGATTGCTTGCTCATCTCTCGCGTGATCCCGCGCTGATCGAGGCCTTCGAGGCGGGCGAGGATATCCACAAGGCCGTCGCCGCCCGCATCCACCGTGTGCCCGTCAACGAGGTCACTTCGTCGCAGCGTTCTGGCGCGAAGATGGTCAACTTCGGCATCGTCTACGGCATCACGCCCTACGGCCTGGCCCGGAGGCTCAATATGTCCAACGCCGAGGCGACCGAGATCATCCGCGACTACAAGCACCGCTTTAAAGGCATCGCGAGCTTCCTGCAAGAGTGCATGGACTTTGCGCACAAGCACGGGTATGTGCAGACCATGCTCGGTCGTCGTCGCCCGATCGCCGACCTTGATTCAAACATCCCGACCCGCCAGGCCAACGCCGAGCGCGTCGCGATCAACTCTGTCGTGCAGGGCTCTGCCGCGGATCTCATCAAGATCGCGATGGTGGATATCCACAAGCGCCTGGGCTGGCGCGAACGGACCGATGAGGTGCCGTGGTCTGAGCGAGGCCCCGCGAGCGAAGGCCACGCGAGTCAGGCACAAGGCCACGAAGCCACGAAGCCACGACGAGAGACCGGTGGCATGGGCGTCCCGCCCGTGCTCGCCGAAGTCCAAGCCCCTGACCCCGCACTTCGCGGCGTCCTCATGCTGCTCCAGATCCACGACGAGCTCGTCTTCGAGGCCCCGGCAGACACCGCCGAGGACGCACGGTCGCTCATCGTCGAGCGCATGGAGGCGGCGATGGACCTGCGCGTGCCGCTGATCGTCGATTCGCACATCGCCACGACCTGGTACGAGGGCAAGTGACTCGTACGGCACCTGTAGTCATCGCGTAGCGGATCGAGCCCGCGGGGCGAGGCACCCATCAGCCCCGCAGACCTTCTGATCGAAGGGCCCCAGCGGGTGCCCCTCCTGGCGAGGGTCGCCCTCGCCTTCAACGAGCCAGCCCTTGCGCTCGCCCTGGGCGACTGGGCGAAGCCGGGCGTGTCAAGCAAGTTGTTCGACCGGAGCAACTGCCGAACGTGTTGTATCGGGTCACGCCTTGGGACGAGCCGATAACGCGGGGCGCGCCGGCGATTGGACGCGAGGCGATTCGGTGATGTACAGACCGCTCGTCAGTTACGGCCCTTCACAACCGTCGCACGGGTCTGAGTCAGAGTCCGAATTGACAATGAATCCAGTTTGGCCTAAGGGACGCGACGGGCACGGAAGCGGTGGTGCGAGGATTGCGCCCGGGTTCTGGCACCCACTTCCACCGTCGTCAAACACGGCATATCGAAATGTAGTCAGACTGACATCGAACCCTCGGAGGCAGCCGCAGCCGGTGCGAATGTATTTGCCGCACGTTGAGATATCTCCACGGAACTCGAAGTTCCCACTGCTCAATCCGTCCACAATGTTGCCGTACAGATCCGCTGTTGTGGCGAAGATCAATGTGGCGTCGCAGTCTGCCATCCAGATGGCACCGGGGATATCGGTGATATCACCGGTGACGAAGAGCTCCGCGAAATCGGGGTCCAGCGTTGTTGCGTGGACGATGCCTTCGTTCACAAACAGGCCGTCCACCTCGACGATGATGTCCAGCGTCCCGACGATACCGTCGGTCGTATGGTCAAGCTGATTGGTCATGATGACATTGGGGTAGATCCTGATCTGGCCGACCTCAAACAACGAATCGATCCGTCCATTGCCGCCGACGACATGATCGGCCACCATAAATCTCAACCTGCCCACGTTCCCGGTGCCGTCGCCATTCAGTTCAAGGGCCCCGTCGATCCTCGAGTTGTCCACAGTCGCGCACGTTGGGTTTGGCCCTACGCCGTCGCAGTTGACATCGTCGTTCTCGAGGATCAGCACCCCCGATCCTTCGACCTTTATCTTCCCGGTGTCCTTGATCCAGATCGTGTCGACGGTGATGGTCAGGCCGGCACGAATGAATACCGTCTTGTTGTTCGGAACGATCGCCCGATCGTCTGCATCGGGAAAATCGATACCTGAGTTCCCTTGTGAGTCCGTCCACCGACTCGTGTCCGTCCAATCTCCACCGCTCCCTCCCGTGTATGTGTATGTGTCCGCCGACGCGGCAAACGGGAAGAGCATCGCCACACCAAATCCGACAAGTAGTTCCCGTATCATTCGATGTTCCCTTTCTCTTGCATCTCTTCTGCGTTCCCAGAGTGGGATTGGGCGCAGCATACACAACTCGGCGCAGGCAGGAGCACAAACACGGTCAATACTTGCGAGAAGATCCCAGATTCAAAGCTCTTGCCTCAGACTTGAGCCATTCAGCGGAGATTCCGCTCATCTTTGAGCCATGGACACTTGCTAATTTGGCGTTGCGGGGTCCAGTGGGCGCTGTATACTGACCTATATGGCTCTCACTGCGACCATCGCGATCCTC
>CBDVAM010000098.1:0-12951 GCA_965371965.1 uncultured Phycisphaerales bacterium
GCTCCAGCCCAACGCCGAGACCATCATGGTCACGGCCCACGGCGACGTCCCCACCGCCCGTGCCGCGTTCAAGCACGGGGCGTTCGACTTCATCGAAAAACCGCTCGATCTCGCCCTCTTCCGTGAGCTTGTCAACCGCGCGAGCCAGACCGCCCTGCTCCGCCACGAATCCCCCGAACTCAGCGGCCTCATCCAGCACGGCTTCGAGGGCATCATCGCGGGCTCAGACACCATGCGCACCATCCTGCGCACCATCAAGACCGTCGCCGCCAGCAGCCTGCCCGTGCTCATCACCGGCGAGAGCGGCACCGGCAAGGAACTCATCGCCAAGGCCGTCCACGCCAACAGCAAACGATCCGCAAACCGCCTCGTCACGTTCAACTGCGCCGGCCAGAGCGAGAGCCTCCTCGAAGACCAGCTCTTCGGCCATGTGAAAGGCGCATTCACCGGCGCAGACAAAGAACGCGAGGGCGTCTTTGAGTACGCCGACGCCGGCACCCTCTTCCTCGATGAGATCGGCGACATGCCCCTCACCCAGCAGGCCAAGGTCCTCCGCGTGCTCGAATCGGGCGAGCTCGTCCGCCTGGGCGCCAACGAGCCGCTGCACGTCGATGTCCGCTTCGTCAGCGCCACCAACCGCGACCTGAAGCAACTCGTCGAGACCGGCGAGTTCCGCGAGGATCTGTTCTTCCGCCTCAACGGCTCGCACGTCCACCTGCCGCCACTGCGCGACCGGCGCGAGGATATCCCCCGCATCATCCATCACGCCCTCGCCCGCTTTGCCCAGGACATCGCCCCCGACCGTCCCGTCCCAGAGATCACCGACGGCGCAATCATGCGCCTCACCCAGGCCCGCTGGCCCGGCAACGTCCGCCAGCTCCTAAACGTCATCCAGAACATGACCGTCATGACCCTGGGCGAATCCGACGCCGACCCCGCAAGGATCGACCTGCGCCACATCCCCCAAGACGTTACCAGCGACGCCGATCAGAACGACGAGCCATCCGCCGCGGCCCCCGCCGGCAGCCTCGCCGGCACCAGCCTCGAACACATCGAAAAACGCGCCATCCGCGAGACCCTGAAGCTCACCCACGGCAACCGCGAACAAGCCGCCAAGATGCTCGGCATCGGCGAGCGGACGCTGTATCGGAAGTTGAAAGAGTATGGGTTGCGGTAAGAAAGGAACTCACCGCGGAGGGCCGCTGAGATCGCTGAGGATCACGCCAGTCCGAATCCCAGATGCCGCTGGACCGGCCATCCGCTGGTGGTCGGCTTCTTCTTGCTCGTGCTTGCGATTGACTTCAACTCGATCCGATCGTCTGTTAATCGCCGTTCGACAATGCAGCAACTGGTCTTTGGACAGCCCAGCCCAACAATGTCCCACGGTATCCCCCTCCGAGGAATCGCGGTCGTAACCGACGGCTCATTCGAGTGGCTCTGGTACGACGAGATTCCAGTTGACCTGGTTCCCTGGAATCTCCCTGGAGCTCGTCCTGATATCCACGTCTCAAGCAGCCCTTCTCGCAGCATCGGGGTCTATCACCTGACCACCCGACGCGAGGAGGCAATGCTCGTCTCGGACGAGATCTGGCCTCTTGATGAGGAAACACGCCAAGCGGTCATGCGAGCAGTCCTCGCTGCATTCGATCGGCAACCGGAGTGGTAAATGCACACCCTCAACCTCGGTTCCCTCTTCCGCGATGGTGTCACCCACCGCACAACGCCAATCCTGATGGGCTACATCCGAAACGCCATCGCGATCACCCTCGCTCTCATCACGCTGATCTGCGTCATCCACGGCAAGACCTGGCGATGGCTTCCAAACCCGAGAGACTGGGTTGAAAGAAAAAGAACCGCCGAGGGTCGATGTCCACACTGCGGCTACGACCTCGAAGGCCTCGCACATCCAAATGCGAGACGAGTCAAATGCCCCGAGTGTGGACAGCACATGCCAATCGTCGCGAGAGACCAAGCCGACTGATCCCTCTGCAATCTCCCCGTCCCTTCCGTTTTCCACTCCCCATTCTGACTCCGTGAAACTCCGTGCCACTCCGTGGCGATTCCCCCTCCGCGAACTCCGCGGCCCTCCGCGGTAGCTCTTCAAAGTGCTCGGCATCCGCGAACGGACGCTGTATCGCAAGCTCAAGGAACACGGGCTACGGTGATAGGATCAGTGCAGAGGCGTAGGGCTGACGCCGAACCCGACGCGAGCCGCTACTCTGGATCGCCAGGAGCCAACGCTTGAACAAGATCATCTTCGGCGACAATCTGCCCATCCTCAGAGAGTTCCCCGATCGGTCCGCGCGCCTGATCTACGTCGATCCCCCATTCAACACCGGCAAGGTTCAGCAACGCACACGCACACGCACCGTCCAGGACGAGAACGGCGATCGCACCGGATTCCAGGGCAAACGCTACCGCACGACCCGTCTGGGCACAACGAGCTACAACGACTCGTTCGACGATTACATGGCATTCCTGGATGAACGCCTCGTCGAGGCCCATCGCCTGCTCACTAACGACGGCTCGCTCTTTCTCCACCTCGACTACCGCGAGGTCCACTACGCCAAGGTGCTGCTCGACACCATCTTCGGACGCGAGTCGTTCAAGAACGAGATCATCTGGGCCTACGACTACGGCGGGCGCCCCCGCAATCGCTGGCCCGCAAAGCACGACAACATCCTCTGGTACGCCAAGGACCCCGCGAACTACGTCTGTCGCTATGACGACATCGACCGCGTGCCCTACATGGCCCCGGGCCTCGTCGGCCCCGAAAAAGCCGCCCGAGGCAAGGTCCCCACCGACGTCTGGTGGAACACCATCGTCAGCCCCAACGGCAAAGAAAAAACCGGCTACACGACCCAGAAACCCATCGCGATCCTCCAGCGCATCGTCAAAAACCACTCTGACCCGGGCGACACCGTGCTCGATTTCTTCGCCGGCAGCGGCACCACCGGCGACGCCGCCGCCAAGCTCGGGCGAAGCTTCACCCTGATTGACAACAACCCCGACGCCATCCGCGTCATGGCCAAGCGCCTCGCGGACGCCGGGCCCGAGTTCATCGGCTGCGACGAGATCATCGCCGAGATGTCGCCCGATGACCTCGGGCTCTTCGCGGCGGGCAATCGTGGCTGGTGCGATTTCGAACTTGGCGTAACGCTTGAGTAGATGCCGCCAGGTTCTTCGCTGCGGAGCAGCGTTGCGAACATAGCGAGGGGCGGAAGCCCCTCGTCGCGAGCCCAAGCCATACCCCAGCCCCGGCCGAGGCGCTCGAGCGCCCCGGCCGGGGCTGGGTCTCCCGCGCAACACCATCAAGGGGCTATCGCCCCTCGCTAGGATCGCAGCGCCACTCCGTGGCGGTCTGCATCGAGTGTTCCGCCAAAGCAGCAACGGGTTAGTGTCTGCCAGTATCACCGCTCTCCCTCTTGCCAGTGGAAGGACGTGACACGAGCATTGAAACTGCGCGAACCATCTGGTTTCGTCAACGAGCGCGCCCCACGTCAGATCGAGGCGATTTGAGAAAAACGCGACACCGCCTGGCTCGCTTTCCAGGCAGACGCACCGCCCAAATGGACGAACAAGTACGGCGGACGCCTCGCCGACGCCGCGACGTCACTTACCAACATCTGTTCCTAGGCAATCAACTCGACCCGCCCAGGTCTTCCTCTCTCTGCCCCTCCGCCCTCCACTCCCCATTCTGACTCCGTGAAACTCCGTGCCACTCCGTGGCGATTCCCCCTCCGCGAACTCCGCGGCCCTCCGCGGTGAGTCCTCTCCCTACCTAATCATGCCTCAGCGCCACGATCGGATCCTGCTGCGCCGCCTTGAACGCCGGGTAGATCCCGAAGATCAGCCCCGTCAGCGTCGCCACCGTGAAGCTCAGCCCGATCGACCACCCCGTGATCGCCGTGCTCAGCGTCGTGTCGGCGTCAAAGTACCGACCCACAAACGGCGCTTGCGGCAGCCACGCGACAAACGGCTCGACACCCAGGCTCGTGCCGATCCCCAGGACCACCCCCGCGACCCCGCCGATCGCCGCCAGGACGCTGGTCTCGACCAGGAACTGCCAGATGATGTGCTTTCGGGTCGCGCCGATCGCACGCCGGATCCCGATCTCGCGCGTGCGTTCGGTGACGTTTGCGAGCATGATGTTCATGATCCCGATCCCGCCGACCAGCAGGCTGATCCCCGCGATCGCCGCCAGCACCATGTTCCAGGTCATCAAGCTCTTTTTCGCGTTGGCAAGAAGCTCGTACGGCACGCCGATGCCGATGTCGGTCAGGCCCTCGTGGCGTATGCCCATGATCCGGCGCACCCGCTCGGCGTCCTCCAGCACCCTCTGGCGCGAGGGGCTCGACAGATAGATCTCAGAGATCTGCACATCCTCGCCGCCGAACGACCCGCTGCTGCGCCGGATCTGGGTGTCGCCGTAGATCTGACGCGCCGTGGTGATCGGGATGTGGACATCGAGGTTGAGGTCGCGTCCGACCAGGGCCGCGCCCGCGCCCCCCGAGAGCCCGACCGGCTCGAGAATCCCCACGACCGTGAACACCTTGTCATCGATGCGGATCGTGTTGTGCAGCGGATCGTCGTAGAGAAACAGCTCCTTGCGTACCTCTGCGCCGATGATCGCAACCGTTGCGCTGCTTGTCAGATCCGTGTCCGTCAGGTAGCGCCCACGCGCCACGCGGAGATTCGCCAGCTTCAATAGCCCCGGCGTCGTGCCGTACGCCTGCGAACTCTGCCGCCGATCCGCGTGGAAGACCTTGTCGCCGATAGCCTTGACCGGCACGATCGCCTCGGCGTCGGGGATCTTCTGCTCAATCACCCTGAGATCCGCGCGGGTGATGCCATACCGGGCCACGAACGACGTCTGCTGGCCCCCCTGCGACGCCACCGAGTCCGCCGGCTTCTGGCTGCGGATGATGATGTTCCGCGCCCCCAACTGCTCGATCTGTCGCAGAGCCTCCTGCTTGGTCCCCTCGCCGATGGACACCATGGTGATCACCGCACCGACGCCCAGGATGATCCCAAGCGCCGTCAGGAACGACCGCACGAGCTGAAGGCGCAGGTTCTTTAGCCCCAGCCGGATGATCTCGAAGAAAAACTCCATGGACTCCTCTCGCGTGCCGAAGCGGCTCACGATCTATCGACCGATTCATCCCACTTGGGCGCAGATCGCTGGGCGCGCCATGACCGGCGCGCCGATAGATACGCCGGATGCTACCGCTCGTTCCCCGGAAGGTCGCCATGGCCCATCGCAGGCTCGCACACATCGACATCGCCACAGAAGTCGAGACCGCCCACGGCTGGTCCTACAAGCTGACCCTCGCCTACGACGACGCCGGCGAGAGCCAGCACACGCTCGACCTCGATTGGGTCGATTACGAATACTGGTCCGGCGGGGACAAACCCCCATCACTCGTCGCCGAACGCCTCCTCGAAGCCGCATTCGCGATCAACCCCACACTGGAACTACCCCATGCGATCGACGCCTCGACCCTCCGACGCCAGATAACCGATCTGGACCAGGCAGTTCTTACCAGACTCTGATCGCTTTTCTCAGGCTTGGAAACTATCGCCGACATTTGCCGAATAGGGATGATGTTGACCCAGCCGTGAGTTCTTGCAGAGGAACAGCGTTCTGGAAGAAGAGAAAAGTCGCGAGATCTACCCCGCCCAGGGGCGCCCGCGTCTTTCTCAAGGAATACCGAGGTTTGACATGAACGAAGCCCACGAACAGATCGATCACAACCGCCTCTTCGAGGCCTCCGAGGCCGTCCTGGACGCCATTTCAGAGCTCGCCGCCGCCCACGGCGGCCTCTGCCCCTACCCGACCAGCGTCATGGGTACCAGCGAACAGCCCGACTGCCTCGCCAGATTCACGCGATGGGAGATCGAAGAAGCCACACGATTCCTCATGCGTGCAGGCTTCATCGAGGCCCAAAGCCTCGAGTAGGCACCCGGGCGAACACCCTGATACGCCGCAATCCATCCCGAACCAAGCCCATATCGAGCCGGCGTACGACCTCTGGACGCCGGCTCGATCCGTCTGGCAACCCAGCACAAGCCACGATCCACGGCTCCAGGAGTCCACGTCGGATTCACCCAGCATCCCTTGTGAACGCCTCTTCGCCCGCCTAATATCCCGGCCCGCGAGCCCACCCACGATCCCGGCCTCGCGACAAGTGGAGCAACAGGCGATGTACGCGATCATCGAAGAATCCGGCGCTCAGCGCAAGGTCGAGCAGGACCAGGAGTTCCTCATCGACCTCTACCAGGGCGGCGAGGCCAAGGCCGGCGACGCCATCACCTTCGATCGCGTCCTGCTCGTGGGCGACGAGGGCTCGCCCAAGATCGGGCGTCCCCTTGTCGAGGGCGCGACCGTCACCGCCGAGATTCTCGAACCCACCGTGCTGGGCGATAAACTCCACATCTACAAACGTCGCCCCAAGAAGGGCTACAAGCGCAAGACCGGACACCGCCAGCGCTACACCCGCGTCAAGGTCACCGCCATCAAGGCCTGACCACCGGCCTCGACCACATCAACGATTCGAAGCACCCGACAGCAAACGTCAGGTTGTGCACCATCGGTGCATACACGCGCGAATCCGACCTGTCGCTCAGCCCCACGCGACGCTCCCCATCGCCCCTGATACACTCCCATCATGCATGGAAGAAACACCAGCGGAAGGATCCGCGCCGGCGTCCTTATCACCCTCCTCGCGGGTCTCTCCACGGGTCCCCAAACCGGTTGCGGTAAGGGCGAGAGCAACTCCGAAGACCAATCCGCCTCCAACAACGGCGCGAACAACCTCGCGACCGACGGCGATCGCCCGACGCTCCCCCACGAGCGCGCGCCCCAGACCTACCAGGTCGCGGGGTTCGAGGTCATCGTCGCGCCCGCCAAGCTCGATATCCGTCGCGACGGCAACACCTACTGGTCCCACGCGGGGTCCGATCTGTATCTCCAGACCGAGACCCTGAACGGTGCCGGCACCATTCCTATGGGCACCGACATCACCGGCGACGGGCTCGCCAACCTCGTCATCCACGAGTCCATCGACGCCGCCCACCGCTACACCATCCTCTCGCTCAATCAGGAAATCGACGTCATCGCCCAACTCGACGCCCCCGAGAGCGCCGGATTCCGCGACTTCGACGGCGACGGCGTCCTCGAGTTCGTCACCCGCGACCAGACCTGGTCCGATGTCCTCGAAGGCGACGCCCCGCGCGTCGTCCTCCGCTGGACCGGCACCACCTACGCCGCGTCGGCCAAGGATCTCGCCCAACGCGCCCCGCGGATCGACCAACTCGAACCCAAGATCGAACAGATCGTCCTCGCCGACACCTGGCAGACCACCGGCCCGCCCGCCGAGCTCTACGCCGAGGCCCTCAA
Organism: uncultured Phycisphaerales bacterium; assembly: GCA_965371965.1. Classification (GTDB taxonomy): domain Bacteria; phylum Planctomycetota; class Phycisphaerae; order Phycisphaerales; family UBA1924; genus S146-42. Next base: position 7,400 of record CBDVAM010000098.1, read on the forward strand.
GCTCGCCTACGCGGGCCACGAAGACCTCGCGCTGCGCTTCATCCGCTGGGCTTGGCCCGAGGGCCACGCGGGGCGCGACGAGTTCGTCACCCAGTTCCAGACAACGCTCCACTCCAGCCCGCACTACACCCAGATGTCCGGCGAGTTCGCCAGCGCCGACGGCGGCTGAGAGCACCACGGTGGGACTGGCTTCCAGCCGGTCATCGCGCCGCCATCCAAGCCCCGTGCCACCAACCATGGCTCTGCATGGTTGGTGCTCAGATGAACAAGCGGTTTGCCAGCGCCGAAGCCGTACTAACCCGCGTCCCCCATCCGAAACGTCCCCGCGTCCCGGTCCTTCACCACTCCGGGAAACTCGAGCGCCCGCCCGTGCAGCACGCAGTACACCCCGGGCTCCAGAACCCCCACCGCAAAGATCGCCTCGGTCAGGTTCTGTAGCGCATCAGAGAGACGCATCTCGAACGGACGAAACGCCCCGGTCAACGCGATCGGCACCCGCGGCGACCCGATGCTCGCACACAACAACTCGCCGGTCTCGCCCAGCGTGTCGGTCCCATGCAGGATCACGACCCCGTCGGTGGACCGTCCGCCACCGCTATCCGCACACGCATCCTCCACCGCCTTGAGGATCCGCTCGCGATCATCGCCGGTCATCAGCAGGCTGTCCTTGCTCATCAGCCCGACGACATCGATGTCACACTCGGCCAGGCGCACCCGCCGGAGCATCCGCCCGAGGATGGACCGCCGATTCTCCAGCTCGCCCGTCCGCTCGTCGTAGGTTTTCTCGATCGTGCCGCCGGTGGTGATGATCGTGACGCGCCTGGTCATGCCCGCCCCAATCTTCACCCGGCGAGCGGGCGATAGAACACCGCCCGAAACGCGTAGATCGCATCCTCATCGACGACGGGAACATACCGCGTCGCCGTCACCGTCACCGGTCGATCCTCGCGGACATACCGCCCGCTCCGCGCGTCGTACACCCGCTCGCGCCGATGGCTCGTGTACGTCTCGAACACCGGGCGCAGCTCCGTCGACACCTCGTTGTGCATGTGCCTTGCGCCCCACGCCACCAGCGTCGCCCCGCGTTCCTGCGCGAACCCCCGCAGGTCCCTCTCGATCTCCCGCGAGTACACGCCGGTAAAGCTCGCGTAGCCGATGACCTCGTGCTCACCCTCCTGGCGTTCACGAACCGCCTCATCGAAGTCCACCAGCAGCAACTCGCTCCGCACCACGGGCGCGACGGGCGTCACCGGCGTATACGCCTCCACCCACGGATTACTCGCGCACCCGCCACCTAGCGAAACCACCATCGCACCGCAACAAGCCGCAACTAACCTGTTCATCTTCATCACGCGCCCCACTATAGCGCATCGCCGCATTGCCTATTCCCCTGCTCCCCATTGCCTATTGCCCATTGCCCTGCTCCCCATTGCCCCCTCCCCGTCCACTACACTCCCCCATGCTCACCCAAGACGAGCTCCCCCCCATCCTCATCGAGGGCGAGGGCGAGCCCGAGTTGCGTCCTCCCGACGACCGCTTCATCCCCGTCTTCGAGTCTGACCTCGTCCGCGCTCTCGCCGACGACACCGCCCGCTTCGGCGACTCCGCCCCGTCCATCCGCGCCGTCGCCGACGCCCTCGAGCGTGTCACCCACCACGAGGCCGAGGGCTTCGAGCGCCGCATCGCAGAGCGCTACGCCTGGTTCAATCCCGACCGCGAGACCCTGTGCCTGGGCAACTCCGAATCGCACACCTCAGACGACGCCTGGAGCGCACTCAACCAGCGCCTGGAATACCTCCTCGACAAGGCGAACTTCGAACGCCTCAATGATGTCCAGATCGACGCCGCCATCAGCGAGGCCAACAGCCACGGCCTGCGCATCCGCCTGCGCCCCGAACTCATCAGCGACCTGAGCGTGTGGGTCCGCGGAAGGACCTCGATCACCCGGCGTTACCGCACCTGGCGTCACCCTATCAAAGGGCTCAACCGCGAAGTTGATATCTATCGGCGCCTCTCGGTCATCGCCCGCCCCTCCAGCGAGCCCGTGGTGTTCTTAAAACTCTTCCGCGACATCCCGCTGTGTGACCTCGAGGCCCTGCTCCCCCACGCCGAGGTCCGCATGTCTCTGTTCGACCGCGTCAAGGTCGCCGGCGGCGGCGTCGGAGCCCTCGGCACCACCATCTTCAAAGTCTCCAAACTCGTCGCCATCGTCGCCGCCTGGACAGCCTTCTTCTGGGTCGTCCTCGTCGGATTCGTCGTCATCTCCATCCGCGGCTTCCTGGGCTACAAGGCGACCCGCAACGCCCGCGATGTCCGCCTCACCAGCCACCTCTACTACCAGAACCTCGCCAACAACGTCGCCGTCGTCCACTCTCTGGTCTCCCACGTCTGCCAGGAAGAGCTGAAAGAAGCCACCCTGGCCTACGCCCTCTGCCGCGCTGCCCAAGACGACACCGCCTCGACACTCCCGATCACATCGCGTGAAGAACTCGCCGACCGCGCCCACGCCTACCTCAAAGACGCCTTCAACGTCGATGTCGCCTTCGACACCAAAGACGCCCTGGAAACCATGGACCGCCTCAACCTGTGGACCGACGACAACGCAGCCACCGTCGTCGACCCCGACACAGCCGTCGAACGCCTCAACCGCTACTGCACCGACGGCAATGCCAGCGGCTACCACGAACGCATGGCCACCAGCCCCATCACCCCCGACGGTGCCGTGGTCTAAGCGAGTCCTCGAGCGCAGGCCACGATTCCCAGTTGGGATCGGCATCTCGCCGGTCAACGCGAAGCGATACGAGCCTTAGCCGCGACCTTCCACACCGCCCCCCTCACCGATCCGCCCTCTCCGCGACGATATCCGTCTGCAACGCTGCCTCCGCCGCCCGCACCCCCCGAGGCTCTATCCCCAGCTCTTTCAGCACGATGTCCCGCCCCTGCGCGATCGCCGCTGTCTTGAAGAACGCGATGTCCCGGTTACACCCCGCGCGCCCGAACCCGCAATCGGTCGACAGGATCAACTGCGCCGGGTCAATGTGCTCCATCGCCTGGCGCACCCGCCCCGCGACAACCTCCGGCGTCTCCACCTGCAACGACCGATGACTCACAACCCCAACTGCGACCTTCTTGGGAAGCCTCCCCTTCATCGACCCGAACAGATCGATCTCACGGAAGTTCCGGTCTGACATCTCGACGGTCCACACATCGCCCTTGAGCGCGTGCATGTACAGCTCAAACGACGCCGCGTAACTGTCGTTGTCGATCACCCGCTGCATGTTCGGGTTGCCCCAGCAGGTGTGGATCCACAGCTCGATATCATCAAGCCCCTCCACCTCCCGGTTGAACGCCTCGACCATAAACTTCACCTCGTCGCTCTGGGCCCCGTAGGTGTTCGCCCAGAAATGCAGCGTCGGCTCCTCGATCTGGATGCACCTGCACCCCGCATCGCGCAGCGCCAGCAACTCCTTATTCATCGCCTCGGCCATGTCCCAGATCACCTGGCGATTATCCGTGTACGTGTCGGTGTACAGGTCCAGGAACAGACCCATCACCTGCGAGCAGCACGTCCCGAACTTCACCGCCACCGGCGAACGCTGCTGCGCAATCCGCCAGATCTTCGGATAGTCCAGCGGATAATGCTCCACCTTCCCCGTCACCTGCGGCCAACGCCAGCCCGTGTAGATCTCATTCAACAGCGTCCCCGGCGCATACCGCAGCCACGGCGAGCGCGTCTCATCGCTCTGCAAATAATCCCCATCCAACCCCTTCCACCGCTGCAGCGGATAGTGGTGCCACGACCGCCCGGCCATGTCATTGTCACAGTGCAGGTCGCCGTGGCTCACGAGGTCGAGCCCCGCCCGCGCCTGATCGTTTACCACGACGCTCATCGCATCGGTGAACCCCTCGCGATAGCGCGGGTCCATCATGCACGAATCCAGCGGACGCCCCCACATGCTGTCCTGGAACCACCCCGGCCTGGGCCACGACCCCGTCACGGTCGCCGGGAGCATCAGATCCTTCGTCACCGTCAGCATCGCACACCTCCGATCCGGGCGTGCAGCGTACCGCACAGTCCTGAGCCCGACCTCGGGGCACCATCCGTCCTATCGTCAGCCCCAATCCCAGCCCCAAGACCCAAACCCCAAGACCCCGGAGCCCCCATGCAGCAAGTCAAACTCTTCATCGGCATCGAGGACCAGGCCTCAACCCTCGAAACCGAGGTCAACACCTGGATCCGCGACCACAAGGTCAAGATCCAGTCCATCCAGGGCAACATCGCCCCCCAGACCCTCGCCAAGGAAGCCACCACGATGTCCGGCACCGGGCGCAGCTTCAGGGCCAGCGACATCTTCGTCATCGTCGTCTACGAGATCTCCAACTAGCAGTACAGCCTGAATCGAACAGCAGCGTCATGGCTGCGGGACCAGTGTTTGGAAACTGCTCGCCGGTTTTTACACGAATATCCAGATGACGATACAACTGTAACCCGTCTGATCGGGGATTTTGCGACACATGAGAGCGGACCAGCCCGTATGGTAAGGTCACTCCGGGAAGAGAGTACCCGGGGCGGTTTGAGATCTGGACATCTCATCTAATGAAGGGAGGTTCGCCATGCGAATCAATGGTTGTCGTGTGCGCAGAGACTGGGTTAGACATTGGGTTGTTGTTGCAGGATGTGTCGCCTTGACGGCGACCGCGGGGGCCGACATCATCGAGCCCCATATCGTGCGGACGCTGGATGTAGAGGCCAGGGCGGTGAGCGCCGACGAGCACGTGCTAGACGCCCCCGAGATCATCATCTCGGACGACTTCGGGCTGTTCGATCGGGCCCACGACGCCGACGCTCATACCAGCGATGGTCGCGCCGGAGCCGAGGTTCTCGCCACCCAGGAGACCTTCGCCGAGCCGGACCAGATCCGCGGGCGCCTGTCGACCGGCGGCGCGGCTCGAACCGAGGGCGAGAGGACAGAATCGAGAGCCGCGGGCAACAGCTCGGTGATCTACGAGTTCGTCCTGACCGAGGCGGCGAGGTTTGCCCTCGTGGGCGACTACATCACACGGGAAGAGGACGGGCACTTTGCCAACCACTCATTCATCAGCCTGGTCCCCGGCCACGACACCGAGTTCGAGCCGATCGTCCTGGACGACCCCGGGCACTTCCGGTTTCTGGGGGCGCTGCCGGCGGGCGAGTACCGTCTGGAGGTCCAGACCGAGTTGGCCGTCGAGGCCGAAGGCGAGGGTCTCTCATCTCTCGTCGCGGTGATCGAGTTCCGGTTCGGCCTCAGCGACTGCCCGGCGGACATCAACGCCGACGGCGAGCTGGACGCGGACGACTTCTTCGCGTTCCTGGACCTGTTCGCCGCGGATGATCTGAGCGTGGATTTCAATCACGACGGCACCATCGACTCAGCAGACTTCTTTGCGTTCCTCGACCTATTCGTGCATGGCTGTTAGGCGAGTTCGCACAACCGGAGTACGACCCGCGCCCGGCCCACGCCCAGGTCCGGGCGCAACTTCGTTATCGGGGTCTACGCGGGGGGGTGATCGCG